>JABDGE010000097.1 GCA_013286235.1 Bacteroidota bacterium
TTGATAACGCCACGCTCGATACGACCGGTTGCTACAGTACCACGACCAGTGATCGAGAATACGTCTTCTACAGGCATAAGGAACGGAAGCTCAGTTAAACGCGGAGGAATTGGAATGTGTGCATCAACTGCATCCATTAACTCCATGATCTTACCAACCCATTTCGGATCAGCATTTAAGCCACCAAGGGCCGAACCCTGGATAACAGGGATATCGTCGCCAGGATAGTCGTAGAATGATAATAATTCGCGGATTTCCATCTCAACCAATTCCAGCAATTCCGGATCATCAACCATATCCACTTTATTCATAAACACAACCAATGAAGGCACGCCAACCTGGCGGGCTAAAAGGATGTGCTCGCGTGTTTGCGGCATCGGACCATCAGTGGCGGCAACAACTATAATTGCACCGTCCATCTGCGCAGCACCTGTAACCATGTTTTTCACATAGTCAGCGTGTCCCGGGCAGTCAACGTGCGCATAGTGACGTGTTGCTGTTGAGTATTCAACGTGTGCGGTGTTAATAGTAATACCACGTTCTTTCTCTTCAGGAGCCGAGTCGATCGAATCGAATGAACGTGCTTCTGAGTAACCTTTATCAGCCAATACCTTTGTAATAGCTGCGGTAAGGGTTGTTTTACCGTGGTCAACGTGACCGATTGTACCGATATTTAAATGCGGCTTACTGCGGTCATACTTTTCTTTTGCCATGATGTATATTTAATTATTTACAGGTTAATTTTAAAACTTAAGTATTCTTCTCGTGTACTTTATAATTAGTTGAGCCAACAATGGGATTTGAACCCATGACCTCTTCCTTACCAAGGAAGTGCTCTACCCCTGAGCTACGTCGGCTGGTTTTCTTCAGTTTGCAGTTTGCCGTGCGCAGTTTGCAGTTTTCTTACTGCCACCCGCCAACTGCTTACTGCCAACTGTAACAGAGCGGAAGACGAGGTTCGAACTCGCGACCTATAGCTTGGAAGGCTATCGCTCTACCAACTGAGCTACTTCCGCTTTTTCAGTGTGCAGTTTGCAGTTTTAGCTGCTACCCGCCAACTGCCCGCTGCCAACTGACAACGTGGGGAGAGGAGGATTCGAACCTCCGAAGTCGTAAGACAGCAGATTTACAGTCTGATCCATTTGGCCGCTCTGGAATCTCCCCATTGTTGATTTACGATTTCGGAATTACGATTTACGATTTTGAAAATCGTAAATCTAAACTCGTAAATCTAAAATCTAACAGAGCCCCCTATCGGGATCGAACCAATGACCTACTGATTACAAGTCAGTCGCTCTACCAGCTGAGCTAAGGAGGCTTTTAATTATTAACTTCTCTGTCTCCCTGCCGACCAATGATTTACATGATCCCGGAACCGTTACGGTTAATTAAAAAGGCTAAATTTTTATTTTAAAGAACCACCCTTTCGTCAATCGCAACGTGCATACACACCTCTCCGAAAGGGATTGCAAATTTACACATTTTTCAGGCCGAACAAAATTTATTTTTTAAAAAAAATCGGGGTGATTTTTGAGGTATTTTTGGGGCGGCGCATTTGACTTCTAATTTGAAAAATCCAGCTTCTGAACCCGGTTTTAAAGTGGTTTTGGCGGGCTGCTTTGTGGCGGTAATAGGTTGATGTCAAAAAGAAACCGGCGGGTAAAAACCCGCCGGTCATGTATAAAATCTGGAATATATTTTAACTTAAAACTCTTCAGCTGCTGCCAGCATGGTGGCTTTTTTTGCAGCGGCTGCGGCCGTCGTCTTCTTTTGTTTGTATTTGTCAATCTGTTTACGCAGGCATTCGATGGCAAGGTCTGTTCCTTCTTCAAACGTTTTACATTGCTCCTTGCAAAATAACTGGCTGCCAGGCAACGTCAGCTTAATCTCCGTTATTTTATTCGCTTCGTCTTCAACATTTTCCAGGCGCAAATAAACTTCCCCGCTAATGATCTGGTCGTAGAAGGTATCAAGCTTATCAGCTTTTTTCTGGATGAATTCCAGTAACTTCTTGTCTGCATTAAAACGAATAGATTGCACTGTGATTTTCATGATTCCTCCTTTTTATGCCTTTGGGTGGGCTTGTTTGTAAATTGATTTTAATCGTTCGACTGAATTGTGGGTATACACCTGGGTGGCGCTCAAATTAGCGTGGCCCAGAAGTTCTTTTATGGCGTTGAGGTCGGCGCCGCGGTTCAATAAACTTGTTGCAAAGGTGTGCCGCAGCACATGCGGACTCTTTTTATTTTGGGTAGATATGTATGACAGATATTTCTGCACAATGAGATAGATCAACTTAGGATAAGCTTTCGCTCCTTTCTCTGTAACGATCAGCGCGGAATAATTGTTGCTAAAAAAATCCTGCTTTTTCTTTAACTCCTGGTATTCAGCTATTAATAATTTAAGCTCGTTGTTGATCGGAATGATGCGTTCTTTGTTGCGTTTTCCCAAAACTTTAACGGTGCCTTCGTAAACGCTTATGTCGGTGTCCTTTACGCCCAAAAGCTCCGAAAGCCGCATCCCGGTGCCAAAAAGCATTTCCACCACAAGTTTGTCCCGAACCCCTTTAAAATCGACGCCGAAAACCTCCGATGCATCCAGCATTTGGCTCAGCTTGATGTCTTCCACAATTACCGGCAGATTTTTTGGAACTTTGGGCGTGTTGATCTTGGAAGAGGGGTTAATGGTGATTTCTCCTTCCTGCAGCAGGAACTTAAAATATTTGCGGAGTGCAGCGATCTTGCGGTTTACGGAACGGGCAAGGATATGGTCGTTCATCATATGCACCATCCAGTTACGGATGTCGTGATGCGTGATTTGCGAAGGATGGGTTATAGCCGGATCAGGAGCCGGAGTCTGCTTTTCAGGGTTATTGAGGAAGCTTATAAATTGGTCGAGGTCGGATTGGTAGGCGGAAACTGTATGCGGAGAGTATCTTTTTTCGTACTGAATATACCGGATAAAACGCTCTGTAAACATAAAAACTACTTGTACACCCGAACGATGAATGTACAAATAGTTTTGATATATCCGTAGGAAAAATTGTAATTTTTTTAAGAATTCTTAAAAAATTACACGGTTGCTTCCTGGTTCATATTTTGCTTGTAGACGGCGTGTTTCACCACGTGGCGGCGGGTAACAGATTTCTTTTCGAAGGCCTGGCGGCTGCGAAGTTCTCTTAAAACACCTGTTTTTTCGAATTTCTTTTTAAAGCGTTTTAGTGCTTTGTCCAATGATTCGCCGTCTTTTACGTTGATAATGATCATAATTCCCGATATACCTCCTGTTTTGATTGGGAAAATAAAATAAGATTTAAATAATATCGAATATCCAAATTTGAATAATGAAGTATTAAACTTCGAAATTCTACATTCAAAATTCGTTATTCAATATTAAAAGGATTTCAATTAACGCACCATCACTCCATCTCCACCGCCGCGGTATTGTCATCTGTGTTACGGTCAACTAATTTATACAAAGGGTCGATGCCTGCTTTTTCGGGTTTCTCTTTTAGCTTAACCAGGATGGTGGTCTTTTGCTGCGTGAACTTCTCGCGTTTCAGGTAAACCAGCTTTTCTTCGCCGTTTTTATCAAGGGCAAAAACGCCTACGTCGATATAATCCTTTACAGGTGTTTGTTTTTCATTACCCGCTTTGTCGGCATAATATTTAACGGTTTCAACCGGAATGGAAACTTCATATCCATCTTTTACCTTTTTAGCGGTAGGTTCAATAACACGGTTATCGAAAAGTGTAATTCGGCTAAAAAGGTCGTCCACCACATACTTTAAACTATCCGGAGTAACCTCCTTAATATAGCCGGTCAGTACATCCGACGTTGGGTATTTGTCGCCGTTGCCATAATTTGTTATTAGTTTGCGCAATGCTTTATTCAAATTATCCTCGCCTATATAATCCTGCATTGCAAAATAAACGAGCGAGGCTTTTTGGTAATGAATATAACCCTGGTTATCGGTTTGATCCAGGGGGTTTTCTGTTTTCGTTTCGGCCGCCCTGCCTGAAAGATAGCCATCTAATTCATATTTAAGGTAGCGTTTTAGTTCTTCCGGCGGGAGCGTCTTTTTAAGCAGCATCAGCGCTGAGTATTGCGCCAGCCCTTCCGAGTACATCTGATCTCCGACAGTGTTTGCCTCGCAAACCTGGTGGCCCCACCACTGGTGGCCGAGCTCGTGGGCGGTTACGTAATAGCACATATCCAGCTTTTCGGGCTGATGATGAAAAATAAAGCCGATGGCTTCCGAAAAAGGAACCGTATTGGGAAAAGACTGCGCGAAACCGCGGTATTTGGGAAACTCGATGATCCGCATCTGGTGATAGAGGAAGGGGCTGAAATTGGTGCTATCATACAGCATGCCTCGTTTTAGTGCGGTAAGCATGATGTCAAGATTGTAAGGATGGTCTTTATGATAATAAATTTCAAGGTTAACATTTTTCCATTTGTCGCGTTTTACCAGGTACCGCCCCGATATCACGTTAAAGAAGTTGAATATAGGCTTATCCATCTGGTAACGGAAGTAGGCCCTGCCATTCTGTTTCCATTCGTTTTTTAAGTAACCGGGAGCAATAGCTATCTGATCTGGGTCGGTGCTTACCGTAATATCAAGCCCGGTACGGCCCCGCTGCTGAAACAGGTTTAACATTCTTGCAGCTGTATCTGTCCGCAGAGGCAAGCCGGCCTGCTCTTTCAGCCCGCGCTTTTTACGATCCTCGTTGTCCGATAATTCATTATTACCCGAATAGCCAAGTCCCGTGAAAATGTCGAAATTATTGATAAAAGTACCATTGGCCACATAACTGGTGTTGGCGCCCTCATTGGTAAAACCCCGTTGCACCCGCCTCGCAATTAAATGCAGCAGGAGCGAATCACCGGGCTTTAGCGGCTGTTTTAGCTTATACACAGTAAACCGGAAAACAGGATATGATTTAACTTTTGTTACCGGAACCGAAAATTTAATATCCGAAGTGAGCAGGAGGTCGCCTGGTTCCTGAACCAATAATTCCGAGATCGGTACATTCATCAAATTTTTATAAGTGACAACAGCCCGCAGATTTAGATTCCCGGTTTTTGGAAACAGGTCAATTGTGCATTTAGTATTTACAACGCTGGGCTGCACCATCTTTCCATAAGTATGCTTTAATGTTTTCTCATAATTTGCCTGTATATCTTTTTGGGCCTCCGGGTCGATATACTCATTCCATACCTCTGTATTTACGTAATAATACACCCCTGCAGCGGCAACTGTAATCAGGCTGATAATCAAAAACAAACGCTGCAGCGAACCAAAACGCTGCCCGGCATTTCGCCATCGTGTGCTAAAAGAAGTCCCGGTGCCCCGCTGGTAAAACAAAACAGCCATAACCAGCAATAAACCGGCAAAGCCTGCCCAAAACAATTTCAAAATGATAAACCGGTCAAGGTCGGCAGCAAACCCATTCATATCTGAATAGGCGCCCACAGCCCCGCTGTTGGGAATAAACAGCGAAAAAAATATCCTCATCTGGCTTGCAAAAAGTATAAACACATAAAATAATATACATGCTGCATAGCCCATAAATTTATTGCTGAAGAGACTTTGTAAAAAAACGGCCATAGCTATGTAGATAAGCATAGGCACGAAAAGACGCAGGAGAAGTATTTGTAAATATACATTTAGCTGAAAAGCAGTAAATCCTTTTAATAGCTGCATGATCATCCCTACCGGTATCATCAGCATTATGTATACCAATATAATGCCCGACAGCGCCAGGAATTTACTTACAATGGGCACGGCGTTGCTGGTGGGAAGCGAATCATATATCTGGCTAAAGTTGATACCGTTCTCTTTCCACATTACCTCGCCCGCGTAAAACAATATCATTATGCTTAATATGATGCCTACCTCATCCACTATAAAGCCTGCTATGTTTGAAGTTACGGCATAAAGGTCCTGCCCATACCACGAAGTTCCGTAGGAGGCATCGATCCCGATCAATATTAAGCCGACAATTCCTATACCGATAAACGGAACCGAGCGGATAACCTCCTTAAAATAAAGCCGTGTTAAAGTGCCAACCTGCTGGAACCACGTGAAAAACGAGTAAGTTGGCTTCACAAAAGGAATAGGGGTATTTTCTGCTGTATCATCTGCCTTCGCTTTCCCGGCTTTCTTTTTAAATAAGCCCGTATAAACCGACCTGAATTTAAATACGGCGAATGTCATCCAAAAAAACACCAATCCAACGCCAAGCCATAACAGGCGGTTTATCAACAGGAGACCCGAAAACGGCACGATAAACGTGTTTTTTTCAGCAACTGTCCAATAGCGGGTTACCGCGTCAATAGTGTAAACACCAAATGGATCGACAACAGCGGCCTTTTTTATATTTTCAACATCGCCGATAAACGCGCCTGCACCGATATATATAGCCAACAACACAATAGCCTGCAAATACACAAAAAGCATTTTTCGGCTTAGTGCGCCGATTGCAAAAAACAAGCACGAGAAAATAAATAAATTAACCACGATCATTACAAGCCAGGGCCAAAGCGACTGCGACAACGTTACCGGCAAAAACTTCGTATGATCTACCCACGGCATAATACACCCCAGGTAGGTGCCCCAGATAAAGGCGGAGCTGATAAACAAAAGCGTAATAAAAGAGCCGACAAAGCGACCAACGAGATAGCTGGTTTTAGTGATATTGGTTGTAAAAATGAGCGATTCCATTTTATGCTCAAAATCCCGTAGGATTGGCACACCCATAATTGCCGAAGCAAAAAATATACCCGGTAACAAACTGAATATGGCCGCGATATTAAATAAAGTTATCGAGGCATTCTGCTTTACCTTGCCAATATCGCCGCCAACGTGTATCACCCCGGTACAAATAGCCAGGTACGCAAACAGGAACCAAAGCACAAAATAGACATAGGTTGCAGGGCGGTTTAACCGGTATTTAAGTTCGAATTTGATTACTTCCCAAAGCATAGCATTTAAATTAAACAGTTAGCGATTGGGTTTGAGCGCCGAATATATGCGAGAAGTAAACATCCTCCAGGTCTGGTTCAACCGCTTCGAAACCCTTTTCAGGCTGCGTGTCAGCAAGCACATGAAGGGTTGGTTTGCCGGCCACCAACTTGTCAGATACGACGTTCATCCGGCTCTTGTACCCTGCTGCCAGTTCTCGATCTACACGTTTGCTCCATATTTTACCGCTTAAATCTTTTAACGATTTCAGTGGGTTACCCTGCATTAGTAGCTCGCCTTTGTTGATGATGGCCATGTCGGTGCAGAGTTCTTTAACGTCATCAACAATATGCGTAGAAAGGATCACGATGGTTTCGTCGCTCAGCTCTCCAAGGAGGTTGAGGAACCGGTTGCGTTCGGCAGGGTCGAGACCGGCAGTGGGCTCATCCACGATGATAAGTTTAGGATTGGAAAGCAAGGCCTGGGCTATGCCGAACCGCTGCTTCATCCCGCCGGAATAGCCGGAGAGATGTTTTTTTCGGTCGTTAAACAAATTAGTTTTATGCAGCAACGAGATCACCAGTTCTTTGCGGTCCTTTCGGTTGCTGATGCCTTTTAAAACGGCCAGGTGGTCCAAAAGGTCTTCGGCCGATATCCTGGGGTACACGCCAAATTCCTGCGGCAGGTAGCCAAGCGTTTTTCTTACTTCGTCCTTGTGGCGCAAAACATCAAGTTCGCCCAAGCTTATACTGCCCGAATCCGGCTCCTGTAAAGTAGCAATGGTACGCATAAGGCTCGATTTACCCGCGCCATTGGGCCCAAGTAAACCAAACATCCCCGAATTAATAGTTAAATTAACATTTTTTAATGCCTGAACCCCATTAGGGTATGTTTTTGAAAGAGAGTTGATACGTAATTGCATAAGATAGAGAGGTTTACTAACCGCAATATACAATTTATTTATTTATCAATTTTTGAAATAAAAACGAGGAGTAATGTTGAAATCTTTGCACACCTTTTTAGCTAAATCGCTGCTTTAACCAATGTCCTGTTCGTCTGTTGGTTGAAACAAACGGCCATGAAGTTATATTAATTATAAACTCTTGAATCAAGCGCTTTAATGGCACGGGGGGGAACTTATTAGTCAAAGGGCAAGTTTGTTTATCAATTGAAATAATTAACAGCTTTGATTCATGGTATTTGCACCACATTCGACCAAAGCAGGTGGTTTTTCAGTGAACGGAAATCCATAACATCTATCATTGACTTCTCATTTTCTTTAGTGACTTCGATTAATTTGATACCGACTGAAAATTTTTCGCCGCTTAAATAGTTGCCTGATAAGAGAATTGGCAATTTGTAAATCTCGAAACTGTGAGGCAAAACAGTTCGGACCGTCGAAATATTTGCGTCACAATCCCAAGGTACAATTTCTACTGATTTATTATTGGTTTCAAAAAACTCAAACCATGAACAAGACATGCTCAAATACCTAAAAGTTTGGTTTGAAAGATTTGAAAATTTGACCGGAATTGTCAAAACCTCCCCTTTTTTCCTTTTGTTTATTAGCGTATCACGAGGAATGCCCATTTTTTGTGGGTCGATCTCTAAAAGATATTGTCCGCTATCATAAACGGCTGGTTTTCGAATCACTTCTTGCAGCGGCTCCCGCCTGACATTTTGAAAAGTCGAAGAACCTCTTCTAAACGTGGCTGCGAACACAACAGACACGAACATAAAAATTATCAGTGTCGCGACTGAAAACGTTTTGCCATAAGAATTTTCCATATTCCAAATTTAGCGACCCGATTCAGAACTTAGTTTCATCAAGACCTACTTCAACACCTCTCTCCCAATCACAATCTTCTGTATCTCCGATGTCCCCTCTCCTATTGTGCAGAGCTTAGAATCCCGGTAATATTTTTCAACTGGATAGTCTTTGGTGTAGCCGTATCCGCCGAAGATCTGCACAGCCTCAGTGGCAACTCTTACGGCAACTTCGGAGGCATAGTATTTAGCCATGGCCGCATATTTGGTGACGGGCTGGTGGGCGTTTTTGGTGGCCGCCGCCTGCATGATCAGCAGTTCTGCCGCTTCAATTTCCGTAGCCATATCGGCCAGTTTAAAGGCGATGCCCTGGAAATTACTGATCGACTGTCCGAATTGTTTACGCTCTTTTGAATAAGCCAGTGCTGCCTCATAAGCACCTTTGGCAATGCCAAGCGATAAGGCCGCAATGGATATGCGACCGCCGTCCAAAACCTTCATGGCCTGTTTAAATCCTTCGCCTTCGGCGCCGAGCATGTTTTGTTTTGGTACACGGCAATTGTCAAAGATCAGTTCGGTGGTTTCGGAAGCGCGCATACCCAGCTTGTTTTCCTTTTTGCCATGGGTAAAACCGGGCGTTCCTTTTTCGATCACCAATGTTGATATGCCTTTTGACTCCCCTTTCTCCCCGGTGCGTACCATCACCACGGCTATTTCACCCGATTTGCCATGGGTGATAAAGTTTTTTGAACCGTTTACTATATAATGATCACCATCCGGCAAAGCGGTAGTGTTCATGCCTAAAGCGTCTGAACCGGTATTTGATTCTGTTAATCCCCAGGCGCCGAGCCATTCGCATGTTGCTAGTTTGGGCAGCCAGCGCTGCTTTTGTTCCTCGTTGGCAAAGGCTAAAATATGGCCTGTACATAAAGAATTATGGGCGGCAACTGATAATCCGATAGAGCCGCAAACTTTGGCGACCTCACTGATGACAATCACGTATTCTAAATAACCGAATCCTGAACCGCCGTATTCTTCGGGCACCAATACACCCATTAAACCCAGGTTGCCTAATTGCTTGAACAATTCTATCGGGAAATATTGCGCCTCGTCCCATTCCATCACATGCGGCCGGATGTGCTTTTCGGCATAATCGCGAACCATTCGGGCCACCATTTGCTGATTTTCCGTCAGTGCGAAATCATATCCGTTTTGTAGGTCATCGGTAACTAAAGCATCCATAGGAATTGAATTGATTCAAGCAAAGTAACGGAATTAAAGGCACATTTATACTGGCGGCTAACCGCTTCTATCCAGGAGTAATTAATAAATGGCGAGTGCAATAAGGTTTTTGCTTACCGGCCCCAAGCGCTCCCTTCCATTCAAAAAGCCCAGTTCAACCACAAAAGAAAAACCGGCAACATGGCCCCCCATTTCTTCGATCAATTCACTTGCCGCTAATGCCGTACCGCCGGTAGCCAACAGGTCATCATGAATAAGTATATGTTGTCCGTGTTCGAAAGCATCTATATGCATTTCGATCACTGCTGTACCATACTCTAACTTGTACGCCTTTTGTTTGATGGTAAACGGGAGTTTCCCTGCCTTGCGAACAGGTACAAAGGGAACCCCCAGCTTTGTCGCCAGGCTCAATCCAAATAGAAATCCACGGCTTTCGATGCCGGCGATTGCGTCGATGCGGATGCCTTCTAGCTTTTCAATAAAAGCATCCAGTATCCCGGTGCACAACACGGGGTCCTTTAATATCGGCGTTATGTCTTTAAAAATTATGCCCGGCTGCGGGAAATCCGGTATGTCACGAATGGCTGATTTTATTTGCTGATCTATCATTTGAAGTTTAAATAGGGTTCAATCTTCCTTAATATATTATCATCCAGGAGAACGATGTCTTTCATATCAGCAACGGAACTGTAGTTGCCATGCTGCGCCCGGTATTGGATAATAGCGTTCACTTGCTTGTAGCTAAGGTAGGGAAACAGCCGCAGCTGGTTGAACGAAACAGTGTTAATTTCAATTTTTTTAACCTTGGCTGGGTCTACAGAAAGCTGGTTTTTAATGCCCTCAAAGGTTAACGAATCCATGCCGTAAACTTCCTTTAGCTGCTCTTTGTGATAGAACCCGCCCAACAGGCCGCGGTACCGGATGATCCTGGTCGCAAAGGACCCGCCTATACCTTTTAGTTCCGTCAATTTCGCGGAATCGGCGCTGTTAATTTCGATGATTTCACCGGGCTTTGCTTTTGTATATTTAGTGAAGGTTTCTCCGCCGGGAATGTTGATGTAGGGCTCAAGCCGTTTGTAGTCATCGGCGGTGATGGCGTATATCTTTTGCAGGTCTTCTTTTTTATAGAATTTGCCGCCTTTTGCTTTGTAATGTAAGATTACCGCTGCCTGTTTTTTGCTTAACCCGAGTTGAACCCATTGGGCTTCGGTGCTGGCATTTGGGTTGAAGGGAAACATTACCGGGTGCAAATTTTTGACAGTATCCGGCGGCGCCATGGTATATTTTCCTTCTTTTGCAGCCTTGTCCAACTGCGCTGCGGCCTTGTCAAAGTCGCTAAAGTTTATTTTGCTATCTTTGCGGAACCATTGATAAACATAAGGGGCGGCCAATACTAATGCGATCAGGATAACGAGTACCACCATGCCGTTCCATTCTTTTTTGGTTATCGCCAGGTAATTTTTTATGCGTGATCTCATTTACAGGTTTATCAAAGTTAAATTTATCACGCTAAAATCGGGGTTATAAACAAAAAATCATTTAAAGCTTTAAGTTAATATTTTTAGAACGTTTACTTAACAGTAAAGCAGTTATTTTTAAATCACCATGAAGGTTATCACCACCGAAGAGTTTGCCAAGGCTACCAAACTGGATAAATTAAAAATGCCGGGGTTGGCGGCCCTCCTGATGGAGTTAATGAAAATAAACCAGGTAAATGAACTGTTTGCCCGGGCGCAGCCCAAACAGGGGCCGGAGTTTGTGGACGCCATTTTGGAAGGCTGCGGTATAACCATTGATTTTGACGAAAAGGACCTCAAAAATATTCCAAAAACAGGCGCATTTATTGCGATTGCCAATCATCCCTACGGCGGCATAGAAGGCATGGTACTGCTAAAAATACTTTGCATGGTAAGGACCGACGCCAAATTGATGGCCAACTTTATTTTGAAGAAGATCCCCAACCTGAGTGATTATTTCATCGCGGTAAACCCTTTTGAGAACATTGAGCATTCGTCGAGCATCAGCGGTTTAAAGACAACGCTTGAATTGCTGGCAAAAGGAACACCTGTGGGCATATTCCCGGCAGGAGAAGTTTCGACGTTTAATGTCGACAAAAAGCAAATTACCGACCGGATGTGGCATCCTGTAGTAGGCAAGATCATCGCAAAAGCAAAAGTACCGGTAGTGCCGATCTATTTCCACGGAAACAACGGCCTGCTGTTTAACCTGCTCAGTCTTATCCACCCCACCCTCCGTACTGCCAAACTGCCATCGGAGCTTTTTAACAAACAGGGGCATACTATCAAACTGCGCATTGGGAAAGCGATTAACGTGACGGACATTCCCGATCTTAATAATACGACAAGGCTGCTGAACTACCTCCGCGCCCGCACCTATGCGCTTGGCACCGGTCTTGATGAGGAAAAAAAGATTTTCAACCCGCGTAACCTGTTTAAAATTAAAAAACAGGCTGCGGCTGTCGTCCCCGAAATCAGCGCCGGGGTGCTCGAAAAAGAAATTGAACCCTTACGCGAAGATTACCTTGTTTGGACGGAAAAGAATTACGAAGTTTTTATCGTACCTACATCTACAATACCCAACGTGATCAGGGAGATCGGCCGCTTAAGAGAATTGACGTTCAGGGAGATCGGCGAAGGCACCAACAAGGCGATCGATCTTGATGAATACGATATCTATTACCACCACCTTTTTATATGGGATATAGAGGCGAAACTGATCGTGGGCGCTTACCGCCTTGGTTTTGGCGACGAGATATTTTACAGCATGGCAAAAAAGGGATTTTATATTTCGGAGCTGTTTAAGATCAAATCGCAATTTACACCGGTACTAAAAAAGAGCATTGAACTGGGCCGGTCGTGGATACGAAAGGAATACCAGCAAAAACCTTTGCCACTGTTTTTATTATGGAAAGGCATATTGAGGTTCCTGATCGATAATCCGCGATACCGATACCTGATCGGGCCTGTTAGCATCAGCAATGCCTTCTCGAAATTTTCGAAATCGCTGATCGTAGATTATGTTAACCGCAATCATTTTGACCATGACCTGGCGCAATACGTGCGGCCGCGAAAGAAATTCAAAGTAGACCTTGGCGATTTAGACCCCGACGTTTTACTGGCTGCGGAGGATAACTTCAAAGGGCTTGATAACCTGATCTCGGAAGTGGAAACCCGGAGTGTAAAAGTTCCGGTGTTGCTAAGGCAATACATTGGCTTGAATGCAAGGATCATCAGCTTTAACATCGATCCCAAGTTTTCAGATTGCCTTGACGGCTTTTTGGTGCTCGACCTGGAGAAGGTGCCGAAGGATATTTTGGATAAGCTGGGGAAGAATTTGTAGCCCGTAAGGCGGAAGAAATGCGGAATGCGGTCCCGATAACTATCGGGAGTCGATTGCGGAATTTGAAATGGAAAATTAGCATCAGGAACCGAACCTTCGTCGGTCCAGTTAGAGGTGATTGAGCCAACAACAAACGCGCATCAATTTCAGTATCTTATCGACCACTTCTTCAGCACAAAATGCAGCAGCCAGATGGGGCCGATGAGTAAAAACTTCAGGTCATCAAAAAAGGAAGGTTTTTTTCCTTCGATCTTGTGACCAATGAACTGTCCGATCCATGCCAAAACAAGGATTGCCAGAGACGACTCCCACAGCGGCGGGCCACCCGTGTTATACCAGGCAGCGAGGTCGATAATGACATAGCTGAAAGCAAATAACACAAGCACCATAAAATAGGACAATACGGGTGACAGGCGATAATAGTAGTAACAACTGAATGCCAATAAAAAGGATGCCCAGTTGATGTAATCGTTATACCGCCCCATAAAACCTATATGGGGAAACGGGATAGCCCATATCAACCCAAACAAGCTAAATACAATCAGGGGAACGCAAATCCAGTGAATGGCCTTGTTTGTTGGATTTTGATGATTTTCCGCGTATTTGTCAAAGTAAATGTCCAATGGCCGTTTTTCAACGGCCATTGGAGTAGGAGATTTTTTATTATTAGCGGCCGACACTCAATACTATTTACGTATAAAATTAATTATTGCCAAACCCGATCCGACAATAGCCAGTAATTGAATAATACCTGCTGTAAAAATCGCCTTATAGATATCTATTTTTACACTTTCGATTCGTTCAATAAGTTCGACCTTAACGTTATCGATTCGCTCAATAAGTTCGACTTTATCTTTCTGTGTCAAAAACAGCTCCTTGCTTACCTGAAATTTTTCGTCCTGCCGGTTATCTATTTCGCTCAAAACTTCAGAAATAAAACCTGCATCTTCCTTCGAAAAATTGTACTCGGTAAAAATCTCCGAAACTTTAGACTTTAAAGTAGCTTGCATTAGTGCTATACTTTTTATTTATAATGTTAAAGCTAATAGTTTTGTTTCTATTTCGCAAATGCAACTGACCTTGTTTCCCTTATCACAGTCACTTTGATCTGGCCCGGATAGGTCATTTCGGTTTGAATACGGTTGGATATATCCGCAGCTAAAACTTCGGATTGCGCATCGCTGATCTTTTCGCTCTCCACCACCACACGCAATTCACGGCCAGCCTGTATAGCAAATGTTTTTTCAACGCCAGGATAAGAAAGCGCCAGGTCTTCCAATTCCTTTAAGCGTTTGATATAGCTTTCCACCACCTCGCGGCGGGCGCCGGGACGGGCGCCGGAAATCGCGTCGCATACCTGGATGATCGGCGAGAGCATTGAAGTCATTTCCACTTCATCGTGGTGCGCGCCGATGGCGTTGCATACTTCCGGGTGTTCTTTATATTTTTCGGCCAGCTGCATGCCTAAGATTGCGTGTGGCAGCTCGGGATTATCATCAGGCACCTTGCCAATGTCGTGCAGTAAACCTGCGCGTTTGGCAAGCTTTACGTTCAGACCCAATTCCGCGGCCATAGTAGCGCAAAAATTCGCCACTTCGCGGGAGTGCTGTAAAAGGTTTTGTCCGTACGAAGAGCGGTAACGCATGCGGCCTACCATACGGATAAGCTCGGGATGGAGACCGTTTATGCCAAGGTCGATAACAGTACGTTCGCCTATTTCGACTATCTCTTCTTCAATTTGCTTTTTGGTTTTGGCAACCACTTCTTCGATGCGGGCCGGGTGGATACGGCCGTCGGTCACCAAACGGTGCATCGCCAAACGGGCAATTTCACGTCGTACCGGGTCGAAGCCGGAAAGGATAATGGCCTCCGGGG
>JABDGE010000098.1:0-14828 GCA_013286235.1 Bacteroidota bacterium
GAATTTCTTTAAAGACAGCGGTTTTGAACTGTTCAAACGTTCGCAAGTATTGGGCATCATCAGTAAAGGCATGTTTGCCGTTGCAGTAGCCGGCACGCATGGAAAGACGACCACGTCGACCATGATCGCTCATATCCTGAAGCGTTCCGGCAATGATTGTTCTGCATTTTTGGGCGGCATCTCAACCAATTACCATACCAATGTGCTTTACGGCAAAAACAACGTGGTAGTGGTTGAGGCAGATGAATACGACCGCTCGTTCCTGACCTTGCATCCCGATATAGCCATCATTACCTCGATGGATGCCGATCACCTCGATATTTACGGCGACCACAGCCATCTTACCGAGTCGTTCAGGCTGTTTGCATCACAGATAAAGCCCGGCGGAGTACTGATCCATAAAAAGGGTTTACCACTTGAGGGTGGGTACACCTATGCATTCGATACCGAAGCAGACGCTTATGCGGGCAATGTCGAAGTAAAGGATGGAGATTTTTATTTCGATTTTATCAGTAATAAGGCTAACATCAGGGGTATAAAACTGGGTATACCGGGTATGCATAACGTGGAAAACGCAGTTGCAGCCACCGAGGCGGCGCTGCTCATGAAGGTTACACCCGAAGCGATAAAAACTGCGCTGGGTTCATTCGCCGGAGTTAAGCGTCGTTTTGAATACATCGTTAAAAATGACCGTCATATTTATATCGACGACTACGCCCATCACCCGGAAGAATTAAAAGCTTGTATACATTCGGTAAAGCGCTTATATCCTGCAAAGAAGCTGGTTACAATTTTTCAGCCCCATTTATACACCCGCACCCGGGACTTTGCCGATGGTTTTGCAGAGGCGCTTGACCTGACGGATGAGTTGCTGATGCTCGACATTTACCCGGCCCGGGAACTGCCGATTGAGGGTGTAAGCCCGGAAATGATCATAGAACGCATGAAAATGTGGAATACCCGGAAATGTGGAAAACAAGAAGCTGTCGAAATAATAAAAAACGAAAAACCTGAACTACTTTTAACAGTAGGTGCAGGCGATATTGATCAATTGGTACAACCGTTAAAAGCCGCCTTGCAAGATGTTTAAGAAACGATTTTGGAGATACCTGCTGCTTGGGTTTGCGTGGCTGATAAGCCTTGGGGGCCTGGTTGTCTTGATGGGCTTTATCGAGATCAAAAAATCGGAGGTGCTTTGCAAAGATGTGAAGATATATATCCCCGGTAACCAATATTTTATTGATGAGCAAGAGGTTGACAATATATTGCAGATCCATAGCCAGGCCCTGATCGGCAAAAAGATGGAGTCGATCAATATTCATGAAATGGAGGAGAAGCTGAAAGCAAACCCTTTTATCGAGACAGCGACCGTTTACGCGAATATGGATGGGGTGATCAATGTGGAGATCAGCCAGCGGCAACCAATTTTACGGATGATGAACCGTTTTGACCAGGATTTTTATGTCGACCAGCATGGCTTAAAGATGCCTTTATCGGAGAATTTCACAGCGAGGGTACTGGTAGCAAACGGGTACATAGACGAACTTTTTGCTAACCACGTGGACACCCTGCATACCGATATGGCTATGGCTGTATTCAAAACTGCCGATTACATCAGGAAAGACTCATTATGGGACGCCCAGATAGCGCAGATATATGTAAACAAGGATCATGAAATAGAACTCGTTCCGCGGGTAGGCAACAACCGGATATTGCTGGGTGACGCCGACTCGCTCGACACCAAGTTTCACAACCTGCGGGTTTTCTATAAGAAAGCATTGCCGCAGGTTGGCTGGGGCGCCTATAAAATGATCAACATCAAGTATGCCAACCAGGTGATTGGTGTGAGGAACGAAAATATTAAAAAGGATTCGCTGCAGGCCGACAGCGCCAAAAGGGATTCAATCAAAACAAAAAAAGACACATCGCTAATTAAGAAGTAATATGGACAAAAGCTCAACTCAGGACAAAAGCTCACCAATCGTAGTAGGATTGGACATCGGAACCACAAAAATATGCGCTATTGTTGGCCGTAGGAGCAAAAACGGGAAAGTGGAGGTATTGGGTATCGGCAAGGCCGAGTCGGCAGGCGTTACCCGCGGAATGGTTTCCAACATCGACAAAACCGTGCAGGGAATTACCCTGGCCGTTGAAGGCGCCGGTGCGCAATCAAATGTAGAGATCAGGGTGGTTAATGTAGGGATTGCCGGCCAGCATATCAAGAGCCTGCAGCACCGTGGACTGATCACGCGAAAGGAAACGCAATCGGAGATCTCGCGCAGGGATATCGAAAAGTTGATCGAGGACATGTATAACCTCGTTATGCCGCCCGGCGAAGAGATTATCCACGTATTGCCGCAGGAGTTTACCATTGATGGTGAACCGGGCCTAAAAGATCCTGTAGGAATGGCAGGTGTACGGCTCGAAGCCAACTTCCATATTATTGCTGGCCAGGTTACAGCCATAAAAAACATTGTAAAATGTGTCAACAAAGCTGGCCTGGAAAGTTCAGAACTGATATTAGAACCCCTTGCATCGTCGGAAGCGGTGCTGAGCGACGAAGAGAAGGAAGCTGGAGTGGTTTTGGTGGATATTGGCGGCGGCACCACAGATGTGGCTATTTTTCATGAAGGCATCATCAGGCATACAGCAGTTATCCCGTTTGGCGGCAATAGCATAACCGAGGACATAAGGGAGGGCTGCTCGGTTATGCGCAATATAGCGGAGCAGTTAAAAATTAGGTTCGGATCGGCCCTGGCAGACGAAAACAAGGAGAATGAAATTGTTTGTGTGCCAGGCTTGCGGGGAAGGGAACCCAAAGAGATATCGGTGAAGAACCTGGCTTTCGTCATCCAGGCGCGCATGGAGGAGATCATTGAGCATGTGTATTACGAGATCAAATCCTCCGGCTACGAGAAAAAGCTGATTGGCGGCATTGTGATAACGGGCGGCGGCGCCCAGCTGAAGCATCTGCAGCAGTTGGTTGAGTATACAACCGGGCTGGATTGCCGCGTGGGCTTCCCGAATGAGCACCTGGCGAAGAACGAAGTGCTGCCCAAGACCGTTTACGAAGACTTGCAAAGCCCGATGTATGCAACCGGCATTGGTTTGCTGATAAAAGGCATACAAAAAATGGAATACAACGAAGTTGCCCAGGCTCCCACAGAAAGCAAGCTTCCGAAGCCCAAGCACACCGAGGATAAGAAGGTCGGGTTGCTGACTAAAATATTGGAAAGCAGCAAGAAATTTATAAAAGATGATATAAAAGACGAAGATTTTTTGAAGTAAAAACTATACTTATTCACATCCGGCTATCTTTCCACATATTGACAAATGTGGATAAAGCTTGTTGAAAAACTATTATACTTACTTTAGGAAAATCCGGATAATCAACAATTACATATAACTGAAAACAAGGATTATGCAGTTTGAGATGTTAAAAGAAAAGTCGTCCATCATCAAGGTAATTGGTGTTGGCGGCGGCGGCGGGAACGCAGTTAACCACATGTACCGGCAGGGGATAACCGGCGTGGACTTTATTGTTTGTAATACCGATGCGCAGGCGCTGGAACTGAGCCCGATCCCGAATAAGGTTCAATTGGGCGCCAGCCTTACCGAAGGAATGGGCGCCGGGTCGATACCGGAGGTAGGAAAGAATTCAGCGATAGAAAATATCGACGATATAAAACAGATGCTGGGTTCCAATACCAAGATGCTGTTTATTACCGCCGGCATGGGCGGCGGCACCGGTACAGGCGCCAGCCCCATCATAGCCAAGGCTGCCCGTGAGCTGGATATTTTGACCGTCGGCATCATTACCACCCCTTTTGCATTTGAAGGAAAGCGGCGTAAACTTCAGGCTGAGGAAGGCATGGCGGAACTGACAAAGTATGTCGATTCCTTCCTGGTCATCTCTAATGATAAATTGCGGCAAATTTTCGGGAACCTGACGCTGGGTTCGGCATTTGCCCAGGCTGATAATATTTTGACTACTGCAGCTAAAGGCATAGCCGAGATCATTACTCTGCCCGGCTACGTGAACGTCGACTTTAAGGATGTGCGCACGGTTATGAAAGACAGCGGCGTGTCAATCATGGGCAGCTCGGCGGCAGAAGGAGAAAACCGCGCATTGAAAGCTGTAGAAGGCGCCCTTGCATCGCCCTTATTGAAAGATAACGAGATTGAAGGAGCACGTTATATTCTGTTGAATATCAGCAGCTCGAGCATCAAGGAAGTTACCATGGACGAGGTGACCATCATTACCGATTATATCCAGGAAGAAGCCGGTTTGGCTGCGGACGTGATATGGGGTAATTGCATGGATGAAAACCTGGGTGATAAATTGTCGGTTACTATTATCGCAACAGGGTTCCAGACGAAAGACGAGCGTGAAAAGAAGGAAGGCGAAAAGAAGATCATTACTGTTCTCGACCCAACCGCTCCGCTTAATTCAAAGCCCATTAACGAGTTCATCAACCCGGTTAAAATAGCGGAAACCACAGCGAGTCCATATTTGAAGCCGAAAGACGAGCCAAAGCCAAAGGACGACCAAAAACAAAAGGGCTTGTTTGACCTGTTTGCACCCAAGGCGGAAGAACCTACTGTAATCAAATATAACCTTGCCGACGAAGAGCCGCCGGTTGAAGATGAAACAACGCCGAATGTGCCGGAGATGACTTTTAAGATCGTAGAGCCGGTAAAAAATACCGAGCCTCCGGTTAAAAACATCGAACCGGTTGCAGCGCAAAAGCTCCCCGAGCCCGAGCCGGAAGTTATAGCAGGCGCGGATGACCATAAAACGGATGAATCTATCGAGGAGCAGCTTAAGAAATCCCGCGAACGCATCATGCGCTTGAAGGATCTGAGCATGAAACTGCGCAATGGCAACCTCCAGGAAATGGAAAATGTGCCTGCCTACAAGCGCAAGGAAATTGCCCTGCAGCAAACCCCTGCATCGGACGAGAGCCAGGTTTCGAGGTTCTCCTTACTGCCGGACGAAGACGGAAAGACTGAGATCAGGACGAATAATTCGTTCCTGCATGATAATGTAGATTGATGTGTCCCGCACGTGCGGGATGCGGATGTGCGGATAAGTAAAAGTTCTTGAGTCGGAAAGGTACCGGACCGACCCAAGAGCTTGCTACCGCCAACTGCCATTGCCACTCACTTCTCCGCACTCACCATTCCCTGCAAACTGCTTACTACAAACTGCAAACTCATCACACACTACTCCCACTCACAATTATAGCCTATCATAAAAAGTAATAACGATTGCCCTTAACCGTAATATAGCCTATATTTGTAGTTTTAAATAGGATTGGTTTGGATCTTTTCGACAAAATCTCAAAAAACATGGGCGGCCCGCTGGGCCAGCATCAAAAATGGTCGCATGGCTATTTTTCTTTTCCCAAGCTGGAAGGTGAAATAGGGCCCCACATGCTGTTTAACGGCAAAGAACATATTGTTTGGAGCCTCAACAACTACCTTGGCCTGGCTAATCACCCGGAAGTGAGAGCAGTTGATGCGCAGGCCGCTGCTGATTACGGCATGGCCTACCCGATGGGTGCGCGCATGATGTCGGGAAACTCCAGGCACCACGAGGAACTCGAGCAGGACCTGGCGACATTTGTAGGGCAGGAGTCGGCATTTTTGCTGAACTATGGTTACCAGGGTATGGTTTCGATCATCGATGCGCTGGTTGACCGCAATGACGTGATCGTTTATGATGCTGAATCGCATGCCTGCATAATCGATGGCGTTCGGCTCCATATGGGCAAGCGCTTTGTTTACCAGCATAACGACCTCGACAGCTGTGAAAAACAACTCGAAAGAGCGACCAAACTGGTGGGGCAGACCGGCGGGGGAATCCTTTTGATAACAGAAGGTGTTTTTGGCATGTCGGGCGCGCAGGGTAAGCTGAAGGAAATCGTTGCCCTGAAAAATAAATACAATTTTCGGATATTGGTTGATGATGCCCACGGCTTTGGCACTATGGGCGCAACCGGCGCGGGCACCCACGAAGAACAGGGCTGCGTTGACGATATCGACGTTTACTTTTCCACCTTCGCCAAATCAATGGCAGGTATAGGCGCTTTTGTAGCCGCCAAAAAAGATATTATCGACTACCTGCGCTATAACATGCGTTCGCAAACTTTTGCAAAAGCGCTGCCCATGCCAATGGTGATGGGTATCAAAAAACGTTTCGCGATGCTGAAAACAATGCCCGAACTGCGTGAAAAATTATGGGACATAGCGGCAGCCTTGCAACAGGGGCTGAAAGCGCATGGCTTTAATATCGGCCTTAGCAATACCATGGTTACCCCCGTTTTCCTCGAAGGCGACCTGTTTGAGGCTACCGCTTTAACCCGCGACCTCCGCGAAACCTACGGCATTTTCTGTTCCATCGTTGTTTACCCGGTTATTCCGAAAGGATTGATCATGCTTCGTATTATACCCACTGCGGCACACGGCCTGGAAGATGTTCAAAAAACATTGGATGCTTTTGGACAGATGGGAGAAAAGTTGAAAGCCGGGTACTATAAGGAGAATAAGCTGGTGGTGGCGTAAGCTTCGTATTTAGAAAAATTTCTTTTTCATCTTGATAGAAATAGCCTTTCGGTTTTATTTTTTGGGATTTTTCACGAGTTGTTCTTTTTTAGTTGTGTTCAGGAGCGCTACGCTTAGTTTCACCGATTATTTTTTGATTTTTCACGAGTTGTTCTTTTTTTAGTTGTGTTCAAGAGCGCTACGCGGTTATTCACGGGTTGTTTGTGTTCAGCGGCGTTCATGAGTCGCTGCGCTTAGTTTCACCGATCTTGAATACGGAAGTCTAATGTTTTTTCAAAAGAGATAAACAATATTGAAATACTGAACAAATACTGAACATTACAAATAACTTCTAATCAGTATTCTACAAATATTTCTTGGGAGAGAAGCGGGTACTTTTGGGGTGCTTTTGATGTACTTCCGGGGTTCTTTTGATGTACTTTTCGTGTACTTTTGATGTACTTTTCGTGTACTTTCGGGGTACTTTCCCGGTCTTTAGAGGTACTTTTTAGGGATAATCCTGTTTTTTGTTTATTGACTATAAAGGCGCAAGGCCGGAGACGCCCCTATAGATCGGGGCGTCTCTACTACCGATCATGGCTTCATCCGGGATGAATAATTAATATGTCAAAGAACTAATTATCAGCTATCTCCAGCTAAATTTTAAATAAAGACAGGCTAATTTTCCTGTGTGTTTGTTATGTTTTAGTTGTGGTTTTATTGTGTATTTATTGTGTATTTATTGTGGTTTTGTTATGATTCCTCACGGATTGTTTTTATTCAGCGGCGTTCAGGAAGGCTGCGCCGTTTGCTTGTGTTCTCATATTTTATTGTGATTTTTCACGGGTGCGGTACTTTTTTATTGCAGGGTTAATGCCAGGCTAATGCTGCCTTTTTTGCTGAATTTATGGCCATTATTGCAGCTAATGCGATGTTAATGTTAGTTTTTTTGTATGGTTAATGCTGTAAAAACTACTCTTAAAACCTGGTACCTATTGTTTGCCTCCAATTGCTAACTTAGCGCAACATACTGATTTTCACACTATTTCAAAGAACATCTTTTAGGCGGAGAGTGCCGCAGCGACACCGAAATATTACCGCCTTTGCCGGATTTGCACGAATTCCGATGAACAGGGGGCTGGTGTTACCTACCGGCCTCATGCGGGGGTGCTCGTTAAAGCTGGCCACCGCAGGTCCAGGAGCTCCTTTGTGAGCAGCCCTGCAGCTATATGCCCAAAGGACTCCTTTGCGAGCAGGCAACCCTAAATCCAGTTTAAAGATGCGGCGTTTTCACTAAACCGGCAAATCGGGTTTTGCTAAAGGTACAGCAGCTGTTACGTGACGTTACACTACGAGTATCGTTACGAAAATTTATTATATTGATTATAAGCGGTTTGTGCCATAAAGAAGAGCCAAGAATCAAGAGATGTGAGATATGATGTCAGCGTTACAAATTAGAGGATTGTATGCGGCGCTGGCTGCTCTCCGCGACACCCTACGCTTAAATCCTCCAGCACTATAATCACAAGTTACTGAAATTATGTAAGATGACGATTAGTTTAAACCAATAGCCGACCCTTTGTCTGAGAATCACAACTCAATCCTTTCAATTTCGTATAAGAAAAATAAGCCTCGTATATTTTTTATCGATTAAAATATATTAACTGTGGCGTGAAGTTGTAATGAAGAGCGTAATTATTTCCTTAACGATTGCTGTATTAATGGCCACCGGGTGCATCAGCATTACCCATTATTATTCGGTCAAGGTATTGTCGTCAACCCGGGCTTATACCAATTTTGAGTCGCAGTATGCAAAAGGCGAAAAGGATGCCAGCCGGCATTTGATCAGTTATATTCATTCGGGTGATGAGGTAAATTACTTGTATTTTAAAAGCGATATCAGTGTTCCGCAGGGGGATAAGATCGCCAGGGAGGCGCTGCAAAGCGGCAAGGATATCAAAATAGCCCGCATCGGGTTTTTGATGGGCGGGAATAACGAGGCCGACTTAAGCAACCTCGTGTGGTTTTTTAATAAATTCAGGAACGAAGCTTTTTTTAAGTCGGCTATACAAACCTGGCAGCAGGCCGATGACCTGGTAGCTCAACTAAATGCGATCGGTTCAAAAGCGTATAACGATGCCCGTTTGCATAAGGCAGTGGATAAAAGTGACCTTACACAGCAGATCAATACCATATCCGATCAGCTTACAGTGAAACAGCAGCTTTTCTCGGCCGTATTGGGCGAAGCATCCCGGAAGGTTGATCACGAGGTTTTCGTTTTTGATATCATCAGTTCTATCATTATCCTGGCATGTTCCGCGTTGCTGGGCGCGGTTATGCTCCGGAAACTGCATCTTTCGCAAACATTAATATTGGAGCAGAATACGCAACTGTCGCAGTTGAATGAGCGTATCAATGCATTCGCGCATTCTTTAACTCACGACCTGCGTGCGCCCATATCCTCACTCACGGGCCTGGTGACGGTACTGGAACGCGAAAGGGATATTGCCCAGCTTCCTGTTTATACCGCGATGATGCGGGAAACCCTCGAATTGCAGGACAAATACATACAGGAAGTGTTGGCTTCGATACGGAATGACAAAGTTCAGCAGGATGAGGTTTGTAACCTTTCGGAACTTGTGATCGATTTGCAGCGTCAGAATGGGTTTTTTGCCGGAGGTAAACAGGTAAAATTTGTCAACGAGCTGGAGGTGCCCGAGTTGAAATGCAATGTCGCAGGCATAAAAGTAGTGTTCAATAACCTAGTATCGAATGCCATCAAATACGCTGATTTCAGCAAGCCGGAACAATGGATAAGGATACGCTCGTACCATAAGGACCAGCATTGCGTCATCGAAATTGAAGACAATGGTTTAGGCATACCCCCTGAGCAAAAAAGCAATATTTTCAACAAATACTTTAAGTCGGGTTTGAATAAAAAGAGCATGGGGCTTGGCCTCTACTTCACTAAACAAGCCATCGAAGAGATGCAGGGCACCATTTCGGTAAAATCGTTGCTCGGGATCGGTACGTCGTTTATTGTGTCGTTGCCGTTATAAACGCTCTTCTGCATAGGTATCGCAAATTGCTCAAAAGAACTTATCACTTATCTAAACTATGCTTTCCTTTTGAACCAACAAATCAATTGCCTGTTGAAGCGTAGTGTTTAGTATTTCACATAAACGTGCATTTGAGGTATTCCCGCATGTGATCCATATTAATCTCGGAGGGATGCCGTATAGCTCAATCAGCTTAACAAAGTCATAATCTTTGCTCATTATGGTAACATTGGCTTTGCGAGCCTTCCGAAATATGTCATAATCCCGTTCATCCTGAAGGCCGATGGAACGTAAAGCAACAGCATTCAAACCCGGAGAGTGGGCGCTTATCCACGAGGCGATAAAAGGAGAAAGCTGTGCATCTATCCAAATAGTCATGCCGCAATAACGGGATGGTCAAGTTTACTGCTGGCATATTTTAAAGCAGCTTCGATGTCACCCGGTTCAAGGTCGGGTAATTCCTGCAATACCTGGTCCTGCGTTAAGCCCGCAGCAAGCAGTTCTAACACATCAATTACTCTTATGCGCATCCCCCGTATGCAGGGCCTGCCGCCACATTGTAATGCATCTGTAGTAATACGTTCTTTCCAATTGCTCATATACAAATATACTAATTTGCTATTATCAAAAACATTGCCTGAACCCGGGCCTGGTATCCTTGTTCATCCACGCGCGCTATTAATATTTAACAGGACACTAAAATAATATTGGTATCAACAACAATTTTTACCTGATGTATTAATCCTTTTTTACTTTTACGATTCATTAAACTATCCAATGCTTAACCGTCGACATTTTATTAAACTAAACGGTGTTACTGTCATGAGTCTCGGCCTTGGCGCAAAACCTTCCTGGTTCGATCTAAAAACCTTTACAAGCCAGCGCCCTGCGCCCGCCAATCGGAAGTTTACAAGCACCGGCGTTGAGGTGACCATTGAACAGATAAAGCGAGCCATCAAAGACCCGGAACTTGCCTGGCTTTTTGAAAACTGTTATCCGAATACGCTGGATACCACGGTAAATTTTTCGCTAAAGGATGGCCAACCGGATACCTTTGTAATCACCGGGGATATTAATGCCATGTGGCTGCGCGATTCATCGGCACAGGTTTGGCCCTACCTGCCGCTGATAAAGGAAGACGAAGCGTTAAAATCCTTGCTAAAAGGTGTACTTAACCGACAGGCGAAATGCATCCTTATCGACCCCTACGCCAACGCTTTTAACGAAGGGCCAACAGGCAGCGAATGGGACAGCGACGATACCACCATGAAACCTGAGCTGCATGAACGCAAGTGGGAGGTTGATTCGCTTTGTTACCCCATCAGGCTGGCCTATAATTATTGGAAGACCAGTGGCGACAGCAGCTTTTTTGACGAGAACTGGCAAAATGCCGGTAAACTGATCCTTTCCACTTTCAGGATGCAGCAACGAAAAGATGGTCCCGGTCCGTACCATTTTGAGCGGAAAACCGAGGTAGCCAGTGATACGGCGCCAAATGGAGGCTATGGTAACCCGGTAAAGCCTGTTGGCTTGATCTGCTCGGTATTCAGGCCATCGGATGATGCCACGATCTTCCCTTTTTTGATACCTTCCAACTATTTTGCAAAGCTGAGCCTGGGGCAGCTTGCGGAAATGTACAGGACGATCGCAAATGATACCCCTACAGCCCGGGCCTGCGAGGACCTGTCCGGCGAGGTTGACCAGGCACTCCGGAATTATGCGACTAAGCAACACCCGGTTTATGGCGAAGTATTGGCTTATGAAGTTGACGGTTACGGCAACCAGTCGTTTATGGACGATGCCAATGTACCCAGCCTATTAGGTTTACCTTACCTCGGCGCGATGGCGGCGACCGACCCGGTTTATCAAAATACCCGCCGGATGGTTTTGAGCGCCGCAAACCCCTACTTTTTTAAAGGAAGCGCGACGGAGGGGATAGGCGGGCCGCACATAGGCATGAATTATATATGGCCGATGAGCATAATTATCCGCGCAATAACCTCAAACGACAAGCAGGAAATCGCACAATGCCTTGCGTGGTTGAAAAATACGCATGCCGGAACCGGTTTTATGCACGAATCATTCAATAAAAATGACCCATCGGATTTTACGCGTAAATGGTTTGCCTGGGCGAATACCTTATTTGGCGAGTTAATAATAAAGGTACACCGGTATTATCCGGAACTATTATGAAACACCTTTCCTGTTAAACATAGCGCGCCGAAATTAAGAGATTCGATATTAATAGCAGATATTCAACCGAAAAGTACTTTATGTTAATTATTGGCTAATTATTTTTTGACTATTAGTGTCTGTTTAACATTTCCTTTTACCGCAATAAAGACAGTTGATATTATCATGGATGAAAGAATAATATTTAATATATGTTAATATTTACCCAAACCGCTAAATGTGGAAAAAAGGCGCTTTAAACGCAATATTTTTCTTGATTAAAAATTTTTATTTTAGAAAAATCCATTTAGATTAGCTTAACAAAACAATAAACCTCATTATTTTAAAAAGGAGTAACTGAAATGAAAAAATTTACTGAAGTAAAAGAGTTAGTGGCATCGTTGGAAGCGGATGCCGACAAATTTTACAACAAAGGCAACAGCGCAGCAGGCACCCGCGTGCGAAAAGGTATGCAGGATCTGAAAAATTTAGCGCAGGCTATTAGATTGGAAGTGCAGGAAGCGAAGAACAAAGTGTAATAAAGGCAAAGGAAGCCCTTTACTTTGTTCCAATAAAAACCCGGGGTTGAGAAGAACGCCGGGTTTTTTATTGGGCCAATTTTGGGGTTTCGGCTACTATTTTTCCTGCAGTTACAGCACCGACCGGTACCAACGGCAACCTTACAGTATCCCCACAAATGCCGAGTTGCTTTAACGCCGCTTTAACGCCTGCCGGGCTGCCCTCAACGAACATCCACCGGGTAAAATCGATCAATTGCGAATGGAGTGTTTGCGCTTGTTTGTAGTCGCCGGCGAGGCAATAGCGTACCATTTCTGATACTTTTTTCGGCAAAGCATTACCGGTGACGGAAATCACCCCAACACCCCCCAACGCCATCATGGGCAGGGTGATCGGATCGTCGCCGGATATCACTAAAAATTCATCGGGCTTATCGCGCATGATCTGGTTGATCTGGTCGAAATTACCGCTTGCCTCCTTTATACCTATAATGTTTTTGAAATCGCTTGCCAGCCTCACCACGGTATCCGCATTCACATTGCTGCCCGTACGGCTGGGCACATTGTACAGAATTACGGGCAGCGGTGCGGCCTGTGCAATTGCTTTATAGTGCTGGTATATACCTTCCTGTGTGGGCTTGTTGTACTGCGGGCTTGCCGAAAGTATCGCATCATAGCCAATGGTATCGAAATGTTTTACCTGTTCAACAACGTCCGTAGTGTTGTTACCCCCGATGCCGGCAACCAGGCCAACGCGCCCATTAACCGCAGTTGCAGTGAACGACCACACGTTTTTTCGTTCCGCGTCGCTCAGGGTAGCGCTTTCACCGGTTGTTCCAAGGGAAACCAGGTATTCCACGCCCCCGTCGATCAAATGTTCGATCAGCCTGCTTAAGGCCTCATAATCAACCTGCCCGTCTGCCTGAAATGGGGTTACCATGGCAACGCCCGTCCCGTAAAATCTATTCATCTGTTCTTCAAAAAAGGACGCTAATATAAGATTAGTTCATGGTTCATGGTTCATGCATCGCGGACTTTTTTGCCGACCGGTATCTAAGTAAATAAAGTTGCGCGTAGAATTATTTCTTATCCGGCACCTTTGCACCTTCTTTCCTTGCTTCTGACAAGCCGATCGCTATCGCCTGTTTTCTGCTGGTGACTTTTTTACCGCTGCGGCCGCTTTTTAATTTCCCTTCTTTCATTTCGCGCATGTTTTCTTCTACTTTTTCCTGCGCCTTTTCTGAATACTTTGTCATGGTGTTTTTCTATAGGTAAATAATTTTTTTAGTAAGCAAAAT
This sequence comes from Bacteroidota bacterium, assembly GCA_013286235.1. Taxonomy (GTDB): domain Bacteria; phylum Bacteroidota; class Bacteroidia; order Sphingobacteriales; family Sphingobacteriaceae; genus Mucilaginibacter. The sequence goes on from JABDGE010000098.1 coordinate 13,594, forward strand.
GATTGCCAAAACATCAGCCTGGTCAAGAATTTAAAAACGGTTTACGGAATAAAATCGCATGTTAAAATGAATATGCTTATCTTCAAACCTATAAACGCATTTCGCGTTAATCTTACAATTATTGATTTTACCTGGTTAAACATGGCTTCAAAAAAAATTACTATTCCATTTTACGAAAAACTATCGCTGGTCCTGGTAGGCTTTATTGCTTTAGGATACCTGGTTATACTGGCAAAAAATGTTCTTGACCCGCTGGTATTCGGTTTTTTGTTTTCGATATTATTGTACCCGATAGCCGCTTTTCTCGAAAAAAAATTGCGGCTGCCGCGTGGTTTGTCGGGGCTGGTCTCCATTTTACTGCTGATAGCGTTTGTCGCCGGCATTTTGTACCTGGTGGGCTCACAGATCTCCGGTTTGTCCAACGATTGGCCGATGCTTAAAAGCCAGGTCAGCGAATCAGTGGACCAACTTTCGCAATGGATACAGCATGCTTTTCATATCGATGCAACAAAGCAAATGAGTTATGTTCACAGCACTACGCAAAAGCTGATGGAATCGGGCGGAGAAATGGCCGGCCAAACGTTTGGGGCCATATCGTCGCTGATGCTGTTTTATGCCTTTATCCTCATCTTTACTTTTTTGATCCTATTTTACCGCAGTGTGCTCATCCGGTTTATTATATGGGTTTTCAGCGATGAATACGAAGCCATTGTACATGATATTGTCGAAAACATCCAAAGCATTTTACGGCAATATATCCTCGGCATTTTGTTGGAAATGTTTGTAGTCGCCTGCCTGGCCTGTATCGCTTTCTGGATCATCGGTATCAAATATGCTATGCTGCTGGGAATCATTGTGGCCTTGTTTAACCTGATACCATACGTGGGTATCTTTACTTCGCTGTTGTTAGCCTGTTTGGTGACGTTTGCCACCGGGAATATGAAGGACGTGCTTTATGTGGGGATCAGCGTGATCGGCATCCATGCCGTCGATTCCAATTTCCTGTTGCCTACCATCGTCGGCTCAAAAGTGAAGCTGAACGCTTTAGTTTCGTTTTTGGGAATCGTATTGGGCGAGATGATCTGGGGCCTTTCGGGGATGTTTCTTTCCATCCCCATGCTGGCTATTTTTAAAATTATTTTTGACAGGGTCGACAGCCTCAAGCCCTGGGGGTACCTGATGGGAAGCGGCCTGCCGGAGAAAAAATCAACGATGAAACGAATGAAGCCGACAAC
>JABDGE010000098.1:14838-15130 GCA_013286235.1 Bacteroidota bacterium
GGCCTGTATCGCTTTCCGGGTATAATCATTGTCTCATTCGTTTTCATGCTGATTTGAGCCGATTTGAGCTGAAAGCTTAAAGACCAAAGCTAAAAGCTAAAATTCTGCTTTAGTTGTTCACCTTTCTGCTTTCAGCCTTCTGCTTTTCGCTTTCTGCTTTCCGCTTCCTCACACCATCCGGCTTACCCTGATAAAAATGGCTATCCCATAAGCCAGCAACACCACGGTATTAACTACCAGCAGCCAGTTAAGCTCGGGTTCGCTGTATTTTTTTATGGCGCAGGTAATCAGC
>JABDGE010000099.1 GCA_013286235.1 Bacteroidota bacterium
TGGAATGTAGCTATTCTCAAACAGGTAATTGCGCAAAAACGTACACCTGTTCATCTAACCCGGGGGGATAGCCAGGTCACCGGTATTTATTACGAAGATAATTCGGGAAATTTCGTCATCATGGTTTCGGCCATCGATAGCAATGGCTACCGCTACATGCATGACCTGGGACTCATCATGTTTTTCTTTTTCCTGGCTTCGTTGTTTATCACTTATTTTATGGGCAACGGCTTTTCACGTATCGCCCTGTTTCCAATCGTTAAAATTACCAATAATTTAAGGCGGATACGCTCCACGAGCCTTGATCTGAGGCTGCCGATCGCACCGAAGAAAACCGACGAAATCGATATCCTTTCCTTATCCATCAATCATTTACTGGAACACCTGGAGCAGTCTTTTGAAAGTCAGAAATCATTTATCGCCCACGCTTCCCACGAACTCCGTACGCCTATCACTACCATACTCGGCGAAGCGGAAATTACTTTAATGCTCGAACGGAAAAATGAAGATTACCAGTCAACGCTCAAAAACATCATAAAGGAAACTGAACGGCTTAACTATATCATCAACAGCCTGATGGACCTTGTACAAACCAATGTTTCGAACTACGAGTTTCAAAGCGTTAGAATGGATGAGTTGCTTTGGGAAATAAAGGATGATCTGTCGGTAAAGGGAAACGAAAACAGGATCACCATCAACTACAATCTGCCTTACGACCCAGAAAGGTACACGTTAATGGGAAACCGGCAGCTATTATTTATAGGGATTAGTAACATCATCAAAAACGCATTAAAGTTTTCGGATAACAAAGAGGTTTATTGCGAAATATTTTGCGATACGAACGGCATTAACCTGCTGATACGCGACAAAGGCATCGGCATCGAGCCAAAAGACCTGAACAACATATTCCAGCCATTTTTCCGATCGTCAAATGCTTTATACTATCCGGGTTATGGCATAGGCCTTTCGCTGACCAGCAATATTGTACGCCTGCATAACGGCAAGATCGAAGTAAAGTCGGAACCTGGCAAGGGAACCGAATTTCATATCATATTCCCGAATTTATAGATTAGTGGGGAAGTTGGGAAGTCCGAAAGTCCGGAAGACCGAAAATCGGAAAGTCTGAAAAGTCCGGAAGAAACTGCGAATGACGTTTCGGCCAGTTGGCGGATAACTTGAAGTCGGAAAGTCTGAAAAGTCCCGATCCCGATAGCTATCGGGACCGGAAGAAACTGCGAATGACGTTTCGGCCAAAACAACCTGCTTTTGTGGAAGATTATAACCAATAGGTTAATTTGTTGCAAAAATCGCAAGTTTAACTCGCATATTAGAACAATTTAATCAACTTCTAATTGCAGTCTAATGCCAGATTAAGTATTCGCTAACTACATCTTCCTACCTTTGCTGCGATAACCGGGCTAAGCAACCGGAGATATGCGTCTACAATGTTTCGAAGAATAGCCCTAACTGCACTACTGATACAAATGGTTTGTTGTGCTATGCCCATGCAGGCACGTGCTCAAACGTCGACCGACACGGCTAAGCTTACTATCAAACAGGCTGAAGCGATGTTTTTGCAAAACAACCTTCAGCTGATGGCCCAGCACTATAATATTGATATTGCCAGTGCGCAGGTTATTACGGCCAAACTGCTGCCGAATCCGGATTTTTCCTTAAGCAACGGTATTGCCGGGACTGACGAGCCGAATCCAACCAATGAGCAGTCGGCCAGTATTTCTCAATTAATTACTACCGCGGGTAAACGAAACAAAAGTATCAAACTGGCGCAAATTGGCGTGGAACAGGCGAAAGAACAGTTTTTCGACCTGATCAGAACTTTAAAATTCGAACTCCGCTCCGACTTTTATTCAGTGTACTATCAAAGGCAATCGGAAAAAGTGTACGACCTGGAAATAAGTTCGCTCAACAAAACGCTTACCGCTTATAGGGAGCAGTATGCGAAGGGTAACATTGCCGAAAAAGAGCTATTGAGGATACAGTCACAACTCTACTCGCTCCAGGTGGAATACAATTCGCTGGAGGTGGGTATAGATACCGTTGAAAGCCAGCTAAAGCTTTTGCTGAAAGTTAACGCCCGCACGAATATTGACCCCATCGTTACCGAGGATATCACCGGGAAAGAAATCTTAACTACGGTCCCCTATCAGCAGATGCTGGATTCGGCTTATGTGAACAGGTACGACCTTAGATACAGCAAAACCACGGTTGACTATAACAATATGAACCTTGAGCTGCAAAAAGCTACAGCTGTGCCTGATTTTTCATTGTCGTTGAATTACGATAAGCTCGGTTCGTACGGAACAAACTTTGTAAGCGCGGGGATTGAATTTAATATACCCTTATTTAACCGCAACCAGGGTAACATTAAACAGGCGCGCTCGCAGGCAGACCAAAGCAAGGTGCAGCTGCAAAGCCAGCAGGACCAGGTTGAAAGTGATGTAGCGACGAACTACAAAGTCGCGATGAAATACGAAAAACTGGCGAACAGCTTCGACCCGAATTTTAAACATGATTTTACGCATTTAGTACAAGAGGTATTTAAAAACTATATGGAACGCAACATCGGCATGCTCGACTTCCTTGATTATTATGATTCTTACAAGACTAATGCTGTGCAGCTGAACAGCCTGCTCCTGAGTCGGGTAACGTCACTGGAACAGCTAAACTATGTTACCGGAACATCTTTTTTTAATCAATAACCTGAAATTGGCTTAGCTATCCCATGAAAAAAAGAACAATCAAATACTGCCTGGTCATTACAGCTGCATGTTTTACAGGCCTTAACCTGTTTTCCTGCTCCAGTAAGACCGATACCGGTGATGTGCGGCAACCTTATGTTATGCCCGACTCGCTTTTGAAGACCCTGGTTATAGATACCGTTAAGACATCGAATATAACGAATGCCATTAAATTTAACGGAATAGTGGATTTTAATGAGGATAAGGTGATCAACGTTTTCCCGTTGGTCAGTGGCAACGTTTCGGGGATAACGGTAATGCCGGGAGACTATGTGAAGGCCGGCCAGGTATTGGGCGTGGTAAAAAGCTCCGAAGTGGCCAATTACAATAACAACGTAGTGAATGCTGAAGCCAATGTCCGTTTAACCGAAAGGCAATTAGAACAGCAAAGAGAGTTGTTTAAAAGCGGGCTCGCCTCGCAGGTTGATATTACCAGCGCCGAAGCAAACTATCAGCAGGCGGTAGCGGCGGAAACTGCTGCAAAAAAAATATTGAGCATCAATGGCGACAATCCCAACGGAGAATTCCTGATAAAAGCACCGATTGAGGGTTTTATCGTTCAAAAGAACGTCAATAACGGCATGTCCATCCGCACTGATAATAGCGGAGCGCTGTTCACTATTTCCGACCTGAAGAATGTTTGGGTACAGGCCAACGTTTATGAGGAGAACATTGCCAAAGTGCACCAGGGGGACGAAGCTGACGTTACAACGATAACCTATCCCGATAAGACTTTTAAGGGCAAGGTAGATAAACTGATGAATGTGCTGGACCCAACCAGCAAAGTGATGAAAATGCGGGTTGTGTTAGACAACCCCGGGTACGAGTTGAAGCCACAAATGTTTGCCACGGTAACGTTGTACAACAAGGAAAATAAGGAAGCAACGGCAATACCCAGCAGCGACCTGGTTTTTGACCACAGCCAATATTTTGTAATTGTCATAAAAAGTAAAAAAGATGTGCAAATAAGGCCTGTCGATATCATCAGTATAAACGGAAAAACAGCTTATATTAAAGATGGCGTAAATCCTGGAGAAACGCTGGTAGGCTCCAATGCCATACTTATATACGGTTCATTAAACAGCTAATTAGACAGCCAAATAACCAGGTAATGATAAAGTTTCTCAGAGGTGTTATCGGTTTTTCGTTAAAAAACAAATACTTCATCTTGTTTTGTGCCGGTATGCTGGCTGTTGCCGGGGTTATTACCTTCCTGCAAATGCCAATTGAGGCATTCCCTGACGTTACCAATACGGAAATTGATATAATAACCCAGTGGCCGGGCCAAAGCGCCGAGGAGGTTGAAAAATTGGTAACAATACCAATTGAAATTGCGCTGAACCCCGTTCAGAAAAAGACCAGTTTACGCTCCAACACTATATTCGGCCTAAGCTACGTTAAGGTAATTTTTGATGACCATGTAACTGATGAGGAAGCACGGGCCCAGGTGATGTTCCTGCTCAACAATGCAGCACTACCTAATGGCATCACACCATCGGTACAACCGCCTACCGGTCCTACCGGAGAAATATTCAGGTACACCCTAAAAAGTACCTTCAGGGACGTGCGGGAACTCAAAACCATACAGGATTGGGTGATCGACCGCCGCTTGCGGGCCATCCCCGGCGTGGGCGATATCAATAGTTTTGGCGGAAAAACCAAATCCTATGAGATCACTGTCGACCCGGGAAAGCTTGCCACTTTAGGTATTACACCCCTTGATGTGTATTCAGCAGTGCAAAAAACAAACCTGAATGTTGGGGGCGACATGATCGTTCAAAATAACCAGGCATTTGCAGTAAGAGGCCTGGGGCTGATCAAGGATGTCCACCAGATCGGCAATATAGTGATCAGCAACAGCAACGGCGTTCCCGTAACAGTAAATGACGTAGCAACAGTTTCCATATCCAATGTACCAAGGCTTGGCTGGATAGGCAGGAGCGACGCCATTGTGGATAAAGATGGCAAACGTACCGTAGTAGATGATCCTGACGCTGTTGAAGCGATCATCGTAATGCGAAAAGGCGAGAATCCCACCGCAGTCGTTAATACATTAAAAGCCGAGATCAATAAACTGAATAACGATATCCTGCCGGCAGATACAAAGATAGTCCCTTATTACGACAGGTCAGACCTGATTGGGTTTGCCACCCATACGGTATTGCACAATCTTATTGAAGGGATACTACTGGTAACGCTGCTGGTGTCGCTATTCATGTTCAATTGGCGTACTACGCTTATCGTTTCTATAATCATTCCGTTAGCGCTATTGTTTGCTTTCATCTGCCTGCATGCCATGGGGATGTCGGCCAACTTACTTTCACTTGGGGCGGTGGACTTTGGGATCATTATCGATGGAGCAGTGGTGATGGTAGAAGGCATGTATGTATTTCTTGACCGGAAAGCCATGCAGGTGGGCATGGAGCGCTTTAACAAATTGGCGAAGCTGAGCATGATCAAAAACGACGGGGCCATGCTTGGTAAAGCAATTTTCTTTGCCAAACTCATCATTATCATGGGTTTGCTGCCGGTGTTCGCGTTCCAGAAGGTGGAGGGTAAATTGTTTTCTCCGCTGGCCTATACCCTCGGTTTTGCCCTTATTGGCGCACTGATCACTACCCTCACGCTGGTGCCGGTGCTCATCAGCATGCTGCTCAATAAGAATGTACACGAAAAACGCAACCCATTTGTACACCATTTGTCGGGCTTTATGCTTTTCGGATTTAACAATGCATTCAAACATAAAACGCTTGTTGTCACAACCTCGATGATTGTTATGGTCATCGGCCTGTATTCTTTCAGGTTCCTCGGAAGTGAATTTTTGCCCGAACTGGATGAAGGCGCGATATGGCTGCGTGTACAGTTGCCTTACAGTGTTTCTCTTGACAAATCAGTCGAAACATCAAAGCAGGTGCGACAAATATTAATGAGTTTCCCCCAGGTGCAGTATGCCGTTTCACAAACCGGAAGGCCGGACGACGGTACGGACGTGGCCGGGTTTTATAACAATGAATTTGACGTATTGATGTACCCCGAGGACGATTGGAAACCCAAAGTTACCAAAGACGAACTGATTAGCCAGATGAACGCCAAATTGGCTAAGCTTCCTGGCGTAGACCTTAATTTTTCTCAGCCGATAAGCGATAACGTAGAAGAAGCTGTTTCCGGCGTGAAGGGTTCGATCGTGGTAAAGGTGTATGGGGATTCTCTGGATTATTCAGAAAAAAAGGTAAATGAAATCTACCAGATATTAAAGAATGTACGTGGCATTGAGGATTTGGGGATGATTGCGAGTATCGGGCTGCCGGAACTCGATATCACGCTTGATCAGCAAAAAATGGCCCAATACGGCGTTGCGGCTACTGACGCGAACTCTGTAATAGCCATGGCCATCGGGGGGCAGGCAGCGTCGACCCTGTATGAAGGCGTCAGAACCTTTGATATAAGAGTCAGGTTTCCGGAAGCCTACCGAAAAACTCCTGATGATATTGGTAATCTGTTAGTGCCAACCCAAAACGGCTCAAAGGTCCCGATAAAAGAAATAGCGAGCATCACCCAAAAAACCGGGCCTTGCCTGATTTTCCGGGACGAGAATGAGCGGTTCGCCACGTTGAAATTTTCTATCCGGGGACGAGACATGGGCAGTACCATTAAAGAAGCGCAACAAAAGGTAAGCGCCAAATTGCAGCTTAAACGCGGCTACCATTTGGCGTGGCAGGGCGACTTTGAAAACCAGCAGCGGGCCGAAAAACGGCTTACACAAGTGGTTCCGGTAAGCCTTGGACTCATCTTCTTATTGCTTTTCGTCATGTTCGGCGACTTAAAAGATGCCGCGCTGGTGTTCCTGAATGTGCCATTCGCTATTGTGGGTGGTATAGCTATGCTATTGATCACCGGAACAAATTTTAGTATTTCGGCGGGTATCGGATTTATCGCGTTGTTTGGGATATGCATTCAAGACGGCGTACTGCTGATAACAGTGTTCAAGCAAAACCTGGAAACGATAAGGGGCGAACGGCTGACCTTGTTTACCGCTATGAAATTGGGTGTAAATTCAAGGATCAGGCCTGTAATGATGACCGCACTGATGGCCGCTATCGGCTTATGCCCGGCTGCGCTTTCGCATGGTATTGGCTCCGAAAGTTCCAGGCCCCTGGCGAGGGTGGTTATCGGTGGCATACTCTGTGCGATGGTGTTCAGCTTGTGGGTTTTCCCGCTCATTTTCGGGTGGGCATACCGAAAAGTTGATCCAACAACCAAATAATAAAGAAACTTAATACCCCTAAAGCGTCTATTATTTGTCGAAGGCAATGCAGCGCCAAGTTGCATTGACCCGACACAACGAAATTTAATTTTAACACCGGTTTTAAAATATTTTGCGGGGGGTGAAACCAACTCTTTGATTTTACGAAAAAAACGGGTAATTTTAGATTTCATAACTATGAAATACATTTACCCGGCAACCAAGCACTTTTTTGCTTTATTTGTAACGATATTTATAACGGGCCAGGCTTTTGGCCAGTTGATGTACCAGCCGTACTCCTACCAGTTCGACCAAAAACTCAACACGGTTGAATATTCCCCGAAAGAAAATTTACATACGGCCGTTAAGCCTTATATTTTCGGCGACTCCAGCGCTATCAGGCACGCCTACGACTCATTATTGTCTGCAAATACGGATACAACCGGCCATCACAGTTGGCTGCACAGGGCATTATTTACTAACCACGATGTGGACGTAAAACACAGTGATTATACTTTGTATGCCGACTTTATGGCCGATCTTGATGCGGGTCGCGAATTTTTTGATAAAACGAGCATTTACCTTAATTCACGCGGTTACCAGGCCGGCGGAACTGTAGGAGACAATTTCTTTTTCTATACCAGCGGCTACGAAAACCAGGGTAAATTCCCGAATTACGAAGCTGCCTATATTAAAACCACCGATATGATCCCGGGCCAGGCCTATGACCGTACCTTTTTGGGTTATAATGATTGGGAGTTCGTAACAGCGATGATGGGGTATAGGGTGAGCCCGAAGTTTATGATAACCCTCGGTGAGGATAAAACTTTCATTGGCGACGGCTATAGGTCGATCCTGTTATCTGACTATGCAGCAGCCTATCCCCAGCTAAAATTAACGATCGACCTGGGCGAAAATGTTCAATATACGGCTATGTGGGCTTATATGGAGGATCAAAACGCGGTCCAATTTGATTCATTTGGCAACTATCGCCGCAAATGGATGGCTTTTCATTATATCGACTGGAATATCACCAACCGGGCTTCAATTGGCTTCTTTAATGCCGTGGTGGATGAAGAAGCAAATGACCAGGGGCAACTTCACGGCTTCGACGCTAATTACATCGATCCCTTATATTTTTCATCTTCTTTGGGGCCTTCAGGATCAGGCACAGTGCCCGACCATACGCTTATCGGCTTTAATGGCAAATACAAAGTTTTGGATAAAACGACTATATATGGGCAGTTGCTTTTTGATCAATCGCTTTCGTCCGTCGACCATAGCAGCGGCAGCGCATGGCAGTTGGGTGTAAGAGGTTCGGACTTATTTAAGGTCAGCCACTTTAACTACCTCTTTGAATATAATACCGCTGCACCTTACACTTATTCGAACCAAACTCCTTTGCTGAATTATGCAGAGTACAGCGAACCGCTCGGCGACCCCCTGGGCGCTAATTTTAAAGAAGGCGTGGCCCTGCTCAATTATTCGATATGGAAGTTCGATCTGCAAGGTGAAATAGACTATGCCAAATACGGCCTTAATATTGGAAACACCAATTATGGTAAAGAATTAACCCTGGCCGACAATACAAATATACCCACGGGAACTGCCGTAACCGGGCAGGGTCTTGCTACAACTTTAAAATATGCCGAAGGCGTAGTTGCTTATGTAATAAACCCCAGATATAATTTCAGGATCGAGGTGAGTGGGTTGCTGCGCCAGGAGGTCAACTCACAAACTGATACGAAAACAGCATATATTATGATCGGATTACGAACCGGCTTTAGGGAATTATACCATGACTTTTAGGAGTTGTATCCGACAAATTTAGTTTATTATGCCAATGAAAAACTTCTACGTTATAAAATATAGTATCATGATCACAATGGCCTGCATATTCATGGCCAATGACGCGCGAGCACAGGATAACTATATGCCTTATTCATTCGATTTTTACCAAAAATTCAACGCCGATCTTTATTCCACTTCAACAAGCGAGCATACGGCATTAAAACCATTTTTTTCAATTGATTCCGTTTTCAAATCGCGCTACGATTCGTTGATGAATTATGGCGCCGACCATAAAGACCACGATTTGGGCTATAAAAAACTATTTAACGAGCACCTGATCGATGTTAAAAGCCTTGGATCGACCTTCTATGCAGATCTTTTACCGGATTTCGAAATTGGCAAGGACTTCTCAGGCAGCAAAAATACCAACATGACTTCGCTGGGTTTCCAGTTGGGCGGCAGTATAGGCGCCAGGTTTTTTTATAACTTCAGCGGTTATGCCGGCGAAGCCGTCTACCCGGAATATTTAAATACTTACATCAACCAGGTTGGAATAGTTCCGGGGCAAGCTTATGACCGGACATTGGGTCAGAATCCCGAGTGGTATTATTTTACCGGCGTCGCATCCTATACGGCCAGCAAATTTCTGAACATCGAGCTTGGCCGCGACAAAACATTCATCGGCGATGGCTATCGCTCCGAGCTGCTTTCTGATAATGCATCACCCTATTTTTTCTTCAGGCTTACCGGCACGCTGGGCAGCATCCGGTACATGGCTATGTGGACCGACATGAACGACCCATCAACTACTTCACAGTACGGCATCAATCGCAATAAATTTGGCGTTTTTCATTACCTGGACTGGAACGTAAGCAAACGCCTTTCTTTCGGGTTCTTTGACAGCCTTATTGGCTTTTATACAGACGACAATGGCGTTGCAAGGCCATTTGATTTCAACTACATTAATCCAATTATTTTCACAAAACCAATAAACAATTCCAGCAACGACCCTGACAAGTCGCTGCTTGGCCTTACCGGCAAATACAAAATCAGCGACGGCCTGACAGCGTATGGCCAATTTGCATTAGATGAATTTCACTCAACCGACTTCTTTTCCGATGACGGCGCTTACGATAATAAATATGCCTGGCAACTTGGTTTTAGAGGAACACATTTGTTCGGTGTAACAAATTTGAATTTTTTGGCAGAATACAATACCGCTAAGCCTTATACCTATTCCGCACGTTCGGCAATTGAAAATTACTCCAATAACGGCGAACCGCTTGCCCAGCCCTGGGGCGCGAACTTCAGGGAATTGGTTGGCCGCTTTAACTATTCGTACGAGCGTTTTGATTTCAGTGCTGAAACCGATTTTGGCAGGTATGGATACGACCTAAACGGTTTAAATGAGGGGAAAGATATTTTTGAATTGTACACCGATCCCGCGCAAACGTATGGAAATTATACCAGTCAGGGTTTAACAACCAATATGGTTTATCTCCAGGGGAAAGTAGCATACATACTAAATCCCAAATACAACCTGCGGCTTGAGCTCGGATTTATATATCGTACGGAGCAGAACAGTGCGTTTGATGACCATACCAACTGGCTTACAATCGGACTGACCAGTTCATTCCGAGACATATACTACGACATCGCGAGTTTTAAACCCCATTGAGGTAAGAATCGCGTCGTAATACTTATATCCAGCGTGCTTAAAATGGGGCTTTTTTGCAAATTTGAGCGAACAGGGTTTTCATGTACCCGATTTGTAACTACGGCGTGTATCCCGTGTCTAAATTCAAACAAGAAAAGATGAACCAGCAAGCAACTGCTATCCTTACAGTTGAAGGGCTTAACGTTAATTACGGCGACTTCCAGGCTGTGAAGAACGTTTCATTCGATGTAAAAAAGGGGGAAATATTCGGCCTCCTGGGTCCAAACGGCGCAGGCAAAACCAGTACGCTCAGCGCGATCGAAGGTCTTTTAAAGCCCCAATCGGGGACCATCACAGTGGACGGGAACAATGCAAGTGAAAAGCCTTTACACGCCCGTGCTTCGTTGGGCGTTCAGCTGCAGTCGACCAGCTTTCAGGCTGAATTGTATGTGATAGAGGTGCTGCAGCTCTATTCGGGCATATACGGCCTGTCGCTCAGCAAAAACGATATTCTGGCTATCCTCAGGGACATCAACCTCGAAGACCAGGCGCAAAAAAAATTCGGGCAGCTATCCGGAGGCCAACAGCAAAGGATTTCATTGGTGATTGCAACCATTCACAACCCGAAACTGGTATTGCTTGACGAACCCACTACCGGGCTCGATCCGCAATCGCGCCGGCAATTGTGGGAGCGCATCGAAGCTATCCGCGATAGAGGGCATGCGGTCCTGCTAACCACTCATTCCATGGAGGAAGCCGAATCTGTTTGTGACCGCATTGCGATCATTGATCATGGAAGCGTCATCGAGATTGATACGCCCCAGGCGTTGATCGACAAACACCGAAATGAACCCGAAGTGATAGCTGTTTCCCGGAGGGGGAGAGTGACATTGGAGGATGTATTTATCGCCTTAACAGGGAAAACGATCAGGGAGTAAATTTTAGCTTGCAGTTTACAGTTATCAGTCGGCAGCCCTGAGCTAAATTAACACGCATTAATAAAAACTTGAATTAATAATGGAGACCGTTGTACCAAAAACATCTGCAGTTTTCTCATCGCTGCTGCGCGCGGATTTTACCACCCAATGGCGAAATCGCCGGGCGGTAGTGCTTACCTTGATCGTACCCGCCATCATACTACTCTCGTGGAAAGGGATAATAGACCAGGTGGGTGGTCCTTTTGTGCTGGCAAATGCCATAACCATCGGCCTTTTTGCATCTGGGCTGATGGGATATTCAAATACCATTGCCCGCGACCGCGACAAGGGAATATTCCAACGCCTACGGGTTGCACCGATACCGTCATGGACGATTATAGGGAGCCGCCTATTGGTGCAGGTTGCTATGATCCTAATTGTCACAACGGTTGTTTTCGTGATCGGACTGGATTACGACAAGATTGGCCTAACGCCGGCTGCTTATGCTATCACCTATTTTACGGCTATTATAGGTGGCTCTGTCGCTTTAAGCCTCGGGCAAATGATCGTGGGCTATATAAAAAATCCCGAAACAGTGAATTCGACCACGCGTTTAGTCTATATCTTATTTATTATTCTGGGAATGATTGGGGAATTAAACAAATTTCCAGTCATAATCAATCGTGCGGTGCATTGGTCGCCTTACGGTACGGTTAAGACGATCCTTTCCACCGGAATGACGCCAGCGACCTGGAACAGCGATACCAGCATTGCGCTTTTCGTGACGATAGGGTATACCATTGTATTTACCATCCTGGGCATTAAATGGTTTAAATGGAATACCAAATAGCTGCAAGAAGATGAGTCAGATGTTTTGATTCAGCAGATGCCTGCCAGCAAATAGTTCCGAATGAGCAGAAGAAAGCAATCGATATTAGCCGTTCCATACATTTTCCCTAACTTTCCCTTGCGAAACGTATAGAGGATTGCGCCATTTTTGAGGCACTCGATATGAAACTCCAGGCCTTCCACATTCCACATGATGTACAAGCTTTCAGCGGGGGTAGGTTCAAATTTACCCTTCCGTTCCACGTAGATATCATCCATGTAATTCAGTATCCGGGCCGCATTTTGCAGCACGGCGGGCGATGGAACAGGATATTCCAAATCTAAATTATTTAAAATCTCGTCGATTTCGGGATGCATATAAAAGCAAAATGTAATCTTGCCGTTATACGGATAATCTGACGCGAAGTTTCCTAACTTTTTGGGTTAGCCCGAAAATGGCTAAAACCCGCTGTCGTCCAGTGCGAAAGAATTTTTCCGGGTCTTCCACTTGCCCTTTGTAAAATCTGGAAATACTTGCGAAGTATTCCCTTCGGCGATCGATTTCTCAGACAATGGTGTAATAACACTCATGGTTACGGAGTCATAAACGTCTATCGGCGTTTGTTTGCCCTGTTTTACGGCCTGCACAAAAGCATTGAATACAAACCAGTCCATGCCGCCATGGCCTGCGCCTTCGGCGTTCGCCGCATACTTTTTCCAAAGGGGGTGATCATATTTTGTAAACCAGTCGTCAACCAAGTCCCATTCGTCGTCCTTTTTCGATTGATGCTCGATGTAAACACTTTTGGCAACATCCATCCAAAGGCCTTTGGTACCCTGCACCCTAAAGCCGAGCGAATACGGTCTTGGCAGGTGGGTATCATGCGAAAGCAGCACCGTCTCGCCATTAGCGCAATTGATCATCGTGGTTATCACATCGCCATTCTTATAATTGATCTTTGCATTCTTATTGCCCGGCGCCAGCTCCTCCACATAGGCCGCCAGACCCCGGGCCTTCGAGCTGAATGATACCAGGTTGGTAAACCGGTTCCCACGGTTGATATCGGCGTACTGCATCAGGGGGCCGGCACCGTGGGTAGGATAAATGTCGGCATTGCGGTCAATATTAAATTGGGTTCGCCATTGTGCTTCACTTAGTGCGTTCGGACCAAACTCCACACCGTGGCCGTAAAAATGCTTGCCATCGTTAAACAGCACATCGCGCAGGTTGTGCTGGTAGCCGCCTTCATAATGTATCATTTCTCCAAATAAACCCTGTCGCACCATGTTCAGCACAGCCATCACATCCCTGCGGTAGCAAACATTTTCAAGTGTCATGTAGGGTATTCCGGTACTTTCCGATGTGTTTACCAGGTCCCAATGATCCTGCACGGTTAACCCGGCAATCACCTCGCATCCTACATATTTCCCTGCCTTCAGGGCGTCGATCGCTTGTGGATGGTGAAACTGCCATGGAGTTGCGATGATCACAGCATCGATATCTTTGCGGTCGAGCAGTCTTTTGTAAGCATCGATACTACCGGTATATTCCCGAGGCAGCGGCTTCCCTGCTTTGGTAAATTGTTCGCGGCAATACTGCAGCGAGCTTTCCTGCGTGTCACAGATCGCCACGATGTCCACATCATCTCGGAGCAGGCCCTCCCCTACGTGGCTTCGGCCCCGCAAACCTACGCCAATGTAGCCAAGCCGCACTTTGTCCTTCGACGAAAACAGCATATCCGATGGCAATATCATTACCCCTGCGGCGGCAAGCGAGCTTTGCTTTATAAAATCTCTTCTTTCCATTGATTTATCAATTTGATTTACAGAAGTCCTGATTGAGATTTGTTTCGGTCGCCGGAACCTCAATACGGATCGCCGATCTTCAAATTAAATCATAAAACTTGAATAAAGATTCCAAATTTTATAACTTTACCGCGGCTAAGCAGCATTGTTGTTGCCGGCACTTTGCAATGAAAAAAATCAGCATTCTTCTTTTTGTCACGGGACTGATCGTAACCGTCGGATTGATCATTTACTACAGGTCGGTTGTTAACCCGGTTGACGCCGAACCAATGAGCATCAATCATGCCGGCGATATGATATCCGACTGGCCTTTGTTCATCGGTATTATCCTACTATTTGTGGGATCGGTGTTTTATTATATCAGCCAATACGGCAAGAAAATCGATTAAATATCGGTTTCGCATTCTTTCCCGAACTTCACGTGCCTTCTCAATCGAGGGGGCGAATACCGGTCTTCGCCTTACGCGGAACAATTCAGGCACATTTCTTGATGGATATGTTCTATGCCATCATCCGTTATTTCGTCCATAGCATATGATCGAACCGCAAGACTATTGCGTGTAACTTTTTTATCCGGTCATGTTTATAATTACAAAAATGTACCGGAACCGGTATATGAGCGAATGAAACAGGCAACATCAAAAGGGCAATTTCTGAACCGGGAAATTAAACCAGGCTTTGATTTCGAAAAGATCAGGTAGGCTCTTCGTCTGAATTGTCCTCACACACCACTGTAAGTGCCGTTCGCCATTTGCCGCTATGAAGGTGCGTTCGGGACTTTCACTCTATAGTGTGCACCCATGCCAGGCGCACCAAAAAAAAAAGCTCCGGGCGATTTGCCCGGAGCTTTTACTATAAAAAACTGAATATCTTAGATTATTGCAACAAACAAGCTTCCTGCGGGAACGATCTTGGTGCTTTGAATAACCGAGAAAGGCATCAGGTAATAACCATGAGCTCCCCACGGTGTACCCCATTGGTTTTCTACGATAAATGCACCGCCACCTGATATAGTGCTGTCAATCACATATCCGATG
>JABDGE010000100.1 GCA_013286235.1 Bacteroidota bacterium
GTATCCACAATAGCCATAACAAGCCGAAACCCATCAATAAATTATGCAGCCACCGCAATTCGTAGCGATAGCGGTCACCTCCGTTAAATTCCAGGGTTTGATAAAAGCGTTCTACCAGCCTGTGAGATGCGAACAGGTAGGCGCTGACCGAAATAAACACCAACAAATGCAATACCGGGTTTAACCGCCGAAATATTAAGGTGTCAAACGTAGCTGCGGCAGACTTTATACTCTCCCTAACCTCCAAAAGTAAAGCGCCTTGTTGCAGCAAAAGCGGGCTGAAATGAAGCAAGTCCTTAAAACGAATTTTATATTCCGGCCGGGTAATTTTAAGCACATAAAAGTAGATCAGGGGGCCAAGCACCAGCGAAAATTGCATCGGCATCCAGTTCCAGTGCGGAAAGTATGTCCCCAATCCGACATCATTGCCCAGCACCCAAATCATCGACAAAACGATGGTTGCGAGCGCCAGGCCGAGAAAGCGGTTTGCAGCCTGGTTGACTCTTTTGGTAAACCCTAAAAGCAGGGCAAACATCAGCCCGATAAATATCGTTCCCAGGAAGGCCAGGTCATAGGGGCTGATATGGAAGATATGAGCGTTCAATTGGTTTTACTGCGGCAATACTTGTTCCAATTTACTAACATATTGACAGATAGAAAATTATATGGCACTTGAAATATACGTTGTAACAATATCGAACATTGGGCCGTTCGGTTTTGAATTGCCTGTACCATCGTCGGATATAAAAATGCGTTCCGTATCTCACCCCGGAACGCACCAAATAGTGTTTCAACTAAATCGAAAATCCACAAATGGCATCTCGACTGCCTACTCCCTACTGCCAACTGCCTACTCGCTTCGAAGGCTCTTCACCGGGTTCATCAAAGCCGCTTTGATACTTTGAAAACTTACCGTTAACAGGGTGATGAGCAATGCGCCCGCGCCGGCCGCCGCGAATATCCACCAAGATAGTTCGGCCCGGTACTGGTAATTCTGTAGCCAGCTATGCATGAAAAAGTAGGCTGTTGGCGTTGCGATGAGGAGTGAAACAACAATCAGGTATACGAAATCCTTCGACAGCAATTGCCAAATGGTATATACAGAAGCGCCCAGCACTTTGCGGATACCAATTTCTTTGGTCCGTTGCTCCGCGACAAACGAAGACAGGCCAAATAACCCGAGGCAGCTTATTAAGATGGCCAGCGAGGCGAACGCGCCAGCGAGTTTGCCTACCCTTTCTTCCGCTGCAAACTTTTTACCATACTCTTCATTAACAAAGGTGTAATCAAAGGGCGCGGCAGGAACGAGGTTTTTAAATACCGCCTGGATTTTCGGCAGCGCTTCAGCGGCGCTCCTCGCCGGATTGATCTTGATCAGAATAGCGCCCATCCCGCCGTTGAGGAAGAAAACCGTAGGATATGCCGGCTCGAAAGGCGAATTCATAACCATATCTTTTACGACACCTAAAATTTTATATTGCTCGGCTTTACCACCGTTTGCGGCCCAGGTTAGCGTTTTTCCCACCGGGTTTTTCAAACCCATGTATCTTACCGCCGCCTCATTGATCACCAAACCCGAAGAGTCAGTAAAAAATGCTCTCGAAAAGTCCCGCCCGTCCATAAATTGCCAGCCCACGGTTTTCCCAAACTCATAGGTAACCGGCACTGTTCCAAAGCTGCTCTCGGCGGCGGGGTTTCTGCCCGGCCAGTCGATACCGCCGGTTTCTGACGAGATCCCGGTTAGTGACCCTCCGGTTTCCGCCACTTCGGATACCACACCCGTGTTTTTCAATTCATTCCTGATCAGGTCATATTTTCCCTGGAAATCGGGCGTATTCATTTGAACGGTCAGCAAGCCGTCCCGTGAATAACCCACGGGCCTGTTTTTGGCAAACTGTATTTGGCGGTAGACCACTATGGTCCCGATAATTAAGATAATGGATGCCGTGAACTGGATAACCACCAATGCTTTACGCGGCATCGCGGCAAAATGGCCCACCCGGAAAGTACCTTTTAACGCATTTACCGCGTTAAAGGAAGATAAGTAAAGTGCCGGGTAGCAACCGGCAAGCAACCCGGTAATCAAAATGAAGCCGATACCCGCCGTCCAAAACCATGCATTTTCAACAGGAATACTGATGGTCTTACCGGCCACCCCGTTAAACCAAGGTAAGATTAGGGCAATTAACCCAATTGACAGGAGATAGGCAAACGCGGCTATTAAAACCGACTCACTAAAGAACTGCGCAATCAGTTGGATTCGGGCGGAGCCCATCGTTTTCCGGATACCCACTTCTTTTGCCCGTTTCTCGGAACGGGCAGTACTCAGGTTCATGAAATTGATACAGGCCAGCAGTAATACAAAAGCACCGATGATCCCATAAAACCAAACAAACTTTAATTCTTCACTGGTGACGATCGTTCTGTTTTCAAATTTTGAAAACAAAT
Organism: Bacteroidota bacterium; assembly: GCA_013286235.1. GTDB lineage: Bacteria > Bacteroidota > Bacteroidia > Sphingobacteriales > Sphingobacteriaceae > Mucilaginibacter. The sequence goes on from JABDGE010000100.1 coordinate 2,449, forward strand.
GCCATTTACTCATTGGCTGAATAAAAAGTTCGGGCTTGTAAAGGGCGGCTTTCTTCTTACTCGTATGCTCAAGTTTCAAATCTTTTATTTTTGCAGACAAATTATTAAAATCTCCATTAGGATTGAGTTGCACATAGATATCAAAAGAATTATTTTTCCAGTCATTTACCGCATGTTTAACCGATGGGTCGGACGAAGAAACATACAGGTCCCAGGGTGCAATGAAGGCAACATCCTTGAATTCGGAGTTATTGGGTAAATCCTTGTAAACGCCCGTCACCGTCACATTTACCTTATTGTCAATCGTTAACACCCGGTTGATGGGATCAGCATTCCCAAACAATGTGTTGGCCAGCGATTGTTTCAACAGAATGGAGTTAGGGTTTTCCAACCCATTCCGGCTGCCGTTCACCATTTTAAAGGTCAGCATTTCCGGCGCTTCCGGCTGCATATACCTGCCCGGCTGCATAAAACGCTTGTTGCCGCCCGAGATAATATGTGATTCTTCATCGGTAGAAAGTACAACGTATTTAAAATCATGCCCAAACGAGGTACGCAGTTCCTCACTTAAAGGAATAGGCAATGCTTTATAGGTACCGTCCCCGTTATGTATCATCACCTGGCCGATGCGGTCATAGTTCTGATGGTACTTATTAAACGACAGTTCGTCGTAGATCCACAAGCCAATGAGCATAGCCACCGCCATGCCAACTGATAAGCCGGTAATATTAATAAAGGATTGTGCCTTGTTTTTAACAAGATTCCTCCATGCGATTGTTAAATAATTTTTAAGCATATAGTTGCGGTTTAATTTTTCATGAGACCACCGGGAAGTGGTTTCACGATGTAAAATTACCGGGACAAACTGTTGTCGGCTGCCCAAATTATAAGATGGCTGTTCTTTTTTCAGGCTATTTTTATATTCCAGCGGGCTTTTCCCGGCCATTTGCCTGAAAATGCGATTGAAGGAGGTTTGGGAATTAAACCCGCAGTCAAAGGCAATGCCCAGCAAGGTAATATGGTGATAAGCAGGATCCTGCATCTTGTTGATCACGTCGCGAACGCGGTACTCATTGACGAAATCGTTAAAATTCTTTTTAAGCGCCGTATTGATAACGCGGGATAATTCATGGGGCGTAATGTCCAACTGTTCCGCCAAGGCGCCTAAACCGAGCTCGGCATCCTGGTAATAGCGGTTTACCTTCATTAAGTTTTTCAACCAGGCGCCTTTTTGTGAAAGTTCAGATGAGGGCAAGGGCCTGGGAACCGCAAAGGCATCGACAGGCGCCCTGACCCCCGACCATGAAAATGCGACTGCCGCAAGGCCGATGCTGATGACTGCCAAAAGCAAGTAGACAGGGTAGTAAAAATATATTTCAGGCAGGTTGCGGCAACAAATATAAGCTGCGACTACAAAGAGTGCGGACAGCAGCCACAAAGTTCTTAAACGTGCGAGTATCCCGCGTAAGCGCCAAAGCTCGTGACGGCGTCGGTCAGTATTTTTGTTTCCCGGCGCCTGTTGAAAGCGGGGTATCAGCTGATAGGCATAGTGCAAGTATAGGGCAATTGAAATATAGTCCGAAACCTGTAACAGGGGGTTTAACTGGTCAGTACTGCCGGTGATGCCTGATAATAGCACAATTTGAACGAACAGCAGGGGGCCGAAATGGAGCGCATCCCTCCAGCCAAACCCGAAGCCGGGCCGGGTAATTTTCAGTACATAAAAATAGATAAGGGGGCCGGTAGCGAGCGAAAGTTGGATAAAGGGCTGGCTCCATCGCAGATAGGGGCCGGCCATCGTTGTGTCGATGTCCAAAAGCCCGGCCAGCACCATAACTATATTGACGAGAGTCAGCGCAAGAAGCCGGTTTGCAACCCGGTTAGTGCTTTGGGTGAAGGCTAATAGCAACGCAAACGCAACGCCGATGAAAATCGCTCCCACGGCGAACAGGTCATAGAGGGTGATATGGAAAGTATATGCATGCAAGTAGTTTTATTGCTTCAATCCCTGTTCCAATTTATTAACTTGCTGATATATCGCAAATAGCGCTTTATTTACACCAATTGTTGTAACAAAACCGAACAATGGACCGTTCGGTTTTGAATTGCCAGTAACCGTCAGTTTGCAGTGTGCAGTTCGCAGTGGGCAGTTTTTATCTCAACTGCCACTGCTAACTGCTACTCGCTTCTCAGGCTCCTCACCGGATTTGCCACCGCTGCTTTTATCGCCTGGAAGCTAATGGTAACGAGGGTAATGACTATAGCCGCTATGCCCGATGCGATAAACACCCCTACGCCGATGCTGACGCGGTAGGTGTATTGTTGGAGCCAATTGTGCAGGTAATAGAACGCCACCGGCGAGGCAATGACGCAACTGATGGCTACCAGCCCGATAAAATCGCGGGAGAGCATCAGCCAAACCTGCGCTATGGAAGCGCCAAGCACTTTGCGGATACCGATCTCCTTGGTGCGCTGTTCAGCAACATAAGCGGCCAGCCCGAACAGCCCGAGGCAGGATATAAATATGGCCAGCCCGGCGAACACGCCCGCCAGCTCGCCCACCAGCACCTCCAGGTTAAACTTGTGCTCATACTCTTCGTTCACAAATTTGTACTGAAAGGGGTAAGCCGGGTTATATTTGTCAAATATCTTACCGATCTTATCGATCGCAGTATGCATGCCGGCGTTTTTCGCCAGCCGGTACGTCACCACAAACCCGTTGGGGTTATGCCCGAAAACGGCAGGATCCACTGGCTTATACGGCGAATCCATCAGCGCGTCTTTTACCACGCCGATGATCCTTACCGGCTTTTTGTTGAAATTAATGGTTATCAGTTGATTAACAGGGTCTTTCAAGCCGATGCGCCTAACCATCGCTTCATTCACTATCACATTCAGCGTGTCGCTGTTCCAGTCGCCTGTGAAATTGTGCCCACCGGCAAAGGTCATCCCCAGGGTCTTAAAGTAGTCCCCGGATATCCATATCGCGCCGATGTTCACGCTCTCGTCGCCCGCATTTTTGCCCGGCCAGTTATCCAGCGAAAAATGGCTGTAAACCTGTGTCGCCGGCGAGGTTGACGAGGCCACACTCTCCACCAGCCCCGAAGATAGCAGATCGTTTTTCAGCGCCTCATATTGCTGGGAAAGGTCACTGTTCATGTCGGTCATCATTAGCCTGTCGGCGCTGTAACCTGTCGGCCGGTCCTTCACATACTGTACCTGCTGGTAAACGATCACGGTACTGATGATCAGCGCGATGGAACAGGTAAACTGCACCACCACCAGCACCTTCCTCGGCACGGATGCCCACCGGCCCACCTGGATGCTGCCCTTGAGCACCTTGACAGGGTTGAACGAGGACAGGTAAAACGCCGGCCGGCTCCCCGCTATCAAACCCGTGAAAAGCACAAACATGATCATGATGGCCCAGAAACCGATATTGCCATAAGGAATATGGACATCAGAACCCGTCAGCGCATTGAATGCCGGCAAAGTTAGCTGAACCAGCAGCAAGCTCAGCAGGAACGATATAAACGTCACCAGCACCGACTCCGTCAGAAACTGGTAAACCAAATCGATACGGGCCGAGCCGATGGCTTTGCGCACCCCAACTTCCCTTGCCCGCTTCTCAGACCTCGCCGTGGAAAGGTTCATGAAATTGATACAGGCGACAACCAGCACCAGCATACCGATAATGCTGAACAAACGCACATATTCTATAAAGCCGCCAACAGCTTTGCCATTTTTAAAATCGTTGTATAAATGCCAGTCCGCCAGCGGATGCATAATCACCTCGGGCTTTAACGACTGCATCTCAGGGCTTCTTTTATTGACGATATCCCCGATCTTAGGCGCGATCTGCCCATAAGTTACGCCTGGCTCCAGCGCCACATAGGCAGAGAATGAATTGTAAGTCCACTTGGTGCGCCCATCTTTGATCCAGCCCTGGGTGGCTTCTGAATAAGCAAAAGGCACCAGATAGTTGAATTGCAGCGTAGCATTTGCAGGGATATCGCGGATAACACCTGTTACCGTCATGTTCTGCGAATTATCAAACCGCACATTTTTCCCAATTGGGTCAGCGTCGCCAAACAATGCTTTTGCGGTCGATTCGGTCAACACTATCGAATAGAGCTCTTTTAACGCTGAATTGGCGTTGCCTTTTATAAAGGGATATTGAAATATTTTGAAGAATTCCGCCCCTGCAGCGCCTCCTTCCAGGTAGAGCTTTTTATCGCCTACTAAAAGGCCGTGATTCATGCGGCCGATATTGTCAGCTTCAGCAACGTACTTTATGCCGGGGATCTCTTTCTTTAAAACATCAGTCAGCGGCAGCGCTATGGAAGTTTGGGTAGTCGTGCCGTCATGCTTCGAGGTCAGGTTCATTTCAACCTGGTATAATTGCTTATAGCCCGGCAGAAAACGATCATATGAATATTGGTTAGTCACCCATAAACCGATCAGGAGTGCCACGGCCATGCCGGCTGCCAGGCCGACGATGTTCAGCATGCTGTAAACTTTGTTGTGCAGGGTATTGCGCCAGGCGATCTTTAAATAATTTCTAAACATAAAATTGTGTGTTAATTTGTCATAAGACCACCTGGGAATGACTTCGTGACACGAAACTACCGCGGCAGAGCGGGATTGAGGGTTCAATTTATAAGATGGACCCTCTTTTTTCAGATCGCTGCTGTATGCTCCCGGGGTTTTCCCGGTCATTCGGCGAAAGGCCCGGCTGAAAGTTGTTTTTGAACTGAATCCGGAGTCAAAAGCAATGCCCAGCAGAGTTAGCCGGCCATAAACCGGGTTCTGCATTTTCCGGATCACATCAGCAATGCGAAATTCATTAATGAAATCGTTGAAGCTTTTTTTGAGTACTGCGTTGATGATCCGGGATAACTCATGGGGGGTCATGTCAAGCTTTTCAGCAAGCGAGCCTAAGCTCAATTCCGGGTCCTGGTAATAGCCGTTTTCTTTAACGGCTTTCTTCAGCCAGGCGCCTTTTTGCTTCAGTTCCGCAGGTAGCAACGGCCTGGAAACAAAAGGCATAGGAAGAGACACCCCAATATCCGGCCTTAGATGGGCGGCGGCCGCTATCCAGACAAAGAGGGCCGATAAAAGGACATACAAGGGCTCGTAAGCCCGGATGCCTAACCGGCCATGGTAATAGAAATAATCTACCGTAGTGTACGGGATCCACAATAGCCACAAGATACCGAAACTCGTCAGCAAGCGATGCAACCACCGTAATTCGTACCGGTACCTGTCACTTACCTCATTAAATTTCAGCCCTTGATAAAACCGTTCTATCAGCCTGTGAGAAGCGTATAAGTAGCTGCTAACGGAAATGAACACCAGCAATTGCAGCACCGGGTTTAACTGCTGAAATAGTAAGGTATCATACGTAGGAGCGCCAGTCCTTAAACCCTCTCTAACCTCCAAAACTAAAGCGCCTTGTTGCAGCAAAAGCGGGCCGAAATGAAGCAGATCCTTAAAACGAAATTTATATCCCGGCCGGGAGATTTTAAGCACATAAAAATAGATCAGCGGGCCGAGCGCCAGTGAAAATTGCAGCGGCAGCCAGCTCCAATGCGGAAAGTATGTCATCAGCCGGATGTCAACGCCCAATATCCAGGCCATCCATAAAACGATGGTTAAGAGGGCCAGGGCAAGAAACCTATTTGCGGTCGTGTTAGTGCTTTTGGTGAACCACAGCAGCAGGGTAAAAGTCAACCCGATAAATATCGTTCCGAGGAAGAACAGGTCATACAGGGTGATATGGAATATATATGCCTTCAAACTGCTTAGTTGCGTCAATCGCCGTTCCAAATTACTAACTTACTGACATATAGCCAATAGCCATTCATTTACGCCAGCGATTGTAACAAAACCGAACGTTGAAACCGTCCGGTTTTGTATTAACGACTAAAGACTTAGGACTCAATACTCACTCCGAGCGAAGGCTCTTCACCGGATTAGCCAAAGCTGCTTTTATCGCCTGGAAACTGATGGTTATTAAAGTGACAACAATAGCCATTAAGGCTGATAAAATAAATACCACCGGGCCAATGGTAATACGGTAATCATATTGCCGCAGCCAGTTAGTCATAAAATAAAACGCCAGAGGCGTAGCAACGACACAACCGATCAACACCAGCACCATAAAATCCTTGGACAATAATAACCAGACGCTGCTGACCGAAGCGCCTAAAACCTTGCGGATGCCGATTTCCTTTGTACGTTGTTCTGCCATGTATGCTGCCAGGCCAAACAGGCCCAGGCAGGAGATCAGGATAGTTAACCCCGCGAAAACGGCAGCCAGCTTACCGACCAGTTGTGCCTGTTTGAAATTACTGTCATAAGCGGCATCGGTGAAAAAGTAATCGTAAGGATAAGCAGGATTATATTTGTTAAAGATGGGCGCGAGTTTGCTTAGCGCCTCGTGCACGTTCACATCGGGCTTAAGCCGGTAGATCACTGTGCCGGCCTGATCCGGCTTATAAACAAATAAGGCAGGTAGTATCGCCGAAAACGGCGAGCCGATGATCGCGTTCTTAACCACGCCGATGATCCGCAAAGGCTCTTTCGACAATTCAGTGGTCAGCGTTTGGCCCACAGGGTCTTTCAATCGCAATTGCCGGACGGCGGCTTCATTGAGAATAACGTGGAGTGTATCGTCAGGAGTTCCTGCAAATCCCCGCCCTTCTTTCATTTTTATACCTGTGGTTTTAAAGAAGTCTTCTGAAACTGATGCGTAATTCATAGCGAGGCTTTCTCCGGCGTTTTTACCTGGCCAGTTTAACAGGTTGCAACCAGCCTGGAAATCAATTACGGGGACGGGGCTGGATGCCCTGGTGACATTCGCAACAAACCCACTTTGCAGTAAGTCATTTTTAAGGACGGTATAATTGCGGTTAAGATCGGCGCTCATCGTTGTCATGATCAGGCGGTCGGCATCATAGCCGGATGGCCGGTCTTTAACATGGCTGATCTGCTGATAAATGATGATCGTACCGATGATCAGCGCAATGGAACAGGAAAATTGAATGACGACCAGGATCTTACGGGGCAATGCCGCCGCTTTACCAACCCGGACCGCGCCGCGCAACACTTTTACCGGGTTAAAAGAAGAAAGGTAAAAAGCCGGCCTGCTGCCGGCCATAACACCGGTAAATAAAATAAACGCCAGAAGTAATACCCAGAAAAGAGGCACAGCGTATGGTATCTCCAACGCATTGCCGGTTAGCGCATTAAAGGCGGGCAATGACACCTGAACAATGGCAACAGCAAAAAGAGCGGCTATAAAAGTGACCAGGACAGATTCAGTCAGGAATTGCAAGATCAGGCTGGCCCGGTTCGAGCCGATCGCTTTTCTCACACCCACCTCTCTTGCCTTTTTCTCCGAGCGCGCTGTAAACAGGTTAACAAAATTGATACAGGCGATGAGCAGGACCAGCGCGCCGATAATGCAGAACATGCGCACATAAACAATAAAGCCGCCGGATAACTTTCCATTTTTGAATTCGGAATATAAATGCCAGTTTTTTACCGGCTGCAAAACAATCTCGACTTTGTGGATGGGATCATGTCCCTGCAGCAGGTTTTTGATCTTTGGCGCAAATTGTTCTTCAGTTACCCCCGGCTGCAATTCAACGTATTGATTAAATGGGTAATAGGTCCAGTTCGTCCTGGCCGGTTTTACCCAGGGCTCGGTTGCCTCCCAATAACTAAAAGGCAACAAGAAGCTGAACTGCAGGGTGGAATTATCCGGCACATTATCCATCAAGCCGACAACTTTTACATCATGCATGTTATCGAGCCGCACCATCTTACCAATCGGGTCATCATTGCCAAACAAGGCTTTAGCGGCGGATTGGGTAAGAATGATGGAAAAAGGCTCATTCAGGACAGTAGCGGAATTGCCTGAAAGCAAATGAAACTGAAACATCTTTAAAAAGTCGGCCCCTACGATCATGCCCTGCTGGTACAGCTTTTTGTCGCCCGCTATCAGGCTGTGGTTGAATGTCCAGCCGGTTTCGGCAACGTATTTAACTTCCGGGAAATTATTGCGCAAGGCGTTGGCCATGGGCAGGCAGCCGCCGCTTTGCGTTTGGATAACTCCATTTTGGTCGAAGTTCAGTTTTACCTGGTAAAGCTGTGTGGAATTGGGAAGAAAACGGTCATAGGAATATTCGTGCCAGGCCCATAAACTAATCAGTAAGGTTACGGCTATCCCCGCTGCAAGACCAATAATATTGAGGGCGCTGTACACTTTGTTCCCTGTAACGTTGCGCCATGCGATTTTTAAATAATTTTTAAACATAAAATTGCGGTTTAATTTGTCAGAAGACCACTTCGGGGTGGTTTCATGGTACGAAATTATCGTCGCCGGGCGGGGATGTTGTCCTAAGTTATAACATGGGAGTTCTTTTTTCAATTCAGCTTTATATTCTGCAGGGCTTTTGCCTATCCGGTCTTTAAATATCCGGTGAAAGGCGCTTTTCGAATTGAAGCCGGAATTATACGCTATGCCCATCAGCGTTAAATGGTCATAAGCAGGGTCCTGCATTTTCTGAACGACATCCAAAACACGATATTCATTGATGAAATCATTGAAACTTTTTTTAAGTACGGTATTAATTATCCGTGATAATTCATGGGTGGTCAGCACAAGCTTTTCAGCCAGCGAGTTTAAACTTAGCTCCGGGTCCCGGTAATAACGGCTGGTTTGTACGGCGTTCTTTAGCCAAATACCCCGTTGCTTCATTTCTGCGGGAAGAACTGGTTTTAAAGATGGAGCGGGGGCAATCAGCGCACCGGCATCTGGCCTTAAAAAAGCCGCGGCTGCCATCCAGATGGCCATTACCGCCAAAAGGAGGTATAAAGGATAATAAGCATGGAGGCCTAACTGGTTATGATAATAAAAATAATCGACCGCTGTAAAGGGTATCCACAAGAGCCATGGCACCCCGAAACCTGTCAGCAGACGATGCAGCCACCGCAACTGAATGCGGTACCGGTCGCCCCCATTAAATTTTAGTCGTTGATAAAACTGCCTTATCAACCTGTCAGCCAGGTAAAGGTAAATGATGACAGAAACAAACGCCAGCAACTGCAACGCCGGGTTAAGTTGATGATAGGCCGGCGTTTCAAAAGCAGGTGCGCTGGTTTTTACACTATCCCTAACTTCCCAGGCCTGGGCACCCAATTCCAATAGCAAGGGACTAAAATGCAGCAGATCCTTCCGGCTGAATTTATATTCCGGCCGGGTTATTTTGAGTACATAAAAATAGATGAGCGGACCCATCGCCAGCGAAAACGGCAATGGCAACCAGTTCCAATATGGAAAGCGGGTACTCAGTTGGATGTCGATGCCTAATACCCAAATCATCCACAAAACGACGGTTAAGAGGGCCAGGGCCAAAAACCTGTTTGCTATTAGGTTTATCTTTTTAGCGAACCACAGTTGCATGGCAAAAGTCGACCCGATAAATATTGTTCCCAGGAAAGCCAGGTCGTACAGGGTGATATGGGAAGTATTTGGATCCAAGTATTGTAATGGTATCAATCGTTGTTCCAAATTGCTAACTTACTGATAGATATAAAATTATATAATATTTGAAATATGGATTGTAATAAAAACGGACAGGGGGCTGTGCGGTTTTGAGGTGCCCTGTCTGAAAATAAAAAATGCGTTCCGTATCTCACCCCGGAACGCAACACATCAGTGTGTCAACTAAATCTCAGATCGCATGTTTAGGGACCTAAGTTCTTTTTGCCCTGCCGCCCAAATTACTCGCTTCTCAAACTCTTCACAGGATTCGCGATGGCAGCTTTAATAGATTGCAAACTGACCGTTACAAACGCCACTAATATCGAAACCCCGCCTGCTGCTATAAATACCCACCATTGGACGTTTATCCTGTAAGCAAAATCCTGTAGCCATTTTTCGGAAACATACCAGGCTATTGGCGATGCAATTGCTGTAGCGATAATTACCAGCAGCAAAAAATCCTTTGAAATCAATAAAATAATGGACGAAATATTTGCGCCCAAAACTTTCCTGATGCCTATTTCCTTTGTTCGCTGCATTACAGCATATGCGGTAACAGCAAACAGGCCGAGGCAGGCCAGCAATATGGCGAGCACAGAAAAAGTTGTGAATACGCCAGCAGTACGCTGTTCGGTGTGATATAAAGCATCATAATCATCATCCAAAAATTTATATTCAAAAGGGCGGTAAGGTACCCGTGTTTTCCAAATTTTTTCCAGGCCCTGTATGGTTGATACGGTATTACCCCCGTTTATCCTCACAAAAATATCCTGCGTTTGGAAATGATCGAGAAATATTAACAAAGGGCTAATTGGGTCGTGGAAAGACTTGAAATTAAAATCTTTAACCACCGCTTTTATCCTGCCTGGCGCGTCTTTAGAAATTTCTTTTCCGATCGCTTGTTCCGGCGTCCAGCCTAATGCCCTGGCTGCCGATTCATTGAGCATAAATGAATAACGGAAGTTTTTATATTTATTGGTAGTATCAATTTGTAATACATCAGTTTGGTTAAAGGCGCTTCCTGCAACTATTTTCAGTTGCATAGTTTTTATAAAGTCCTCATCCATCGGAAGGGCATTGACAGTTAAACTTTTGCCATCTTTTGTTTGAATAGCGTCACCCCACTTAACATCCACCGGCTCATTGTTTGCGGCAGCGACACTTTCTACACCGGGAATATTATTGATCACCTTTTTGAGCGCATCAACCTGGGGTATGGTTTTATAATCTATCGGCAAAACCACTACATTGCTTTTGTTATAGCCGATATCCTTATTGCGGATATAAGATAACTGCTGCAGTATGACCACTGTCGAGATAATAAGAAAAATGGAAATGATAAACTGGAAAACGATCAGTGACCGGCGAACGCTCTGGCCCGAAGTAAAGGAAAATCCAGATTTTAGTATCTTTGCCAGTTTAATATTTGATAATAATAGAGCCGGGTAAGCCCCGGCCAAAAAACCGATAACAACTCCCAATACAACGAGGCCTATCAGGATAATAGGATCTAATAAAGCGTTGAACTGAAACTGCGTCCCGGCAAGCTCGTCAAAGAAAGGAAGCAGGATGTAAGACAGGCCCAAGGCAAATATTGCTGCTATGGCTGTGACTAAGAGTGACTCCCAAATGAATTGTTTAAAAAGTTGCTGTTTTACGGCGCCAAGCACCTTACGCAAGCCTATTTCGGCCCCCCGGCCTGCTGATTGCGCTATGGAAAGGTTGATGTAATTTACACCGGCAGTAATCAGGATAAGCAAGGCTACAACAATCAATATATAAATATACACGATACTCCCGTTGGGCTCCAAACCACCGGCAAGATTGGAATGTAAATGAACACTTGTCAATGGCTCAAGGCGGAGGGTTAGATACTGGCTGCCCGTCGTTTTAATTTCATCCTTATCGGCCTTGATCATATAAGCAGTAATTTGCTTTTGTAATGGCCGTACCGCCTCCTTATTTTTAAGTAGCAGATAGGTTATAAAATTACCCGATCCCCAGTCTTCAGTTTTAGCAGCATATAAAACATTAAAAGAGGCTACAAAGTCAAACTGTACCTGTGAATTTGAAGGAGCATCGGCGGCAATACCTGAAACAATATAACTCATATCGCCTATTTTTAAGACTTTACCGATAGGATCCTCCTTATCAAAGTATTTTTTTACTGCAGTTTGGGTGAGGACTATCTTATCGGTTGCGCTTAACACAGCCGCCGCATCTCCCTTCAGCAGTTTAAAGGAAAATATTTTAAAGAAAGAAGGATCTGCATAAAGGAAATTTTTTTCTTCGAATAATTGATTTTTGTAACCGACCACATTTGTTATTTTAACAAGTCGGACAAAATCCATTACTTCCGGGAAGGTCCGTTTCAACTGCGGGCCCGCTTTAGTTCCGGTTAACGCTGTCTGCTGGGATTGACCACCGAAATTATAATCCTCTGTTACCCGCACCACGTTGTCAGCATTCTGATTAAAGCGGTCGTAACTTAATTCACTCTTAATATAAATACCGATTAACAGGCAGCTAACGATACCTGCGGTTAAACCTGTTATATTTATAAATGCGTAAAGCCTGTTCTTCTTCAGATTTCTCCAGGCAATTTTTAAATAGTTTCTAAACATATAATTGCGATTTAATTTTTCAGAAGACCACTTTGGAGTGGTTTCGTGACGTAAAATTATCGCTGTGGGACGGGAATAAGGTCTCAAATGATAAGTTGGGAGTTCTTTTTCAACATAGGCCTTATATTCAGCCGGGCTTTTGCCGGTTAGCTGTTTAAAAGTGCGGTGAAA
>JABDGE010000101.1 GCA_013286235.1 Bacteroidota bacterium
GTTATGCGGGTGTTGGATAAGCCTGGTATTATCATCAGCAAAATAACCGGGGACAATGGCCGGCTGCCGCTTGATCCGGCTAAAAACACCGTTAGCGTAAGCGTTCAGCATTATTTGAACAGCATTGGGCGGAATGACATCGGGCTTGATATTGAGTTGCACAAAAAAATGCCTATCGGGAGCGGCCTGGGCTCGAGTTCGGCAAGCACGGTGGCGGGGTTATTTGCCATCAAGACTTTGCTGAGCGACGAAAGCGATCCGGCAACGCTGCTTCCTTTTGCGATGAAAGGCGAAGAAATGGCCTGCGGTCATGGCCATGCCGATAACGTTGCCCCTGCCCTGTTAGGTGGATTTGTACTTATTCGCAGCTACGAACCCCTGGATGTGGTGCGATTGCCGCATCCGCCTAACCTGTATTGCGCCATTGTTTTCCCGGATGTGGATGTACCTACACGCGAAGCCCGGCAGATCATCCGTAACAAGATCAATATGAAGGACGCTGTTATCCAGTGGGGCAACATCGCCGGCCTGGTAAGCGGGCTCTTTTTGCAGGACATCGACCTGATGGGCCGCAGTATGAAAGATATTTTGGTTGAACCCGTACGATCAATGCTCATCCCCGATTTTTATAAAATGAGGGAACTAGCGATGGAACTCGGCGCGGTTAGTTTTGGAATTTCCGGCTCCGGCCCATCAGTGTTTGCCTTTACAAAAGACGAGGACACAGCCAGGAAGATCACGCAAAGGCTGCAGAAGCATTTGACCGGGATCAATATCGGTTCCAATATATATGTGTCGACTATTAATGATAAGGGCCCAAAGGTGATTGGGTGAGGTGAAATGCGAAAGGCGAAAGGTAAAAGGCGAAAGGTGAAAATTCTAAATTAATGGGAATTCGAAAATCCGAATTCCGAAATGCAAAATGAAATTATATAGTACTAAAAATCCATCCACACGAGTAAGCTTTAAGGAAGCGGTGTTCAACAGCATGCCGCAGGACAAGGGGCTTTATATGCCGGTAGAAATTCCGCGGCTGGAGGATAAATTTTTGAATAACCTGGACCAATTTACCCTGCCGGAAATTGCGTTCCATGTAGCTAAAAGTCTTATCGGCGAGGATATTCCGGATGACGATCTGAAAAGTATTATCCACGATGCGATAAACTTTTTAGCGCCCATTGTAAAGCTTGAGGAAAACGTTTTTGTACTGGAGCTGTGGCATGGTCCATCGCTGGCATTTAAGGATTTCGGGGCGCGGTTTATGAGCCGGGTGATGAGTTATTTCCTCGAAAAAGGCGAAAAACAATTAGACGTTTTGGTGGCTACTTCAGGCGATACCGGGGGCGCCGTTGCGCTCGGTTTTTTGGGCGTACCGAATACAAGAGTAACCATTTTGTACCCGAAATGCAAGGTAAGCGATATACAGGAACTTCAATTGACAACCAACGGACAGAACATCAGGGCGGTTGAGATAGACGGTACTTTTGACGACTGCCAGGCTTTGGTGAAACAGGCTTTTACCGATAAGGAACTGAAAGAAAGGTTCAGGCTTACGTCGGCCAACTCCATCAATATCGCGCGGTTGATACCTCAGACCTTTTATTATTTCAATGCCTATGCCCAAATGTTGAAGCTGGGTATCGATAAGGTGGTTTTCTCGGTGCCAAGCGGAAACTTCGGCAACATAGGCGCCGGGCTTTTGGCCTGGAAAATGGGTTTGCCGGTCGATCATTTTATTGCAGCCACTAATGTCAACGATACCGTCCCTGAATTTTTAAAGACCGGGATTTACCAGCCGAAACCATCGGTGTCAACCCTATCGAACGCGATGGACGTGGGCGACCCCAGCAACTGGGTTCGCATTGCCGACCTGTTTAAAGGCGACATAGCTATTTTAAAGCAACTGGTAACTGGTTATCGTTATGACGATGAGCAAACCCTGCACGCCATCAAATTCATCTATGATGACTATAACTATGTAGCCTGTCCCCATACGGCAATAGCATGGCAGGCCCTGCGCGATTGGCAACAGGATAATGCAAAGAAGGACATTGCGGGGGTATTTTTATCCACCGCTCATCCCTGCAAATTCCCGGATGTTTTCCCGGAAAGTATTGCCGGTAAGGTGGAGATACCGGAACAGGTGGCGCAATTGCATAAAAAAAGAAAACACTCGATTAGTTTGGGTAAGGATTTTGACGGGTTTAAGGAATATTTGCTGAAGAACGGTTAAGGTTGTAACTTAGTGTTAAATATTTTGATTTATGGATATACAGGCAGAAAAATTAGCATTGGTACAGGCGATACTGGATATTGAAGATATTGGCCTGATAAAAAAAGTTAAAAAGCTGGTATCCAAACGGGCAAAGTCTGATGATTGGTTCGATGATTTGACAGAAGAACAGCAGCAATCGGTGATGAGGGCAATAGAACAAGCCGACCGGGGCGAGGGCATCCCGCATGAAGAAGCAATGGCCAGGCTTGGGCTATGAGTTATTCGATCACGTGGATGCCTGAGGCATTTAAAACATTCGATGATCGAATACAATATCTCCAGATCCATTGGACAGAAAAAGAAATCAGGAATTTTCAACTTCGGGTACAAGAATATCTTGAAACATTAAAGGACGAGCCATTTATAGGCCATCGTGCCGGCCGTGTGAAAAACGTGTATATTGGTCTTATCCTCAAACAGGTATCATTGATCTATCGCATAAAGCCTATTAAAAAGGAAATAGAATTGCTCATATTCATCGATAATCGTCAAGACCCAAGAA
Organism: Bacteroidota bacterium; assembly: GCA_013286235.1. Lineage (GTDB taxonomy): Bacteria > Bacteroidota > Bacteroidia > Sphingobacteriales > Sphingobacteriaceae > Mucilaginibacter. Next base: position 2,778 of record JABDGE010000101.1, read on the forward strand.
AGATTAAAAAGTATAAATCCTAAACTATGCTGATCAAGTTTTCTTTCATAGCAGTCATTTTTTGTTCTTTAAACTCTTTGTGCAGTTGTAAAGAAAATGAAAAATTTGATAAAAGAATATGGAGTCAGTATAACAGTGTTGATGGCCCGGATCGTGATCTGATGGCTGAAGATTTAATAGAAACACATAAGCTACTTGGATTAGACAAAAAACAAATGCTTGATCTATTAGGCGATCCAGCCAATTATACCGATACAACCAAAGCGTATTATGAACTTTCAGAAAAATATGACTCGATAGACCCAGTTTCTGGGAAAAATCTGATCTTAACTTTTAACGCAGACTCGATAATTGTTACTGCCAAAATTGAAGAATGGCACAAACATTAACCATGATCAACACCATTATCTTCGACCTGGGCGCGGTGCTTATTGACTGGAACCCGCATTATATGTACCGTTCTGTTTTTGACAACGAGGAGGAAATGAAAAACTTCCTTGCCACTGTTACCACTTCCGACTGGAACGAAGAACAGGATGCCGGGCGTTCTTTGCAGGAAGGGACAGACTTATTGGTTAAACAATTCCCGGAACATGAGGCGAATATCCGTTTATTTTATGCGCGCTGGTATGAAATGCTCGGCGAAGCGTTTTGGGATACGGTAGAGATATTTAAAGAACTTAAGGAAACCGGAAAATATAAAATTTACGCATTGACAAACTGGTCTGCCGAAACTTTTCCCGTTGCCTTCGAGCGGTATGAATTCTTAAAGTGGTTTGATGGCATCGTGGTTTCGGGAGCCGAAAAGATGCGCAAACCAACTCCGGAGTTTTACCAAATTTTGCTTGATCGCTATCACGTTAGGGCTGAAGAAGCCTTGTTTATAGATGACAATAAGAGGAACGTATTGGCTGCGGAAAAGCTGGGTATTAAGTCTATCCATTTCACTTCGGCGGAAGCGCTGAAAGAGGAATTGATTTCTATGGCCATTTTATAATAAATTAGCCTGGTATACTGTCTACCAAATAATGAAGCTCCCACCAATGAACTGTTGAACCAATGAACTATTGAACCAACAAAGTGATCCACGCTTCCTTTACCTTTTCGGCGTCGAGGAATTCCTTTGCTTTTAAATGCAGCTGCATTTCGCGGGTATGGCCGTCACCGATGGTAGCGTCGAGTATTCCCTTTATTTCATCGGTCTGGGCAAAGGCTTCGATCTCTTCATCAGTCGGCAGCACTTCCACGTTGCCTAACTGACCGAGGTTATTGCCGGTTAATATTTTTGAATTCCGGATAGCATAAGGGATCGCGTCGACGCCAATGCCAACGGTTTTTACGGGTTTAGCTACTTTAAAAAGATTTTCGGGTGTGATGCGACAGTACCAGTCGCCGCCGAGCCGGGCCACATGATCCATTTTTTGCTGGTCGATCTTGCCGTCAACGTCTAAAACAGACTCATTGATGTGCATCAGTTTAATTTCGGCGATGATTAAATTACCGGCCCCGGGCGTTTTACCAAGGGAAATAATATCGTTCACCACGCATTCAAACTGTACCGGCGATTCAGCCACACGGGGAGGTTTCACCACCTTGGACGGCAGCATGGTAAAGCCGGCTTTTAGAAACTCATTAATTCCTTTGGGGTATTCTACGCTCGCCAGGGAAACCTGCTGCACCATGCTGTAATTGACGATGTTTATAACCACTTCGGGAACTTCGTGCAGGTTTTCGAGCGTATGTTTGGTGGTATTGTCCCTTACCCTTCGCGCCGGTGAAAAAACGCAGACTGGCGGGTTACTACTGAACATGTTAAAAAAACTGAACGGGCTGAGATTTATATTCCCTTCCTTATCAACTGTTGAAGCAAAACATATCGGCCGCGGTGCGATAGCATACTGCAAATAATTCTGCATTTCGACGGGGGAAAGGTCGGATAATTTGATGGTTAACAATTGTTGTAATGTTGAAAAGTTGTAATGTTGGAATGTTATTTTTTTGATTTTTTGGCGGCTTCGAAATTCTTCAAATACTCGATGAATTTCTTGGTTTTGCTTGAGAATTCAATGCTTTTGGAATACAGAGTACTAAATATTTTGTCATCGATTTTTCCGCTTTATTCAATATGGCCAATTTATTTCGGAACTCTCCTGATGATCCTTTAGCATAATTTAGAAAACGGATGAAGTCAGGATTGTTGTTGTATTCGAAACCTTCGGCCATGTTATCCGACATGGAGCAGGCGGCGCGTCTTATCTGATCTTTCATTCCCCAATCAGATTTATGCGGTTCTTTATCACACAACAAATGTATATCAACAGCTATTGCGTTGGCAATTTGCCAAATTTCCAGGTCTTCAAATCTTTCTACCTTGCCCATTTATTTAAAGAACGCAGCAATCAACATTCCAACTTTACAACATTACAATCTTTCAACGTTGCAACGTTACACCTTCTTCAAACTTAAAATCGAAAAATCAGAGTCCGCTTTTTTAATGATATTTCCCAACATTCCCAAACCAGTAATTTCCATCTCTACCAGGTCGTTTGGCTGCAGCCATTGAGGTTGATACCCTGGATCGTTCAATAGTCCAGTACCGTTCAATTCCAGGAAACAACCTGTACCAACTGTTCCAGAACCGATCACATCGCCAGGCAGCACATCGCAGCCGTAGGCGCAGCGTTCAATAATTTCGGCAAAGGTCCAGTCCATATCGGCCATATTGCCTTTGGATACTTGTTTGCCATTCACAGCACAGGTCATTTCCAGCTTATAATTGTTGCCGGTATGACCTGGCTTAGGTGCTACTTTATAATTATCCAGTTCGTCAGGCGTTACAAGCCAGGGGCCGATCACCGTACTGAAATCTTTACCTTTAGCCGGACCGAGGTTTAGCAGCATCTCTTCCATTTGCAGGGTTCTGGTGCTCATATCGTTCATGATCATATAGCCTGCAATGAGGCTATCAGCTTGTGAAGCTTTAATGTTCCGCGCCTTTTTGTTGAGGGCGACGGCCACCTCCAGCTCAAAATCGAGCTTCTGAAAATGATCGGGCATGCATTCTATTTCGCCGGCCCCTTGTATCGCATTGTGATTGGTAAAATAAAATATCGGGTACTGATCGAACGCAGCGATCATCTCCGCCCCGCGGTTGCGACGCGCCGTGGCGACATGCTGGCGGAAGGCATAACCATCACGGCAGGAAGTGGGGTGCGGTACCGGCGCTATCAGCTCAAAAAAAAGTTCTTCTTTTGCTTCCGTCTTGCCGGACGCTATATTTTCATTCACCCGCATGGCGCGGTCCATCAATTCATCGCCTCCCCACAGAAATTCATTCATGTTATCAGGGATGAGTTTGTGGCAGGAGTTGAGGTTATAGATATGACCGTTTACATAAATGCCCAGGTGCTCCCGGTCTTCGGTTTTATAGGATACTAATTTCATGAATTTATATTGGTTGGTGTCAAAGCTAATAATTTAGTTGTAGAGGTTGTAACCGTTCCAAAAATTGATATGACGCCGGGTACGCTATCTTCCGGACTTTCGGTCCCGATAGCTATCGGGATTCGGACTATTTGTACATTAAAAATAATTGCTATACTTTTGTACATCCAATCATGAGCATACAACTGCATTTTCTTTTTTCCCTTGGCCTCACTTCCATGAGTGATGCTTCTTCGTTCAGGGATGCCGTGCTCGCTAAGATCGTTTTGGCTCAATATTAAGTTGTTGGAAGGTTGTAATGTTGGAAGGTTGTAATGTTGATTACATCGTCCAATTAAAACTATTCGACCTATCTAAACGTTGTCAATTATTGTAAACCGATTTGTTGTAAGGCCCCAAGTTTAACATTCCAACTTTTCAACCTTCCAACATTTCAACAAAAACAAACAATTGTAAACCAATTTGTTGCGGGGGCCAAAAGTTCAACTCCCGATAGCTATCGGGACCAACTTTCCAACCTTACAACATTGCAACATAAAATCAAATGCCTGTTTATCATTCATTAGGAAAAATCCCACCAAAGCGGCATACGCAATTCCGCAAGCCGGATGGCGGTTTATACGCCGAGGAACTTGTTTCTACCGAAGGTTTTTCGAGCTTGTACTCGCTGGTGTACCATGTTTATCCGCCAACGCTTGTTAAAGAGCTGGGCGAACCGTACAACGTCGAACCAAAGATAGCCCGCGACAAACACCTGAAGCATACCAGCCTCATCGGCTTTAAAATTGAGCCTGAAGACGACTACCTTAAGAGCCGCAAGCCCGTGCTGGTTAACAGCGACCTTCACATCTCACTCGCCGCGCCACGACAATCCATGACGGATTATTTTTATAAAAACAGCCAGGCCGATGAAGTGGTGTTTATTCACGTAGGTACGGGAACACTCAAAACCGGATATGGAAACATCAAATTCGCTTATGGTGACTACCTGATCATCCCTCGCGGCACTATTTACCAGATGGAATTTGATACGGCGGATAACCGTTTGTTTATTGTAGAGAGTTTTAGCCCTATCCGGGTACCCAAACGCTATACCAATGCCTACGGACAACTAACTGAACAATCACCCTATTGCGAACGGGATATTAAACGGCCAACCGACCTGGAAACGCACGACGAAAAAGGAGATTTCAAAATCCTCATCAAAAAACAAGGTTTGATCTATCCCTACATCTACGGTACACATCCCTTTGACTTTATCGGCTGGGATGGCTTTCATTATCCCTGGGCATTTTCTATACATGATTTTGAGCCGATAACCGGCCGCCTGCACCAGCCGCCGCCGGTGCATCAAACATTTGAGGGGCATAATTTTGTGATCTGTTCATTTGTTCCGCGCAAGTTCGATTATCACCCGCTTTCTATACCTGCGCCTTATAACCACAGCAATGTGGACAGCGACGAGTTGCTTTATTACGTAGATGGCGACTTTATGAGCCGCAAAAGCGTCGTAAAAGGACAAATCACACTGCACCCTGGTGGCATCCCGCATGGACCACACCCGGGATCTGTTGAAAAATCAATAGGAAAAGAAGCGACCGATGAACTGGCTGTGATGATCGATCCGTTCAAGCCGCTTATGCTCACCGAAGACGCCGTAAAAATCGAGGACGAAAACTATTACAAAAGCTGGGCGGGGTGAGAAATTGTTGAAAGGTTGAAAGGTTAAATTGCCATATTGTTGAATTGATTGATTGTTGTCCCGATAGCTACCAACATTAACATTACAACTTTTCAACTTTACAACTTTACAACTTTACTACTCCCGACAGCGGGACAAACTTTACAACATTTCAACATTACAACATTACAACTTTACAACATTCCAACCTTACAACATTACAACAAAAAAATGGAAACATTAACCATAGATAAAAAAGTCAAATCAACAGATTTTCTGCCATTAAACGGCACCGATCATGTTGAGTTTTACGTGGGCAATGCCAAGCAGGCGGCCTTTTATTATAAAAGCGCTTTCGGCTTCCAGGAACTGGCTTATGCCGGACCGGAGACGGGCGTACGGGATAAGGCGTCGTACGTTTTACAACAAGGCAAAATCAGGCTGGTATTAACCACGCCGTTGAAATCGGACGACCCGAGAGCCGAGCACATTAAAAAGCATGGGGACGGTGTAAAAATGCTGGCATTATCGGTTGATGATGCCTATGATGCCTTTGCACAAACAACCATGCGCGGGGCTATTCCTTATATGGAGCCCAAAACGCTGACAGATGACAATGGCGAAATTCGCATGAGTGGCATCAAGCTTTACGGTGAAACCGTCCACTTGTTTGTCGAACGGAAAAACTACCAGGGGCTTTTCCTTCCAGGGTATCAGGCCGCTCATTCCAACTTTAATCCAGTGCCAACAGGGCTATTGCACATCGATCATTGCGTAGGCAACGTAGGCTGGCATAAAATGAACGAATGGGTGAATTTTTATGAAGAAGTAATGGGCTTCAGGAACATACTCACCTTCGATGATAAAATGATCTCGACCGAATACTCGGCGCTGATGAGCAAGGTGATGAGCAACGGCAACGGCTATGTTAAATTCCCCATAAACGAACCGGCCGAAGGAAAAAGGAAGTCGCAGATAGAAGAATACCTGGAATTTTATGAAGGCGAGGGTGTGCAGCACCTTGCGCTCGCGACAAACGATATTGTGGCAACGGTGACTGAATTGCAAAGTCGCGGTGTTGAGTTTCTGACTGTACCGACCACTTACTATGACGACCTGCTCGACCGCGTAGGCCATATTGATGAAGACCTGAGTCCATTGAAGCGCCTTGGCATATTGGTTGACAGTGATGACGAAGGCTACCTGCTGCAAATTTTTACCAAACCCGTTGAAGACCGGCCAACCTTGTTTTTTGAGATCATCCAGCGTAAAGGGGCAAAATCGTTCGGTGCCGGTAATTTTAAGGCATTGTTTGAAGCAATTGAGAGGGAGCAGGAGTTGAGGGGGAATTTGTAGTCTGAATCAGAATTTCCAGAATTTTAGAATTAGCAGAATTCATTAGTTAACAAGTTTATGAAAAGCATGGCGGCTCCAGCGGAGCCTCCTGTTTATAGAAAGAGACTAAAAAAATTCAGGGCTCCAGCGGAGCCTCCTACTGGCGCAATGTTTTCGGCAATTATATAGAACAAGTAAATACTTTGCCATAGCGATTCAAATTTTTTAGATTGGTTTGAAGTAATTTTCAAGTTGACGACAGCGTGAACACAGAAGAAATAATAGTTCTGCTCAAAGAAAAATCGAATCCGAAATACCTTGCCGGGATGAAACGGTTTGGAATCAGGGACGAGTTTGCATTGGGTATCCCTCTCCCCGAATTGAGGAAGATTTCGAAGAGTATCAAAATCGATCAGGCGTTGTCGCTTGCGCTTTGGAAAACAAATTTTCACGAGGCCCGGCTGCTTGCCTCTATGATCGGCGATCCTGGCAAGGTTACCCCTGAACAGATGGATGAATGGGTAAATGATTTCGATTCCTGGGACGTCTGCGACCAGGTATGCGGCAACCTTTTTGACAGGACGCCGTTCGTCATTGAAAAAGCATTGGTGTATTCGGGCCGCTCCAACGAGTTTACAAAACGTGCGGGCTTTGTGCTGATGGCGGAATATGCTGTTCACAATAAAAAAGCAGGAGACGAGGTATTTGTCAGTTTTCTGCCTGTAATACAACGCGAAGCGTGCGACGGCCGTAATTTTGTTAGAAAAGCTGTCAACTGGTCGCTTAGGCAGATCGGAAAAAGAAACGCCTGCCTGCGGGGCGAAGCAATCAAAACTGCAGGCGTGCTATTGGAAATGGATTGTAAAACCGCCCGATGGATAGCATCTGACGCGCTCCGTGATCTGACCCGGAAATAACCATTAGTTAACTATTTGCTTTTCCATATTTGCTTATTAATTCCGGCACTGTATTTATCTATACCGGCCAACAATTTTCTGCAAAATCCGTACTAAGCAATCCCTGTACGAAAGGTATTTCTGTTTTGGCACAGATTTTTCTATACCCCTTTGAAGTATTGGTTAAACCAACTATGAGTCACAATTACCATGGGCATTGAAATAGGGAAAAACTTTTATGCGGATGATGCACCCCACCTTGCCCAATTGATCCATCATTTGAATGCGGGTATATGGGAGTTTAACATTCATACAACTGAAGTTAAGTGGTCGGATGGGTTTTACATTATGCTTGGTTACAAACCAGGTGAGATTGAGTGCTCTTATAGTTTCTTTTTAGAAAACATAATCTATCACCACGATAAACCGCTTTTTCTTAAAACGATAAACAGCCGCAATGGCGATAACGTCCACAGCGTTCAAATACGCCTGTTAACAAAAGCGGCAGGCTACCAGTGGTTCGAAAGCACCACCAGGAAATGGGAAGACAACGGAATCCCGAAATTCACGGGATCGTTCATTAATGTTAACCAGGCTAAGATCGCGGCTTTGCGTTCGGCGCAAAACGATTTCTTCTTTAACGAAACGGCGGCGATCGCCAGGGTAAGCGGCTATGAGCTCGATGTTGCTTCAATGAATATCGCCCTATCCAAAGAGGCCTTTGATATTTATGAGCTGAACGAACAGACCAAACTTAGTGCCGAGGAAGCGATCAGCTTTTTCGAGCCGCAATACCGGCCATTGCTAAACGAAGCTATCGACAATTGCGTCAAGTTTTGCAAACCTTTTGACATGGAATTACTGTTCCGGTCGGCCAAAAACAATTTGATATGGGTAAGGGCCAAAGGTATACCGATTATTGACGACTATGCCCAATGTGTAAAAATAAGGGGGATATTCCAGGATATCGACGGCATTAAAAAGAAGGGACTGGCCTTGCAGTCGTCGATCAATTTGCTGAACGACCAGAATAAGCGCCTGCAGAATTTCGCTTATATCGTATCGCACAACCTTCGTTCGCATACCGGCAATTTAAGGTTTATGGTTAACCTGTTCGACGAGAGTGAGTCCCCCGACGAGCGTACAGAAGTATTTGCCCATATCAAATCTATCAGCAATAGCTTGACTACCACCATCGAACACCTGAACGAAATTGTTAAGATACATACCGAGATTGACAAGGAACGACAGGTGCTGAATTTTGAAGAAGTGTTTCAACTGGTGATGAGCGCTGTTCAAAGCAATATAGACAGCACACACGCCAAAATTATTTATGATTTTAGCAAGTGTCCGACGATCAATTACATCCCGGCCTACCTCGAAAGCATTTTGCAGAACCTATTGACCAACTCTTTAAAATACCGCCACCCTGACCGTACGCCGGAAATCATTTGCCGCACCGTAAAAGATCATGACCACATTTATATGACGTTTGAGGATAATGGCATCGGCATCGACCTGGAACGCTATGGCGATAAGGTATTCGGCATGTACAAAACCTTTCATGCCAACCCCGACGCCAAAGGCATAGGCCTGTTTATCACCCGTAACCAAATCGAATCACTTGGCGGCACCATCAAGATAGACAGCACCGTTAATGTGGGGACGAAGTTTACTATCAGGCTGGTTTGAGTGGTGAGTTGTGAATGGTGAACGATCAGTTCCGGAGGGAAGTAATTATGTAATAAAGCATAGCGCAGTATGAGGCGGTCATCCAAAACTGGAGCCACAATTTTAATTTAGTAGCGATAAACTGAAGATTTCGCAATTATTTACAATTAAAAAACTGCACTATGCAACTGCTTTTAAAAAATTTAGTTTTTACTTTTCATTGTATGCCCCGTAGGGGCAAAACGTTTGTAGCACCTAACCAATCCCAATCTTATTGCCCCGTAGGGGCTACCCTTTTTTGTGAGGAAAACACATGTGTCTACCGGCCAAAATTAATTTTAGACGTTAAAAGCGATTTCCCCGATCAGTTGTGAATGATGATTTATTGAATACGCTGGTTGAACAGCATCATCATGCAATATAACTTTCTAACATTTTAAATCCTGAAGTAGTTTCCAGCGATACTTTGTCAATATTTTTTGGCAACAGCATGCAATCACCCATTTTTACAGGATAGAAATCATTGTGATAATTGATGGTAAACTCTCCCTCCAGGCAGACGTAAATGACGAAAGAATCAAGGCTCGAATAATCCTTTTCGGTGCTTTCGGTAAAATCCATCAGGCTGGTGGTAAAGTACGGACAGCTTACCAGTTTTACCGTTTCGTTTTCTTTGGGGTGATAGCTGGTTTTATATTCCGGGTAATGTTTATAGTCGATGGCGGCCAGCGCTTCGGCAACATGCAATTCGCGTTTATTGCCTTTATCGTCCACCCGGTCGAAATCGTAAATGCGATAGGTGATGTCCGATGTTTGCTGGATTTCCGCTATTAGCAAGCCCTTGCCGATCGTATGCACCCTGCCGGCCGGCAAAAAGAAAACGTCGCCTGATTTTACGTCTTCCTTATTTAAAATATCGGCAAGGTGCCCGCTATTAAATTTATCCAAATACTCCTGCTCGGTTACTTCTTTATTAAAGCCGGCGATCAGGGTTGAACCCGGATCAGCTTCTACCACATACCACATTTCAGTTTTTCCGAAGGAGTTGTGGCGCTTTTTTGCCAATTCATCATCGGGGTGTACCTGTATGGACAGGTCTTCGTTGGCATCGATAAACTTCACGAGCAGCGGGAATATGTTACCGAAATGTGCGTACACCTTCCCGCCTACCAAATCCCCCTTGAATTGTTCGAGCAATTCGTCGAGCCGTTCGCCTTTAAGGGGGCCACCGGCTACGACAGACACATCCGACTTAACGCCGGAAATTTCCCAGGTCTCGCCGCAATTGGGCAGGTTGCCGAAATCTTTGTGCAGGTAAGTTTTTATTTTTTGTCCGCCCCATATTTTGTCTTTATAAATGGTTTGGAATTTTAGGGGGTAGAGAGATGACATCGTTAGCTGTTATATATCGTTGTGAAAGGAAGGGTCAAAGTATTACACGTTTTTGATTTGATGGTTATTTCAAAAATGACTGAAGTATTTCGTTGAGTTCGCTTTTTTCTATATCTTCTTTTTCTGATTTATCGTAAATGGTTGCAAGGTAGACCACTTCATCGATGATCTTAACATATGTTATTACTCTTGCGCCGCCACTCTTTCCTTTACCCTTACTTGCTATGCTTATCCTAATTTTATAGAAGCCTCCGCCTACAGGTGATCCCTGGATTGGATTTTTTTCGAGGGACAAAACTAAATCGACGAACTCCGATTTTAACGATGGATACTTTTTGACTAACCTTTTTAACTCTTTAGCAAATCGATCAGTATTTTGTACTTTAAAGCTCATTGATCAAATCCCGTGCGTTTTGCAGTTTGGTCTTTCCGGCTTCTGCCATTTTAATTTCGTCGATGGCATCTTTTAAATCGTCAATTATCGATGCATGATCCGGCTGATCAAATTTCTCTTCTACCTGGATACCTAAACGGTTGGCCAGATCAAAAATCAAGACGTAATCCTTTGGGTTAATATTCTTCAACACTAATTCCATATTCAAAGTTAGCTATTTTACATCTATGAGGCAACTACACATTATGGGCTTTCTCCAGCAAAAGTGTAGGATGGCGGTCAGATATACACTATTTGGGGTTCAATAACACGAAGATATTTTTCTTTCACGCCATTTTTCGATACCAGGTCGACTTTTCGCTTAAGTACGGATTCAAGTTCGTCTGCTAGATCAATAAACTCCATACCCACCCGCCTGCTAAAAGTTACGATGATGTCGATGTCGCTTTGGTTGGTGTAATCATCCCGGACTATTGAGCCGAACAAGCCGATAGTGTCAATAGCGTACTTATCACACAATTCGGGCTTCAACTGTGTTAAAATGGCCTTTACCGCTGCTAATTCCGAGCTCATATACAAATATAAATCGCGTCTTTAGTTCCTGTTATTAATTGCACTGCATCAACCAGGTTGGCTTTTAAGTCTTCCAAAGTTTTACCCTGCGTTATAGCTGCCGGCAATTCATTTATCTGTCCTACTAACCAGCCGTTTTCTCCTTGTTCAATGGTCGCTGTAAAATTCATATTTGAATGAAATCAACTATTCAGAAGGAATTTATTTAGTGCTTTCATAAGATCTTTCGACTAGTGGCATCATGTAATTAAGCTCCTCCACACTTTTAATGCGCACCCTTATTTTTTTACCCCATCCGTGTGAAGGGGGCACCTCCTCCACTATATTCGC
>JABDGE010000102.1 GCA_013286235.1 Bacteroidota bacterium
CTATTGATAGAGGTGCTCGACGAGATCAGGAAAATAGCCGGAATTCACTATCCTGCTGACGACATAAAAACCAACTCTGTTTAACATAATAAATTTTATTGAAATAACCCGAAATTGATCGATGAAGAAAATAGTGGTATTAACAGGGGCTGGGATCAGCGCCGAAAGCGGCTTAAAAACCTTTAGGGACAGCGATGGCCTATGGGAGGGATACCGTGTGGATGAACTATCATAAAAGCGCGTGCCAAGCCGGATGCGCCCTTTTGTACCGCAAATGTCGACCTCCGTGGCCAGGTTGGATGCAAAGGTGGAGAACAATTGGGCCATCGCCCCGCTTTTGTACCGAAACAGCACGGCGCATTGTTCGTCGACACCGGTAGCCGCCGGCGTCATCACCGCATCGATCGCATCGGGTTTCCCCAATATGCTCAGTGCAATGAATACATTGTAAATGCCAATGTCCATCAACGTACCGCCTCCCAGTGCCGGATCGAACAAACGCGCCGGCACAGGTTCTGTCGGCTTAAAACCAAAATTTGCCAGCACCGCCCGGATTTCGCCCAAGTCCCCCTGCCCTATCATTTCCTTAGTTTTTATAAAATGTGGGATAAACTTTGTCCACAGCGCCTCCATCAGGAATAGCTTTTTTTCGCGAGCCAGGGCTATCATTTCCTTCGCTTGCCTTGCGTTCATGGCAAAAGGCTTTTCGCACAGTACAGCCTTATTGTTCGCGAGGCAAAGCAGCGTATTTTCGTAATGCAGGACATGAGGCGTTGCAATATAGATAACGTCCACTTCCGGGTTTTTTACCAGGGCATCATAACTGTCATGCCGGTATTTTACAGGGAATTTGGCTGCAAATTCATCGGCAGACGCCTGCGACCGGGAGCCTATGGCCACTAACTCTGCATCTGCAACCAACCGTAGGTCCGAGGCAAATTTGCCGGCTATTCGGCCGGCGCCCAAAATGCCCCATTTAATTGTTTTCATGCCGAAAAATAGTAATATAATTGTGTAAATAATCAATTGTTTTTGGCTTAATGTATCCCGAACTTCTCAACCATATTAAACGGTATGTAAGCCTCGCTGCGCGTGACGAGGAACTGCTCTGCGATCATGTCCAGCCGTTGGGCCTAAAAAAGAAGGGCATTTTATTAGAGCCAGGCAAAATTTGCACGGGGAATTATTTCGTGGTGAAGGGCTGCATGCGGCTCTATTTCATCAACAATAAGCTAAACGAGCATATCATCCAGTTCGGGCTTGAAAACTGGTGGATAAACGACCAGGACAGTTCGCTTCACAAAAAGCCGTCGAATTGCTATTTGCAGGCCATTGAACCATCTGAATTGTTACTGTTGCCGGATAAAGCCCTGCCCGCCCTTTTCCAGCAGGCGCCCCAACTCGAAAGCTATTTCAGGATCATGACCCAGATTGTTTACGTTGCCGCGCAGCGCCGCATCGGTTTTGTATTTAACCAAACTGAAGAAGAACGTTATCGGAGTTTTGTCAGCCAGTTTCCTGGCTTTGTTCAGCGGGTGCCTCAATACATGATCGCCTCCTACCTGGGTCTCACTCCCCAATACATCAGTCGCCTCCGTGCAAAAATTAGCTAAGAATTTCTTAACCGCAGTTCATTTTTTAAGGGGCCTTTGTTGCCCAACTTTGTATTATCAAAACTTAAAAAAATGAGCAACAGGATTCAAATCAAAACAGCCGACCCAGCCGCATACAAGGCTATGATGGCCATGGACAACTATGTGGAAAATACCAGCCTAAGTACCAGGCATAAGGACTTTATCCGCATAAGGGCCTCACAGATCAATGGGTGTACCTATTGCGTTGACGAGCATACCCGTGACGCCCGAAACAATGGCGAAACCGAACAAAGGATATATGCACTTACTTCCTGGCGGGAAACGCCGTTCTTTGACGAGCAGGAGCGCGCTGTTTTGGCGCTGACGGAAGAAATCACAATCATCGGCAATCGCGTGTCGGATGAAACCTATAACCACGCAGCGGCGCTGTTTGACGAAAAATACCTCGCGCAGCTGATCATGGCCATCGTCACCATTAACGCCTGGAACCGCATCGGCGTAAGCACTAAAATGGAGCCGGAATTGGTTGCGGAAGTTTAAGGATAAAGACTTCCGAAGTTTCAAAAACTTCGGAAGTCTAGGGTTGTTGGAAGCACAGAATATCTGAATTACTAATTTAGAAAAAATGGAAATGGAAAATAAATCAACACGACCAACCAGCAAAGAAACGCTGCTTGCCTTTTTGACAGCTTTAAACGACGAAGATTTTGAAACAGCCCGTAGCTTTGTTACCGACGGCCTCCGGTTTGAAGGTGTGCTTGGCGCCCGAGATGGCGCCGCCGCCTATTTCACCGATATGGAACGCATGCGTTTTAAGTACGCCGTGAAAAGTGTAATTGCCGAAGGAGAAGATGTAGCAGCTCTTTTCGACGTGACGATCCAGGGCAAGGCGATACTTACTGCCGGGTGGTATCATTTGACGGAAGGAAAGATCAGTTCCATCCGGGTGATTTTTGACCCGCGGCCGCTTTTTGAGAAAAAGGATTGAGTGTTCTATAATAAAACATTCAGGGCAATGGTGCGGGGTTATTAACCCCACGGTGAGGAAATGAGTATAAACCAGTAATTGGTTTATCGCAACTGATAAATCACCGCCTCGTAGGGCCTTAGGCTTACTTCGACCTTATTACTGCCGGCACCGCCGACATAGTTATCCAACAACCGGTTGGCCCCCACTGAATTATATAGGGTGTTTACTGCCGCAGTTTTTGAACTGAAATTGAGCATCACCAACATCTTTTTCCCATTTAGCTCACGGGTATAGGCATAAATATTGGGATTGTCCTTATCCAGCAGCGTGTATTTGCCGTAAACAAAAACCAGGTTGTCCCTGCGCAATTTTGTCAGCCTGCGAAAATAATTGAGGCAGCTATTCGGGTCTTTTTCTTCTTCGGCTGCGTTGATGGTTTTATAGTTTGGGTTCACTTTTATCCAGGGAATTCCCGTAGTAAAGCCCGCGTTTTGCGAGTCGTCCCATTGAAAGGGCGTACGCGCATTGTCGCGGCTGCTGAAGGCTATCTCTTTCAGGTAAGCGGTCATATCGGCATGAATGTTCAGCATATGCTGGTACTCGTTGAGGGTTGCTTTATCGCGGTAATCTTCAATTTTGGTAAAACCGGGATTGGTCATGCCGAGTTCATCGCCGTTGTAATAGTAAGGGGTACCTCGCATCGTCATTAAAAAGGTAGACAGCATCTTTGACGACACCTCTCTGAACTCCCGGCTGTCGTTCCCGAAGCGACTGACGAGTCGTGCGTTGTCGTGATTGGCTAAAAAGATCGATAGCCAGCCCTGGTCGGCAAAAACGCTGTCCCATCTGGTAAATATCCGCTTAAACTTCAGCAGGCTATAGCCATCCTGCTTCGCTACGTCGATGCCGTCAAAAGCATAGGCCATATCCAGTTCGCGACGGGCGGAGTCGACCATGTTGTGGGCGTCCTCGTAGGTATTGCCGGCGCCTTCTGCTACAGTCATCAGGTCATACTTGGCCAAAACCTCTTTATGCATTTCCTGCAGGTAGCCATGCAGGCCGGTGACCATGCCATAATATTGATTAAAGTTTTTTTCGAAACCTTTTGGGAACATCGGCCAGGTGGTGTCCTTTGCCACATATTGGAAGGCGTCCATCCTAAACCCATCAATACCTTTATCGGCCCAAAACTTCATCATGTTAAACACTTCCTGCCGAAGTTTGGGATTCTCCCAGTCCAGGTCGGGCTGCTTCCGCGAAAAATAGTGCAGGTAGTAGGCATTGGTCAGCGAATCATAGCGCCAGGCATCGTGGTTCACATCGAAGAGGCTGTAACGGTAAGGCGGTTTGCCGTTTTCGGCGTTCCACCAGTGGTAATAATCGCGGTATGGGCTGGTCCTTGAACTGCGGCTTTGTTTAAACCATTCGTGTTCGTCGCTGCTGTGGTTCACCACCAGGTCCATCACCAGTTTTATGCCCCGTTGGTGCATGCCTTTAAGCAATTCGTCAAAATCAGCCATGGTGCCAAAATCGCTCATGATGTTGCGGTAGTCGCTTACGTCATAGCCGTTATCATCATTTGGTGAGCTGTATATGGGATTGAGCCAAACAACATTTACGCCCAGGCTTTTGATATAATCCAGTTTGGAAATAATGCCTTTCAGATCGCCTACGCCATCGCCATTGTCGTCCTTAAAACTTCGGGGGTAAATTTGGTACACGACGGCTTCCTTCCACCATTTGCGGTCTTTGATGCTATCGCCGGGATTAGTTTGCGCGAAAGACTGCGCAGTAACTATTGAACAAAAAAATACGCCAAAAAGCGCCCTGAAACGTGATATGGAAAATGAGGACATAAATAATACAATTGCGGGCTAAAGATATTAATGTTCCCTTCGGGTTGAGGTGTTTAACAGCAGGCCCCGAATTTTTATAAGCAAAAAGTCACCTGAGAGCAAGCCAGGCCAGATTTCAGTGAATTATTTATAAGCGATTCTGGTAAGAAAAACTACCTGTCGCCAGCTGTCTTTCTGATGACGGTACTCCCTGCCGTCAGCCAAATGCGGGAAGATATAAGTAATGCCGCAATGATGGATTGACGGTTAGTGCCGAAGTTTTGAGCCATTGAAAGATGCTCTCAATTATCCCGGTTCGGAACGGATAAAAATATGTCAAAGTACACAATTGAAACGGGTCACCCCATTTCAGATTATTCTCGCCCCACGGGTCCAGCTCAATAGCTAAAGTTGCGCAACCTGTTTTTTCGCAGTCCAAAAATGCCATTAGGGCGCACGGCGGCAGAGGAATTTATTGCCCGGTTAATGCGAGGTTAATGCGAGGTTAATGCTACTTTTTTTGCGTGGTTATTGCCGATTATTGATGGCTAATGCGAGGTTAATGCTACTTTTTTTGTATCCCGAAGCCCCTTAAAGCGGGAGTTTAGGACTTACGCCGGCTGTCGCCCTGTGGCCTGTCATTGTTTGTAAGTATCTAATTTTTAATTATTTAATGAGTATTATCTAAGCCAAGCCCCTACAAGATAATCCCAAAAAGCCGTATCAAAAGCCGAATTTTTAAGAATCTACCGAGAGAGAGGGGGGTAATTCGAAACAAAAAGAACGAGGCGCAATTCAGCATTAAGATTTGCTAACAAATTTAGTAATATTATAACAGGTTGTCAAGGCCAAGTTTTCCACATTATCGGGTGAGGGAAGTTGTCGATTATAGTGGCAGTAGCAGTGGCAGTTGGTTCATGATTCATGACGAAAGGTTACAGCACTAGTCAAGAGGGCAGGGTCAGAAAGCAATAAAAAACGATAACAGGAGTTGTATGTAATCTTCGTGACCCATACGGATAGATGCCGCACAGGTCACGAAGAATAGAATTTATAAGGTTGCTATATCGATCACAAACCGGTAACGTACATCGCCTTTCAGCATGCGTGCGTAGGACGCGGTAATATCTTTAATGTCGATGAGCTCAATGTCTGAAACGATGTTATGTTCGGCACAAAAATCAAGCATTTCCTGTGTTTCGGGTATCCCTCCAATGCCCGATCCGGCCAGGCTCTTGCGACCGCTCAATACCGAGAACGGATGGATTGAATAAAGTTTGGGTGGAACGCCAACACACATCATCGTGCCATCGGTTCTTAAAAGCGACAGGTACATATTCATATCATGCTCGGCCGAAACGGTATCCAGTATAAAATCAAACGAACCTTTTACGGCCTTAACCTGTGCCGGATCGCTGGTTACCACAAAGTGGTGAGCGCCCAAATCTTTCGCAGCCTGCTCTTTTGACGGCGATGTGCTCAAAACAGTCACATCCGCCCCGAAGGCAACGCCGAACTTTACGCCCATGTGGCCCAAACCACCAAGGCCCAATACGGCCAGTTTATGCCCCTTCCCTACTTTCCAATGCCTTAATGGCGACCATGTGGTGATGCCCGCACAAAGCAATGGCGCGGTTGCTGCCAGGGGTAATTTATCCGAAACGTGCAGCACAAATTCTTCGCGGACTACGATCGCGTTGGAGTAACCACCGTAGGTTGGCACACCCGAACGGTCCAAACCGTTGTAGGTTTGGGTATTCCCTTCGAGGCAGTATTGTTCCAGCCCTTGAACACAATTCTCACAAACCTGGCACGAATCCACCATACAGCCTACGCCCGCGAGGCCGCCAACTTTAAATTTTTTAACATGGTCGCCGACTTTGGTTATTTTGCCTACGATCTCGTGTCCCGGCACCATCGGGAATATCCCGGGGAACCAATCATTTTTGATCTGGTGCAGATCGGAATGGCAAACCCCGCAGAATAGAATTTCAATCTGTACATCATGCGGCCCAACTTCCCGGCGCTCAAAACCCCAAGGCGCCAGGTCGGTTTCCGGACTCTGCGTCGCGTATCCTTTTGCTTGTATCATGGTTAGAATGTTTAAATTTGTTTTTGACGGCGCAAAGTTAATAAACGACTGGTGGTTACAGAGGCCGATTTGGGCGCTAATTTTTTTATTAGGTTTAGTTGGTGTCTTTTAACATTTACATGACAGCAGCATAGTGCGTTTTGCGGGAGTTAGAACACAGGAATATTTAATTTACAGTCAAAATATACTTAGGAACTAAAATATGAACGGTGAAACCAACCAACCGGAGCAGTCCACGGACGAAGATCAAATACACGAAGCCCTTGATGCGCACTGGCAAGCGTCCGCGGCCGGCGACACAAACGCGGAACATGATATTTACGATGACAATGCTATTTGTGATTATCCCCAATCAGGGGAGCGAATCCTGGGACGAAGCAATTTGCAGGCCTTGCGAAGTCATCATCCGGGTAAGCCGTCAGGCTTTAAAGTGAGGCGAATTCTCGGGAAAGGCGATCTCTGGATCACGGAATATACGATCGACTACCAGGGGCGATCCGCATTTACTGTGAGCATTATGGAGTTCCAAAACGGTAAAGTGGTGCACGAGACACAGTATTTCGCAGACCCCTTCGAGGCGCCAGCCTGGCGAAGTCAATGGGTTCAGCTGATCGGCTGAGGCTGAAAACACCTCATGAGGATGTATCCCCGCGCTTCTCGAAGAATGCGATTATATCTCCGCCTTAAACGTTTTGCCCAACTCATCGCCCAGCCCGTAGTAATGACGAAAGTTGTAAATTAAGGGATCCCATTTTTTGGGATCGATGTGTTTTCCATCAACGATCAATCGTTCGTCCGCGTGTACTTTTAATATACGAACTGCTACTGCGGCTATTTCCGACGCCTCCACCGGGTCATCATCAATTACTAAAACATTCTTTAAAATGGCTTCAAATTGCAATGGGCATTCGGCTATACGAGGGGGCTTCACCAATTCTGAAGGCAAGGTGGTAAAGCCGCCGGATTCAAATTTGTCCGGATCATATTTGTAACGTCCTTTTTTATAATCTGGGATTGGATAAGCCCCTGTTAGATTTGCAATCTTTTCAATTTTGTCAAATAGCGACGACGACGGGAAATTGATCACGCATTCTTTTTGCTCCAGCAGGTTCTGATAAGTTTTTGAGCTGCATTCCAATCCAAGCATTAAGGTCCAGCCCAACGCCCATACGGACGACATCGGGCCTGTATTGGCTTTGCCATCGGCGTCAATCGTGGTAATTAAGGCTACGGGTGTCCCGAAATAGAGTATTTTCGGTTCAATCGCTTTAAAATTTATTGGGGTCGACATGTTTATTCAGACAATCCCATGCCACATAAGTTTTTGCCCCGTGCAAGATTATATTTACCAATATAAGAATCTCAATTGATTTTATGGAAATCTGACATCTAATGCATCCTATAGAAAAAACACGAACAATCATGAAATACTTAGCCTTATTCACATTTTTATTTTGTCGATTAACTTTAATTGCCCAAAATCATAGTCTCAAATTAGTTGGAAAATACCAGGATTATTTTGGAAATAATATTGAAATCAGAAGCGACTCGACGTTTAGTTATTCCTGGCATTTTGATTTGGAGGCGAGTTGGAGTAAGGGGACTTGGAGTATTAAAAATGATACGGTTTATTTTAAAACGATTCCGATTAATGATACGTTACGATATAAAAATAACGACGGAAAATTTGTTGATTCCCTGGTTCTATCTGACGAAGAAAAGCCAAAACTCATCACTACTCCCAATACTATTGGCATGCTGTCGTCCGGCGGGCAAAATCGCCAGCCTTGCCCCGATAAATTATTCTACCGGAAAGACAAGCTATTTGATATTAATAAAGACGGGAAATTAATTACAAAAAAAATCAGAGGGTTTTGGTCGAAGAAAAAATGGGATCCCTGGTATTTTAAGCAACCTTTAAAATAGCTGAAAATCAATAAATAAAAAAGCCGATAACAAATGTACCGGCCTTTATCTCACAGTGCGGAAGAAGGGACTCGAACCCCCACGCCTCGCGGCGCCAGATCCTAAGTCTGGTGCGGCTACCAATTACGCCACTTCCGCGATAGGATTTTTATGAGGTGGCAAAGATAGACTATTTTTTTGTTTTTTGGGATTTCACCGATTATTGTTTGATTTCACCGATTGGGTCGATCTTACTGATTGAGTTTGATCTTACTGATTAAAAGTGGTCATTAGTTGTTCAAAGTATTTAGGCGCATGCAGTAACCTGCTTCCATACCAGGAGAACATTTCGCCGTCGACGAGTTTAACTGCGGCGTTTGGTAATAGCGCCTGGAATTCTTCGATATGCTTTTGTTTAAAGGGGTACGGTTCCGAGGATAGCAACACAACTTCGGGCTGCGCGGCAATCAGCATAGCGGAGTCCATTTCGGGGTATCGTTCTAAATCGAAGGCATTGACGAGCCCGCATTTTTGGAGCATGCTGTCAATGAAGGTACCTTTCCCCGCCAGCATGTAGGGCTTGCGCCAGATCAGGTAAGCGGTGCGTTTATGGGATGGTTTAATAAGCAGGCGGTTGAATCCTTCGGCTATGGTAGTCGAGAGCGCTTTGGCTTCGGCGCTTTTTCCAACCAGTTCCCCTACACTTTCAATCATGTCAGTTGCCGAGCCGAGATCGTGGATATCGCTCACCCAAACCGGGCAGTCTTTCATCAATTCCTCTACCTGGCTGCGCTCATTTTCTTCCTTGTTGGCAATCACGAGGTCAGGTTGTAAAGATTTGATTTTCAATACATCCAGCTGTTTGGTGCCGCCAATCCTGCAAACGTTTTTCACCTTATCAGCCGGGTGCGCGCAAAATTTAGTAACGCCCACGATTTCCTCACCAAGCCCCAGGTGAAACAGCAGTTCCGTTTGTGAGGGTACCAGCGAAACGATTCGTTCCGGCGTTTCCGGTAAAAAGACCGAACGGTTTAATTGGTCAATGTGTGGTGACATTGTTGGAATGTTGGTGTATTGCTGGATTGTTGGAATGTTGTAATGTTGTAATGTTGAAAGGTTGGAATGTTGTGTACTGCTGTATTGTTTTATTGCTGGATTGTTGTATTGTTGTATTGTTGTAACGTTGTATTGTCGTAACGTTGGAATGTTGGAAAGTTGGAATGTTGGTGTATTGCTGTATTGTTTTATTGCTGGATTGTTGTATTGTTAGGCAGGCGCACGTTACTGGCTATAGATTTGGTACACGCCTTTTAACTCCCTGCTTTCAGCCAAACCGACCAGTACTGTGGTTATCTTTTTGCCTATCATTAGTTGTTCTGCCTTGTGAATGAACTCGTTCTCATCAACAAAGATGGGGTTAAGGGTCATTATTTCAGGGACGGTGAGCGTGAACGTATCGGGGTGACGGACGAGGGCGCGGCGCAGGTCGCCATCAGTAATAAGGCCTCTTACGTGGTTTTCATCTCCTACGATCACCATACCCAGCCGTCCTTCCGACATCCGCAGCACGAGGTCGGTGAAGCTTGCGTCTTCGGTGATGAAGGGCAGGTTATCCGTCCGCATCAGGTCTTTTACTTTGATCAGCAGCTTCCGGCCCAGGCTGCCGCCGGGATGAAACCGTGCAAAATCCTCATGCTGAAACTGCCGGCATTCCATTAGCGCAACCGCCAATGCATCGCCCATTACCAAAGCGGCTGTCGTGGACGATGTCGGCGCCAATGAAAGCGGGCAAGCTTCCTGGTCAATGCGGGTATTCAAATGAAAATGGCTGTTTTTTGCCACGGTGGAGTTCGGATTCCCGGTAAGGCTGATGAGGATATTTTGGTTCCAGCTTAAAAAGGGAATCAGTTTGAGGACTTCGTCCGTTTCGCCGGAGTACGAGATCAGGATCACGACGTCGTTGGGACTCACCATGCCGAGGTCGCCATGAAAGGCCTCGCCCGGATGCAGGAAAAATGAGGGGGTGCCGGTGCTGGAAAGTGTAGCCGCGATCTTTTTACCAATGATGCCCGATTTACCGATGCCGGTAACGACTACTTTGCCTTGTGCCGCCAATATCGCTTCCACAACCCGGGTAAATTCATCGTCGATCGCGTCCGCCACTAGCCGAAGCGATTCGATCTCGATATTAAAAACACGTTTGGCGATATCTTTCATTTCGGATTTCGGATGTTCGATTTCGGATTTTTTAATTTTGGATGATTTTGATGTTGGATTTCGGAGTTTTAATTTTTATAGCAGGCTCGCAATAATTTCTTCGAGGTCATGCAACTTTACCATGTTGGGGCCGTCGCTTAGGGCACAATCGGGGTCGGGATGGGTTTCCATGAAGTAGCCGTTGGCGCCAAATGCTTTGGCTGCCAGGGCCATCATGGGCACAAAGGTACGGTCGCCGCCGGTTTTGCCGCCCGCACCGCCCGGTCGCTGCACTGAATGCGTGCAATCCATACAAATGGGGTGCCCCAAAGCCTTCATGTCATAGATGTTCCGGAAATCAACTGCAAGGTTGTTGTAGCCGTACATGTTACCGCGCTCCGTCAGTATCACCTGCGTATTACCCGCTTCTATCACCTTTTGCGCAGGATAAAACATATCCTGCCCCGATAAAAATTGCGCTTTCTTTACGTTTACTATTTTGCCGGTTTTGGCCGCAGCTACCAGCAGATCGGTCTGCCTGCATAAAAATGCCGGTATCTGCAAAATGTCCACCACCTCTCCTACTATGGCGGCCTGATAGCTTTCGTGAATATCAGTAGTGAGCGGCAGGCCAAAACGCTCCTTTACCTTCGATAGCATTTCCATCCCTTTTTCGAGACCCGGCCCGCGGTAGGAATGAATGGAAGTACGGTTTGCCTTATCAAACGAAGACTTAAAAATAACCGGCACTTTATACTTTTGCCCTATCTCCGCCACCTTTTCGGCGACGGTGTACAAAAGCTCCTGGTTTTCCATTACACATGGCCCCAGTATAAAAAACGGCCGCTGCCGCATTTGGTCAAACAACATGGGGCAAAGATGAGAATTTTTTTTTAGTCCGAAAGTCGGGAAGTCCGGAATGCGGAAGTCGGTCCCGATAGCTATCGGGAGCCGACCCGATAGCTATCGGGTGCGGAATGATTTGGAAGTTGGAATCCCGATACCTATCGGGACCGCAAGTCCGAAAGATGGGAGATTGGTTACTCCGGCAATCAAGCAAGGCGAGCCGGTTTATTTGATCGATTCCAAGACCGTGCAGAACTTATCAATTTCCTCTTCGGTGTTGTAATAATGTACAGATGCCCTCACCACGGTTTTAAGGCCGGCTTTATTCATCAGCAATAAGGTGGATTTGGCCAGGCCTACCGACACGTTGATGTGGTTTTCGGCAAGCCTGCGTTTAACTCGCTCGCTTTCCAATCCGGCTACCGAAAATATGACGATACCGCACAGCTGGTTACCGTTATCGTGCACCGTAATGCCTTCCATGCCCTGTAAGCGGTCGCGCAGCAGTGCGGCTAATTGTTGAATACGCTGCCAGATCCGCTCAAGGCCAATGTTCAGCGCATAGTCGGCAGCTTTTGCCAGACCCAGCGTTAAAGCGCGGTTCTTTTCATACAATTCGAAGCGTTTGGCGTCGTCCCTTAGCTGGTAATCCGTTTCGCTGATCCGCTGGATCGAATGCCCGTCGATAAACAATGCTTTTAACCTGTCCTGTACTTCTCTTTTTATGTATACAAACCCGGTTCCCCGGGGCGCCCGCAAATATTTCCGCCCGGTAACCGAGAGCATATCGCAGCCGATTGCTTTCACATCCAAGGGCATTTGGCCAGCGCTTTGACAAGCATCCAACAGGTAAAGGATCTTATGGGTTGCAGCTATCTGCCCGATTTCTGCCACCGGCAATACGATGCCTGAAGTGGACGCGACGTGGGTAGCGGTAATTAGTTTGGTCTTGTCGGTTATCGCTTCTTCAAGGCGTTTTAAACAAAAACTCCCGTCCTCATCATTATATACCACCTTTATCTCAATGCCATACAGTTTGCGGGCGTTCAAAAAACCGATCATGTTGGTTACGTATTCCAATTCGGTGACGATCACTTCATCGCCCTTTTTAAAGTCGATGCCGTGAAAAGCGATGCACCAGCCGGTACTGGCATTTTCCGCTATCGCCACTTCCGCCGGATCCGCATTGATGAGCCGGGCGATGGTTGAATAAGCGTCCCCCAATTGCTGCCGGTACAAATCTTCGATCTCATAGCCACCGGAAACCGCTTCTTCATTCAAATAGTCGACAACAGTTTTAAGCACTGCGTTGGGCAGCAACGACGCGCCTGCATTGTTAAAATGTATATTTGCCGCTGCGCCCCTGGTTTCGGCCCTTAGCATTTGAACTTCCTGTTCGCTGATTGTATCTGTGCTCATCTTAAATTTTGATCTGTACAAAATAAAGCTGTCCTTATCAATTAAAACAGATGCAGTTTTGTTATTTTGGAGCATAACAGATGAACGACACGAATTGAATTAACACGAATTGCACGAATTGAATCGAATCGCACGAATTGTGGTAGGAATTTGATCGAGTGATACGTATTTAACGAATTGGAATAACGTACACGAAATGAATTGCACGAATATATATTGCATTTGCATGAAGGCGATGGTTAAACCCTGTCTGCTATGTTTTTTCACTATATCAATTTGCCACGCCATTTGTGAAATTCGTGCAAATCTAATTCGTCTAATTCGTGTCATTCAATTCTATTCGTCCATCTTCTATTCGTGTTAATTCGAAAAAATTAGTGTAACGGCGGAGCCCTCTTGAGCGCCGCTGAAAAAAGCTAACTTGCGAAAAATTCGTGTCAATTATGAATTACTTCGATTTTTACGGCATCAAAGAATCCTTCACGCCTGACGTCGCCCTGCTTAAAAAGAAATTTTATGAGCTGAGCAAGGAATTTCACCCTGATTTTTATGCCAACGAGGATGACGAGAAGCAGCAGGAAATATTGGAGCTATCCACGTTGAATAATAAGGCCTGGCAAACCCTTTCCAATCCTTATAAACGCCTGGAATATATTTTAAAGGAGCATGATCTCGTGAACGAAGGCGCCAAGCCCCAGCTTCCTGCCGACTTTTTAATGGAAATGATGGATATTAACGAGCGCCTGATGGAGGTGGATGATGCAGATGAACTGGCCAAACTCACCAGCGAAGTGCTTGCGGTTGAAGATGACCTGAAACTGCAGCTGGAACATGCACAAAAAGGTTATGCTCAACTGAACGATACCGCCAAGGAAGAGCGGCTGAACGAAATCGCCGGCTACTACTACAGGCAAAAATACCTATTGCGTATTAAAGAGAGTTTAGATACATTTGCAGCCCGGTTCAAATAGAACAACATCCAAATGGCTGCCCAGATGGCTATCGGGGCGGTAGTCAGATTGGCCTCAAGGAAAAATGCCCAGATGGCGGAATCGGTAGACGCGTTGGTCTCAAACACCAATAACTTCACGGTTGTGCCGGTTCGACCCCGGCTCTGGGTACTTTTAAAGCTTCAGATTTTCTGAAGCTTTTTTTATTTTAGGCCCATGGCGTCCGTTTACATTTTATATTCCAAAAAACTTGACAGATTTTACGTCGGAAGTTGCAAAGATCTTTCTTTTAGAATCGACCAGCATTTAAAAAAAGAATTTACAGAAAGCTTTACAGCAAGTGCTGAAGATTGGGAATTATACCTGTCCATCGACGAACTTAGGTACGGGCTGGCGCGACTAATTGAAGTGCATCTAAAGAAAATGAAAAGCAAAACTTATATTCAAAATCTCAAAAAATATCCGGAAATTATTGAACGCTTAAAAGTTAAATATTCATGATGGCG
>JABDGE010000103.1 GCA_013286235.1 Bacteroidota bacterium
AGGGCCAGCAGATCGATCACTTCATCCTTACCGGCTGCAGTGCCATAGGGTTTAAACTTAAAATGAAAATCGATCATTTCTTCCATGCTGAATTCCTCGATCAATTCCAGGTAGGGGGCGGCAAGGCTCAACTGTTGAAAAACGTCTTCAACTTCAACAACTTTTTCCTGGTGAAAGTAGCCGATCTTTCCGGCGGAGGGGGAAAGGCTACCGTTCAAAATCTGCAAAAAAGTTGACTTTCCGGAGCCGTTTGGACCAAGAATAGCATAGGTATTACCCGAAACGAAGTTATAGTCAATTCCCCGGAAAATCCAATCGCGGTTAAATCGCCTGCCAATATTTTCCAGGGTAATGCGATAGTTGATGGCCGGTAAGTCTTGGTTCATTGCATTGGAAAAGTTATCAGGCAATTGCTGTCAACCATCATTTTTTAAACTTCGAAAATACGCGAATAGCTTATTATGAGTTGCCAAAACCCTTCATGATGCCGCGTTGAGAGTTTTGAACAAAGTTGATGATCTCGTCCCTTTCAACGGTTGGATTAAATTCCGCTTCGATGATATCAAGCGCTTTGGTAACGTTGTACTTTTTGAGGAAGATAATCCGGTATATTTCCTGTATTTCATTTATCGATGCGGCGGAAAATCCGCGCCGGCGCAAACCAACCGAGTTGATACCGATATACGACAAGGGCTCACGCCCGGCCTTGGTAAAAGGCGGTACATCCTTTCGTACCAATGAGCCTCCGGATATCATACTATGAGCGCCAATCTCAACAAACTGGTGCACAGCGGATGTGCCCCCAATAAAGGCGTAGTCGTAAACATTAATGTGCCCGGCCAACTGCACCGAGTTAGCAATAATCACGTTATCGCCTATCACACAGTCATGCGCCACGTGCACATAGGCCATCAACAGGCAGTTGCTGCCAATTGTAGTGGTATTCTTGTCAAGGGCGGTACCACGGTTCAGCGTAACGCATTCGCGTATGATCGTATTATCGCCAACCGAGACGGTACTCTGTTCGCCGCGGTATTTAAGATCCTGCGGGGGTGCCGAAATTACCGCACCCGGAAAGATCCTGCAATTTTTGCCGATGCGTGCGCCATCCATAATGGTGCTGTTGGAGCCTATCCAGGTACCCTCACCCACTTCAACATCTTTGTGTATAGTTACAAAGGGCTCAATTACCACATTATCGGCTATCCTGGCCTGCGGATGAATGTATGCTAAAGGTTGGATCATGCTTCTTCGTTTTTTTGTCGTTTAACTATTTGCGCCATCAGCTCGGCCTCCACTACTATCCGGTCGCCAACCATGCCTATGCCCTTCATTTGCGCGATGCCTCGTCGGATTGGTGCGATCAAATTACAATGAAAGATCAGCGTATCACCCGGTACGACGGGGGCCTTAAACCTCGCGTTTTCTATCTTCAGGAAAAGCGTGATATAATTTTCAGGGTCGGGTACAGTATTCAACACCAGTATACCTCCAGTTTGCGCCATTGCTTCGATCTGCAAAACCCCGGGGAACAAGGGCATGCCCGGGAAATGTCCCATAAACAGATCTTCGTTCATGGTCACATTTTTCAGCCCGACCACGTGGCTTTTCGTCAGTTCCAATATTTTATCAACCATCAGGAACGGCTGCCGGTGGGGCAGAATATTCATGATCTGCGCTACGTCATAAACCGGCTTCATGTTCGGGTCGTAAGTTTTGACATGCTTGCGGCTCCGTTCCTTTTTTATAAGCGACTTTATTTTTTTAGCAAATGCCACATTCGCTGCGTGCCCCGGGCGTGCAGCCATAATATGCCCCCGCAACGGAACGCCAACTAATGCGAGGTCGCCGATCATGTCCAGCAATTTGTGGCGGGCTGGTTCATTTTGATGGCGCAGCTCAATATTATTTAAGATGCCCTGCGGCGCCACCTTTATATCAGGGCGATGGAAGATCTTCGCCAGGTGCGACAGTTCTTCTTCATCTACGTCTTTGTCTACCACTACAATCGCATTGTTCAAATCTCCGCCTTTTATCAGGTCGTGTTTTAAAAGCATCTCCAGCTCATGCAGGAAACAAAATGTACGGCAGGATGCAATCTCCTTGTTAAACTCTGATATGGTTGAAATACTGGCATGCTGGCTGCCCAATACCTGCGAGTTATAATCTACCATGCAGGTAAAACGGTAATCATCCAGTGGCATGGCAACCATTTCAACTTTCCTGTCGCCTTCTGAGTAGTGAATATTATAGGGTATATGGTAGTATTCCCGGTCGGCATCCTGCTCTTCGAAGCCAATGGCCTTTATAGCATCAACAAACTGTATCGAGCTGCCGTCCATAATAGGCGTTTCGGGCCCATCCAGGTCAATAAGTACATTGTCAATTTCAAGTCCTACCAATGCGGCCAGTACGTGTTCAATGGTGCTTACGCTGGCGCCATTCTGCGAAATAGTGGTTCCCCTTGATGTATCGGTAACATTGTCTACATCTGCATCAATAATGGGCGAACCACTCACGTCTATCCTTCTGAATTTAAAGCCGTGGTTCTCAGGCGCAGGATTAAACGTCAT
Organism: Bacteroidota bacterium; assembly: GCA_013286235.1. Lineage (GTDB taxonomy): Bacteria > Bacteroidota > Bacteroidia > Sphingobacteriales > Sphingobacteriaceae > Mucilaginibacter. The sequence goes on from JABDGE010000103.1 coordinate 2,574, forward strand.
GGTAACGCTCTGACCCGTATGTAATCCCGTGCCCGAAATAGAAACCGGCGCCTTAATAGTTTTTTGTTTCACGTTCATTTGCTGTAATACTCATTGGTCCCATGGTATCATTGGTACAAAGTTCGGTAGGGCTGAAGGGAAACTCCACGAACTGAAGAACCTATTACCTATTGAACCTTTCTTAGTTCTTCAATTATTTTTTCCAGTTCATGTATTCTTCTTTCCAACGCGGGCAGGCGATTGACGACAATCTGCGAACGCATATGGTCATTTAAAGGGAAAGCCGGCGATCCCATCCATTTTTTGTTTTCTTCGGTTATCGTGCGGCTCACACCCGATTGCGCCTGTATCTGTGATCCTTTTGCAACACTGATATGTCCAACGATCCCCACCTGCCCCCCGATGATGCAATTTTCGCCAATTTTTGTGCTTCCTGATATGCCTGTTTGAGCTGCGATAACGGTATTCGCCCCTATCTCCACATTGTGGGCCACCTGGATCAAATTATCAAGTTTTACACCCTTTCGGACAATTGTGGATCCCATGGTTGCCCTGTCCACGGTAGTATTTGCGCCTATCTCCACATCATCCTCGATAACGACATTGCCGATCTGGCTTATTTTTGTATACGACCCATCGGCAGACGGTGCAAACCCAAAACCGTCGCCGCCAATTATCGTACCCGAGTGAATGGTCACATTATTACCCAGTGCACAGTCGAAATAAACTTTCACGCCGGGGAACAACGTCACATTATCAGCCAATGTTACGTCGTCGGCAATAAAGCAGTGGGGGTAAATTTTGCAATTATTGCCGATTTTAACATTCGGACCAATATACGCGAACGCGCCAACGTAAGCATTTTCGCCGATGGTTGCTGAAGAATGTATGAAACAAGGCTGTTCGATGCCGTTTTTGTTGAGCTTGAGCGTATTGTATTTTTCGAGGAGAACAGTGATGGCGCTATAAGCATTCGCCACACGCAGTAAAGTCGCCTTAACCGGAGCGGTAAGTACCTGGTCGTTATTTACGATCACTACGGACGCGTTTGTGCTGTACAGGTGCTGTTCATATTTTGGATTAGCAAGGAAAGATAACGATCCGGCGCCGGCTTCCTCAATTTTGGCTAATTTATTTACCGCAACCGAAGGGTCGCCTTCAACAGTTCCATTTAGCAGCAAACTAAGTTCATGTGCGGTAAATTGCATCGGGCAAAGTTAATCTCTTAATCCGTTATTTGAAAATGCGTTACTCTGAACATTCTGAGACAATAAAGAGGGCCATTTGTCAATTTATTAAGCAAACTATTTTCTGTATAATTATTCAGTCGCAGCGCCTTTTGGACGTCTGTATAACTATAGGTATTTTAGCCGAAACGTCAGTTGCAGCTTCTTCCGGTCTTGCGGTCCAGATAGCCATCGGGATTCGGACTTCCGGACTTTCGGACTTTACTGACTTTACTGACTTCCAATTAAATCCTTCTTATAACAAACAATGTATTTCTTCACCGTTTTTGCCAGGGCTTCCAAATTCGAATTGTCGCTGGCAGCTGTGATGTCTTTTATCTGGCCATCCTTCATCAAAATGCGGATGTCGCCATCGCCTGACTTGTAGGCATTATTGTGTACAACATCGGTAAAAACGAAATAATGCGCCTCGTCCGCCTGTATTCCGTATTTGTAAATGGCATTTAAAATTAACTGGTCAAGGAATGCTTTCGCGGGTGGCTCGTTGGTGATCTCTACTTTATACAGATCGCGGTGGATCAAATCGCGGCATAGCTTTGATAGAATTGAATCGGGATGCGACGACCAAACCTTTACAGCCGCCATAATGTCGGTGTCATCCAGCCCGGCAAAAGCCTCGAGGTGGTGGTCTTCATTGATAAAAGCATCTCGGCTAACCGGTTTTTTTAAAAAATGGCTAAGTGCCGGTGTCGTAAACACATGTTCTCCCATTTGGGCAAGCTCACGGCTGCGCCTTAATATTTTTACCAGCAATTGTTCGGCCGCGATAACCGTTTTGTGCAGGTAAACCTGCCAATACATCAGCCTGCGTGCGATCAAAAACTTCTCGACAGAATAGATCCCTTTTTCCTCAACTACGATTTGATCGTTTGTTACATTGAGCATCTTGATGATGCGGTCGGAGCTGATAACCCCTTCCGATACTCCCGTAAAAAAGCTATCCCGGTTTAGGTAATCCAGCCGGTCCATATCCAATTGGCCGGAAACGAGCTGGTGTAAAAACGCGCGCGGATAGGTGCCTTCAAAAATGGCAATGGCGTTCGTGAGCCGGCCATTGAACTGTAAGTTCAACTTTTGCATAAGCATCGCAGAAATGTCTTCGTGCGAAATGCTGGTCACTATACTATCTTCAAGGGCATGCGAAAACGGGCCGTGTCCGATGTCGTGCAGTAAAATCGCGATGATCACTGCTTCCTCCTCTTCACCTGATATTTCGTGACCCTTGTTGCGCAGCGTTTCAATGGCCATGCCCATCAGGTACATTGCACCCAATGCATGATGAAAACGGGTGTGCAGCGCCCCGGGATAAACCAGGTGGGTCATACCCAACTGCTTGATATAACGGAGTCGCTGAAAATAAGGATGCTCAATCAGATCAAATACCAGCTCGGTTGGGATACTGATAAAACCGTAGACCGGGTCGTTAATGATCTTCTTTTTATTCAAGGGGCCGTAATGCTGCAAAAATGTTAAATAAAGGTAATAACCCTGTCGTATATTTGTTAATTTTTGTTAATGCCTGGTAATAAGCCATAACAAAAGCCGTGCTTTGCAGTTTATACTGTTAGCCGGCATTTGAAGGATCAAATGCGTTATTGGATTATCTTATTATTAAACCACCGCTATATTCGTAAGATCTGATATTATTGTTAATCCCGGTCCTTATAACTATTTAAAAAATATACCATGCAAGATACCACAATATTATGGGCTGATGATGAGATCGACCTGTTAAAGCCTCATATACTTTTCTTAAATGAAAAAGGCTATAAGGTAACAACGGTCACTAATGGAAATGATGCTGTAGAAGCTTTTAAAAACAGCTTCTTCGACCTGGTTTTCCTGGATGAAAACATGCCGGGTTTAACCGGCCTGGAAACCCTGTCGCAAATAAAAAACTTAAATAACGACGTCCCCATTGTAATGATCACCAAAAGTGAAGAAGAATATTTAATGGAGGACGCCATTGGGTCCAAAATAGACGACTACCTGATAAAACCGGTTAACCCGAAGCAAATACAGTTGACCATCAAAAAGCTAACTGAAAATAAGCGGCTGGTAACCGAAAAAACCACCATGGCTTACCAGCAGGATTTCAGGAACCTGGGTATGAGCCTGAATGATAACCTCGACTTTAACGAATGGGTAGATGTGTACAAAAAGCTGGTTTATTGGGAACTGGAGTTGCAGCAACTCGAAGATGCGGGGATGCACGAGATACTGACGCTGCAAAAGGCCGAAGCAAATAAACAGTTCTGCAAATTTGTTGAGAAGAACTATTTGAACTGGGTTAAAAATCCGGACAATGGGCCGGTTATGTCCCCGCAATTGTTCAAAAAGAAGGTGTTCCCCCACGTGGAAGGTAAGGGGCCGGTATTCTTTATCCTGATCGATAACCTGAGGTATGACCAGTTCAGGATCATAAATTCAATACTTATAGAGTATTTCAGGCTCGAGGAAGAAGATACGTATTACAGCATTCTTCCGACGGCCACCCAATATGCCAGGAACGCCATCTTCTCGGGCCTGATGCCTTTGGACATGGAAAAGCGCTACCCCGAAATGTGGCAGAACGATGAAGATGAAGGAGGGAAGAACCTGTATGAAGGTCAATTCATTGGCGATCAGATCAAACGCGTATTGCGCAGGGACATTAAATATTCCTACCATAAAATATTGAATATCGACGAAGGCCGCGCCCTGAATGAAAGCGTGAATAACCTGATGGGAAACGACCTGAACACCGTAGTTTATAACTTTGTGGATATGCTTTCGCATGCCCGCACAGATATGCAGATGATTCGCGAGCTGGCCAGTGATGAGGCGGCCTATCGTTCATTAACCCTGTCATGGTTTGAGCACTCACCACTGTATGACCTTCTTAAGTTTTTAGCCCAAAAGCAGGTAAGGGTAGTACTGACTACCGACCATGGCACCATCAGGGTAAAAAATCCAAGTAAGATCGTCGGCGACAGGAACACCAACACCAATCTACGCTACAAGCAGGGGAAAAATTTAAATTTCAACCCGAAGGAAGTCTTCCATGTGCGCAACCCGCACGATGCCATGCTGCCAAAACTGCATATCAGCTCAAGTTTCGTATTCGCCAAAGAAGACAGTTACTTTGTTTATCCAAACAACTACAATCATTTTGTGAACTTTTATAACGAAACTTTCCAGCACGGCGGCATATCCCTTGAGGAAATGCTGATCCCGATTGCGACGTATGGGCCTAAGTAGGACTTTCAAAATAAGTTCCGCAATTCCTGCGCGGAAAAAGGTAAAAAAAAGCCTTCTCCAAACCCTCTTTACCGCTGGCGGTAGAGAGGGTGGTCGAGCGAAGCCATGACCGGGTGAGTAGTTTTACGCGCGACATTAGCGCCAATGCTTGACCGAGATTCCTAAATTGTTCCCACGAATTGGCGTAAGTTATTTTTGACAGTTTTTCTAAATAAACGAGAGAACTTAGAGGTTGCATTTATTGCATTTTCAAAAAATTGGGAATAGCCTTTTAACAGGGCAAACGCATCTAGTTGTCGGCGCGCTTCCGGTTCCTCTCTCGCCGCGCCCCCAACATAGGTGGGGGAGAACGGCCAATGTCATTAAGTTAAGAGTTTTCTTACCCCGGAGGGGTAAAACGTTTGTAGAAAAACATCAAAAAAGTATACAGCGCTCCGTAGGTGCGCAACATTAACCGCTGACTGCCATAGGTTACTTAGGCTTAACTTAGTAACATTGCAGCTTTCTCCGGCGGAAAAGTTTAAATTAAATGAAATAATCTGGGAAGATAATATCGAAATACCAAAAGAGCACCAGGAATTGGTGTTGAGCAGACTTGAAAAGTCCGACAAAGATCGATCCAGGCTTTTAGATTGGGATGCCGTTACTGTAAAGACGGGTGGAGATCAAATTTTCGCTTTTTTAACCTGATGTTCCAAAGGAAGCCATAACCGAAAAAGTTTTTTTTAACAGCGGGACCGGTGAGACGACCCATATATTGTACTCGCCCCATAGGGGCGTCTGGTTGGTAGAAAAGCAAGAAGAGGTCCTCACGTTCCATAGGAACGTTTGGTGCTTAGTGACAATTTGATTATGCCCGTAAAGACCTGAATAAATTGATCTTTCTTTTTATTTTTGGGGATGATAGTAGAAATAAAGAAAGGCGATAACCCCCACGAAGTAAATAAAAAGCTTAAAGCACTTTTCGCCAAAATTTCGGACGAAAAAAAAAGCCGCTTGACGAAGTTGTTCGGCGTACTGACACTTAAAGAAGATGCGGTTACATTTCAAAGGAGGTGGCGTGATCAATTTTAAGCATGATGGATGAACTTATGCTAACCTATGAATTGAAATTGAGTTCCATAGCTCAAATCCCTCAATCAATTTTTACCTATTCAGGTGATCAGAAAATTTTCCTCTTTTACGGCGAAATGGGCGCCGGCAAAACCACGCTGATCAAATCGATCTGCGAATACCTTGGCGCTACTGACCCGGCTACCAGTCCAACCTTTTCCATCGTCAACGAATATGCAACGCCGCAAGGGACGATATATCATTTTGATTTTTACCGCCTGAAAAACGAAACCGAAGCGCTCGACATGGGCTACGAGGAATATTTCTATTCGGGCAATTACTGTTTTATCGAGTGGCCTGAGAAAATTTCCGGTCTGCTCCCGGAACATTTTGTCCGCATCAACACCAAAGTCACAGGCGATAATAGCAGGGAGATAAGTATTGAAAAGATTTAATTGAAAAATTAACAGCTTTTTATTTATCTTCATCATCCGAAACAGAAATCTATGAGTTCAGGGAAATTAAGCGGGTTCTCGGACATTGCCAAACAAGCCATGATGCAACCCCAGGAGTCGATGCTGGAGGTTAAGAACAAAAAACACAAACTTTATATTGGCATACCCAAGGAAACATCGTTCCAGGAAAACCGTATACCCTTAACCCCTTTGTCAGTTGCCCTGTTGATCAATAACGGGCATGATGTGATGCTGGAAAGCAACGCCGGCTACGCGGCAAAATTTTTGGACAAGGACTACAGTGAGCAGGGCGCCCAGATTGTTTACGATCCCAAACAGCTATACGAGGCCGACATCATTATAAAAATCGCCCCGCCTACCCTTGCCGAGATCGAATTGATGAAACCCGGCCAGGTATTGATCTCGGCCCTGCAACTCTCCACCTTCAAAGCAGACTGCCTCCACGCTCTAATGAACAAAAAGATCACTGCCCTTTGTTTTGAACACCTGCGTGATGAAGGCGGCTCGCTATGCGTGGTAAGGGCAATGAGCGAGATTGTCGGGGCTACTTCCATCCTGATAGCGGCAGAATATTTAAGCAATATTTTTGGTGGTAAAGGTTTGATGCTGGGCGGCATTACCGGCGTACCGCCAACTGAAATTGTGATATTGGGTGCAGGCACAGTGGGTGAATACGCTGCCCGGACAGCGATTTCTTTAGGCGCCGAGGTAAAGGTTTTCGATCCTTCCATTTATAAGCTTCGGCGGCTGCAGAATAACATTGGCGCGCGGGTGTTCACGTCAGTGGTGCAGCCCATCGTGCTCGAAAAGGCAATAACCACCTGCGATGTAGCTATCGGCGCCATGAGGGCCGAAGACGGCCGTAGTCCCTGTATCGTATCTGAGTCTACCGTCAGCCGCATGAAACCAAACGCCGTTATCATCGACGTAAGCATCGACCAGGGTGGTTGTTTTGAAACCTCCGAAATAACAAACCATACCCACCCGGTCTTCCGCAAACACGAGGTGATCCATTATTGCGTACCGAACATCGCCTCGAGAGTTGCACGGACAGCTACTTATGCGCTCACCAACATTTTTGCCCCGATATTACTGGACATTGGCGACCATGGGAGCCTGAAAAACCTGATATGGCAAAAATCCGGCCTTCGGGAAGCAGTTTATATTTATAAGGGACACCTCACCAGCAAGCACATGGGTGAGCGCTTTTCCATCCCGACAAAAGACCTTGATCTGCTTATCGTATCACATCATTAAATAATGAAGAACTTATTTTTGGCCTTGTTCGCCCTAATTGCCTGCGCTGCAAACGCCCAACCGTATAAATATATCGATAGCTCAAAAGTAATGGGGCTAAAAAGCTACCAGGAAGACATTAAGTTACATCCGGAAACGAGGCTGGTCGAAATAAAAAAATACATACCCGCTATCGTCCTCGACATTCGCTACGCTACTGCCAATAACTTCACCCATCAAAAGATGTATAAAGAAGCGAGGGCATTCGCCCGCCTGCCCGTTGTGCTGGCATTGAAACAAGTGGAGGCAGACTTAAACAAAAAAGGGCTGGGTTTAAAAATATACGATGCTTACCGGCCGTACGCCATTACCGTAAAATTTTACGAGGTTGCCCATGATACCAATTTCGTTGCCGACCCGCGGAAAGGCTCTAAACACAATCGGGGCTGCGCCATAGACCTGAGCGTTATCGATCTTAAAACAGGAAAAGAACTGGATATGCCTACCGGGTTCGACAGCTTCAGCAAACAGGCGGCTTCTGATTATGCCGCACTTCCTCCTCAGGAAATTGCCGACCGCGCTATATTAAAGGGCGCCATGGAAGCCCGCGGCTTTCACGAAATCCCGACCGAGTGGTGGCACTTTGATTTTAACGGCTGGTCAAATTATCCCTTGCTGGACATCCCGTTTTCCGACATCAAATAGAAATAATGGGACTCTTCTTTATAACTAAAGTCTAAAGAATAACCGCGAAGAGTGCAGAGGCCGCAGATTCTTAATGATTTGTGCATGTTGGCCCCTGTGTTCTCTGTGCCTTCTCCGCGACCTCTGTGTTAAAAATGCACTTCTAAGAGTTATCCGCCAGCTGGCGGACATCAACCCTTTATTTTAGACTTCTGTATAACTAATGTCTAAAATGCACTTCTAAGCATTATTTTAGCCGAAACATAAAGCCTTTTTTTTTAGACTTCCAAACAATTTTTACGGTTATAGATTAATGTAGGAGGAAGCGAAATGTATATTCGTTGCGTATCTACGTTTAACACGCTATTAAAAAGTATGAGATTTTTCAGTAAAGCTTATTTTATAAAATTGTGGAAGATACTGGTCGCCACCATAATGGGGTTCATAAATGACAATGGGCTAAAGTTAAGTGCTTCCCTCGCCTATTACACCGTTTTTTCCATCGCCCCCCTCCTGATTATTATCATATCGCTGGTCGGTTTGTTTTTTCATAACGATGCCGCTACCAATGCCATTTATCCGCATATGGTCCATTACGTTGGGGTGCAGGCTGCCACAGAGGTTCAATCCATCCTGAAGCACCTCGCGCTTTCGGGTAAATCAACGCTTGCTACTACCATTGGAGTGATTGTTTTGATGTTAGGCGCCAGCAGCATTTTTATGGAAATACAAGATTCGCTGAATATCATATGGCGGGTAAAGGCCAAGCCGAAGAAGGGCTGGCTTAAGCTCATCGAAAACAGGTTTTTATCCTTTTCACTGATTATTGGTGTCGGCTTCCTGTTGCTGGCATCGCTCATCGTTAACCTGCTTATCACAACTATCGGCGACTGGCTTGAACATTTCCTGCACCCAATTACCACTTTGCTGATAAAAGGGATCAACCTCGGCTTAACGTTCATTATCATCTCCATACTTTTTGCCGTTATTTTTAAATTCCTGCCCGATGTAAAGATCAAATGGCGCGATGTGCGAAGCGGGGCATTCTTCACCGCCGTATTTTTTATGCTGGGCCAATATGCCATTAATGTGTACGTGCAATACACAGCCAAATCATCCACATACGGCGCCGCCGGCTCCATATTAGTTTTGCTGATTTGGATATATTACACCTCGGCCATTTTGTACATTGGCGCCGAGTTTACACAAGTATATGCCGAGGCCAGGGGCAGCCAGATAGAACCGGCAGAATACGCCGTCGCCGTTCAGCAAACAGAAGTGCTGCGGGACGTGAAAAAATTACCCCCGCAAAACCCGGAGATAAGCGGAAATTTGCAAAAGTAGGCGCTAACCGCCCTTGTGGAGCAACTGCAATATGACCAGGTGAACGGCGTGAGCATTGTTAGTCCTGTGGCCCAATACAACGGCAATATCGCCAGCCAAAGCTGGGGCACCAGCTCATCACCCGATAGCGCCGCCTTCGTTTATACCTACGACCAGTTAAACCGGCTCACATCGGGGATGTCTGCCGACTCGAACTTCGCAGAACAAAACATCACCTATGACCAGGGCGGTAATATTCAATCACTGTCCCGGACATATAACGGCGACGTGATTGATAACCTTTCCTATATTTATACCAACAATGGCGTTCAGGGTAACCAGCTGCAGCAAATCACCAATAGCTCATCTTTAGGGACCATGTACGGGCCAGGAATTTCGGCAGGTACGTTTGGGTATGCTTATGACGGTAATGGCAACATGATAGCCGACACAGGCAAGAGTGTTTTTATACAGTATAATATCTTAAACCTGCCCCAGGCTATTTCCCCTAACCCCATTCAAACCGGTAACAGAATTATCCTAACGGCAGTTCAGCCCAGTGCATACCAATATGATGCAGATGGCACAAAACTGATGATGCGATCGGGTATCCGGCCATATAATATAACTTATTATATAAGCGGTATCCAATATGACTATAGCCCAACGCTGGACTCGTTAACACTCACTTTCGTACAAACCGAAGATGGCCGGGTGTTCCCATACAGCGCCGACACCTCCAATTACTACGAATATAATTTAGCAGATCACTTAGGCAACAACCGCATCGCCTTTGATAATCCGGGCAATGCCCGGGCAACAGTTGAGCAGCAGGATAATTACCTGCCCTTCGGCATGGAAATCTCCCAACTTGTTAATAGCCCGAAGAATGAATACCTTTATAATGGAAAGGAGCTGCAAGAGGCGTTCAATTTATACGATTACGGCGCGCGGTTCTATGACCCGGTGATTGGAAGGTGGATGAGCGTCGATCCGCTGGCGGAGGATGATGAAGATCTGTCGCCTTATATTTATGGTGAAAACAATCCTATTCTTATGACAGATCCGGATGGTATGTCGGCGGAAGAAACCACTAATGTTGAAGAAGAAAAACCCAAGCCCGCCCCGAAGCCTATAGAATTAAAAGAAGTTACAATAAAGGGTTATGTAGCAAAAAAGCAACATTTAGGCTCGTATGAATATACAATTTATGTTCCAGATGAAGCAACAGCTAAGGCTAATAGGAAACAACTAGGAGATTTTTTAGGAAAGTGGACCCCCTTAGGGCGCGAGGTAATGGCGTATTTAAGTACGGTTGACTTGGTCAAACATATGGATTTTTCAAGGTTGGAACGCCAAGAGTAAAAACGGGCAAGCAATTAAGGAAAGAATGGGAACGAGCTACCGGTAAAAAATGGCCTAAGGAACCTAATGATCCAACCAGAAATCAAGTAGAGCATCATATAAAACCATTAGCCGATGGTGGAGAAGATGGGTATCCCAATATTGAGCCTAAACCAGCAAGCGAACACACGAGTTGGCATCAAGCGCTTGGTGACTTTGTACGCTGGGGATCAACAAGAGCACCGGATGTGGACTAAGATAATAAAATGAAATATCCAATAGATTATAAAGAGGTTACAGGCAAGACCGAATATCACCTGGAACTGGTTAAGGTACATACAGAAGCCGTGGCTTATCTTATGGGTTTCGTTTGGTGCAAAAAGGTGATAAATAGTTACGTATATTTAAATCTTGGCTCAACCTTAAGTATATTCCTTTTTGAAATTAACAACAGCGCAAGTAGCGATGATAATTATTTATGGATAGTAGTAGGAGATATTCCACCAATGTATCTCGATATTCACGGGCCTAAAACCACAAAAGAGGTCTTAGAAGACTATATTCGTTTAGCGGAGGACTGGATTATGCACGTTAAGGATGGACGCTCCGTCAAAAGCTGTTACCCATTTAAAGCCGAACCAATTTTGGAAATGGCGACATTATTAGAAAAGCGAATAACTTTTATGAAAAACACATTGATTGATAATATAGAAGACATACCACTCTTCAAGCCCTCGACCGGATAAGTATACCTGTGATGGAACCCCTAATTCAGGCGCGAGTATCGGGGCCGGGAAAAGCGGTGGGGTACTCGTGACATAGAAAAAAGCTTATTTGAAGAAAAGGGGCCTGGCCGAGTTGCCGGGCTTGGTTTTTTAATGAGCGTACGCCTTACCGGTTTTAGCATCCCTATTCAAGCGCGAGAATGTCGGGCAAAGGCCAAAAGCGCTGGCTTCTCGTGCTCGGGACAGATAGCCCGCCGTGCTTCGTGGAAAAACCATTTTAAATTGCAGCACTTTTGCAGTATCCGAAATGCTATTTTATACAGCAGCGCAAGAAATTACTTCGGTTTGCCGAGGTTAATTGACGTAATTTTGGCTGACCCGATGATACAG
>JABDGE010000104.1 GCA_013286235.1 Bacteroidota bacterium
TGGCCTCCATATTCAGCATCTTTACCGTCATCACTATCGTACTGGCGGGGATGGGGCTGTTCGGATTGGCAGCATTACTGTTTCGTCTTTAGTTTTGCCGGGTATGCCGATCATATCATTGTAACTAAACATGCCGTATCGCGATGTTGACACTTCGCTTATGCCTGCCAAGGTCCTTATATCATGATTAAAGGCAGGGTAATTTTTAAAGGCGGCTCCAACCGGTATCATGATCACATTGTCCCGATCGACACCTGTGTCCGTATGCCTGAAAAAATACAGTTGCCGGTCTATTACTATGCCGCAGATAATCAGCGCAACGGATATCGAGAATTGGAGGGTTGTAAAAATTTTCCGGATCATAACGCCGCCTGATTGTTTGCCCATTTTTCCTTTAAGCGTAACAACAGGTTTAAAGGCCGACAACACCAGTGAGGGATAGCTGCCCGAGATTAATATCGTAACCAGTAACAATGCGAGTAGCAGGGACAGGATCAGCGGGCTATACAGGAATGAATCATCTATTTTTAGCTGGAGTACATTAAAAAATACCGGTTTAAAAAAGCAGCACAATACGTATCCTAACAGGAAAGAAATAATTGCAAAAAGGGCCGATTCGATATAGAATTGCAGCGCGACACTTTTGCGGCTGGCACCGGATATTTTACGTACACCAATCTCTTTCGCCCGCAGCGTAGCCCTTGCGGTAGACATGCTCATGTAATTGACCAGGGCAAGTATCAAAATAAGTAATGCCACTAAAGGGAATATTGTAAGGCATTTAATGTTGGTATCATCAGGCCTTTTCAGATGCTGGTCTGCCAGGGGTATAAGTGAAAAAACAACCTGTGCTTTAGGGTTTTTATCGGCCGTTAGTGACCTGAGGCCCGTCGTCAATGCCGCAGTATCCGAGCGATGCCTCAGCAACAGGTAAACATCAAAAGTACCGTTGCCCACTTTTTGATCGCCAAGGTAATCTTTAGCCCCTTTGGTTGTTACAAAGCCGGAATTAGATGCCACAAAATTATATTCAATGGACGAATTGGAAGGGCAATTTTCGGCAACGCCTGTCACCTGGTAAGTATAGGCGCTATCGGTTTTGATGGTCAGTGTCTTTCCTACCGGGTTTTCATCACCAAAGTACTTTTTGGCCATATCCTGCGATATGACCACCGAAAATGGCCTGGCTAATACCTGTGCAGGCTGCCCGGATAACAATTTGAAAGAAAAGAAATTGAAAAAGCCTGCATCGGCAAACAGCAATTTATCTTCGGCAAATTTCTGGCCAGGCCGCGATGCGGTACTCACAAGCACCACTGATGTGAAGTAACGTGTGGTGCGCACATAATCCACTACTACCGGCAGTGATTGTTTTATGATGGGCCCAGACACATAACTCATTTGGTCCATGCTAAATGTCGTACCGTCCATTTTCACCTGCCCATGGGGTTTGAATATCCTGTCGGCATTTTTGTGGAATCGATCATAGCTGTGCTCATGCGCTGCATAGATCATAATCAGCATGCAAACAGATAATCCGACAGCCAGGCCTGATATATTGATCAGGCTGAAAAGCCTCTGGCGTACCAAATTGCGCCAGGCGATTTTTAAATAGTTCCTAAACATATAATTGCGGTTTAATTTCCCATGATCCCACTTCGGTGTGGATTTATGGTACGAAATTACCGCCGCCAACCGGGCATCGCTGCCCGTGTTATAAGATGGGCAATCTTTTTTCAGTTCATTTTTATATTCCATCGGGCTTTTCCCCGTCACCTGTTTAAAAATGCGGGTAAACGTACTTTGAGAGTTAAAACCCGATTCCAGGGCAATGCCCAACAGCGTGATATGATCATAGTCGCTGTCCTGGATTTTTCTGATCACATCGTTGACGCGAAATTCATTAACAAAATCACTAAAGGTTTTTTTGAATACCGTGTTGATCACCCGTGACAATTCATGACTGGAGAGACCAAGCTTTTCAGCAAGCGAGCCCAGGTTTAAGTCAGGGTCCTGGTAATAGCGCTTTTCCTTAACCACTCTCTTCAGCCAAAGGCCTTTCTGTTTCAGCTCGTCTGGTGTAGAGGGTTTAAAAAACAAAGGCCGGTCATTTGCCAGGCTGCCTTCGGGCCTCAAACAAGCCACAGCAGCCATCCGGATGGCCATCACCGCTAAAAGGAGATATAACGGATAATAAAAAGGCCCGGCCGGCGGGTGGTGGTAATAAAAATAACCCGCCATTGTAAGGGGAATCCACAATACCCATAAAAGGCCGAAGCCCTTCAGTATGTTATGCAGCCAACGAAGTCCATACCGGTAGCGGTCGCCACCTTCAAATTTTAGCCGGCTATAAAAGCGTTTGATCTGTTTATGGGATGCATACAAATAAATACCTACCGAAATGAACGCCAGTAGTTGCAGTGCCGGGTCCAACTGCCGGAAGACCGGCGTATCGTAAGTAGCCGCCCCCGTTTTTATGCTTTGTTCAGTCTCCACCGCCTGCGCGCCCAGCTCCAATAGCAATGGGCTAAAGTGCAGCATGTCCTTTAGCCTGAACTTATACGCCGACCGGGCTATTTTAAGCACGTAAAAGAAAATCAGCGGGCCAAGCGCCAGGGAAAACTGCAACGGCAACCGGCTCCAGTGCGGAAAATAGGCCCCTATCCCGATGTCAATGGCCAATAGCCGGGCTATCCACATAACCATTACGACCAGCGCCAGCGCCAGAAACCGGTTTGCAGCCTGGCTTGTTCTTTTGGCGAACCATAATTGCACAGCAAAATTAAGCCCGATGAAAATGGCCCCGGTGAGCGCCAGGTCATACAAGTTAATATGGAAGTTATATGTCCTCAATCCAATTATAGAAATCGATAGCTATTCCAAAGCAATAAAACGCTGAAAAATACCGAATTATATTTTACCTGCCGAAGCAATTATAACAAAAGCGAACGAAAGGATATTCTTTTTTGGAATGGCATTTATTCATTTCTCAAACTTTTAACAGGGTTTGCTATTGCTGCTTTTATACTTTGATAACTTACAGAAAGCAAGGTAATAATGATGGCTCCAGCTGCTGTTGAGGCAAATATCCACCAGGAAAGCCCCGTGCGATAGTTGTAATTCTGCAGCCAGCCGTGCATAAAGTAGAAGGCGATAGGTATGGCGATTAAAAGTGATATCACCACCAGTTTTATAAAATCTTTTGACAATAGGCCCCACAGGCCGAAGACAGTTGCTCCCAACACTTTTCGTACACCGATCTCTTTGGTGCGTTGCTCGGCCATAAAGGAGGCCATACCATATAAACCGAGGCAACTGATAAAAATGGCCAGTATGGTAAAGAAATTCGCCAGCTTGCCGATGCGTTCTTCCTCGCCAAATTTTCTGGCGTAATCTGCATCCGCAAAGCCATAGGTGAATGGTTGCGCAGGATTATATTTTTTGAAAACGGCTTCGATCTTTGCCAGCGCCTCGTGGGTGTTTTTTGCAGGGTTTATCCTGACCTGCACGACCGGCTGCGTATTACCATCCCATACAAAAACACTGCGAAAAACAGGGTCGTAAGGCGACTGCATTAACATATCGTTAATCACACCGATCACGTGGTAGTTTTTGCCGTTCCATTTTATAGTTTCACCAACCGGGTTCTTTAATCCCGTAAATTTTACAGCGGTCTCGTTTAATATCATTGCAGTTGAATCAGTAATAAAGTCCCTGGAAAAATCACGGCCTTCCTTTATATGCCAGCCGACTGTTTTACCGAATTCAGGCGAAATAAAAATCGCACCGAAATTGCCTTGTACCGAAGGGTCTTTGCCCCTCCAGCTAAAACCACCGTCAAAATCATCCACATAGGTGGTTGCGCTGGATGTTTCGGCAATTTCCGATACCTCACCCGAGCTTTTTAATTCGTCGCGAATTGCAGCGAAGTTTTTATGTACCTTCTCCGTAACAATAGGTGTACTCACCAAACCATTGCGGTTATAACCAACCGGCCGGTTTTTTGCGTATTGAATTTGCCGGAAAACAACGATAGTCCCGATAATGAGAATAGCGGAAACGGTAAACTGCAGTACCACCAATATTTTTCTGGGCAGCGATGCAAAGCGCCCGGCGCGAAATGTGCCTTTTAAAACTTTAACCGGCTGAAATGATGACAGATAAAGCGCGGGATAACTTCCTGCCACTATACCTGTGATTAAGCTGAAACATACACCCAGCAACCAGAACAAGGGATTGTACCACAATACCTGCATTTTTTTGTCCGCAACTTCGTTAAAAAATGGAAGCATGAGCACCACCAATACGATTGAACAAATAAAAGCAAATACTGATACCATAACTGATTCACAAAAAAACTGCCTGATCAGCTGCCCCCTTAACGAGCCGATAGCCTTGCGAATGCCAACTTCCTTCGCACGTTTTTCGGACCGGGCTGTACTCAGGTTCATAAAATTAATGCAGGCCAGCAGTAAAACAAGAAAACCGATCATACCAAACAACCATACAAACTGAATTCTGCCACCGACATTTACGCCATTCTTAAATTCTGAATATAAATGCCATTTACGCATCGGGCGCAGGAAAATTACTGGCTTGTATGCTGCATCCGCCGATGTCACTCTTTTCAGCCATACATCTTTTATTTTTGCCGAAACTTTGTCCATGTCAGCATTGTCCGCCATTTGTACCCAGGTTTGGAACGAGTTATTGCCCCATGGGTTGGTTGCTTTTTCGGCCCAGTTGTTAGCATCGATATACAATTTCCACGGCGCAATGAATGTTAAATCGTTAAAATCTGAATTAAAAGGCAAGTCTTCGTAAATACCAGTTACGGTAACGTCAAACTTGTTATCTATTATTACCCGTTTATTCATCGGGTCGCTATTGCCAAACAATGCTTTTGCAGTTGATGCCGAAAGTATAATTGAATGATTATCCTGCAAAGCCGAACGTGTGCCTTTCAGCATTTTCAGCGAAAGCATCTCGGTTATCGGCGGTTCGAAGTAATTGCCGCGTTTCGTGATCTTGTTCTCGCCAAAAGCCAAAATATGATCATTTGTCCATTTTGACATGCTGACATATTTAAAATCATTGCCATAGCTTTTTTTTAATTCATCACCCATTAAATAAGGCACCGCGGTTCCCGTGCTCACATCGCCGTTAGCTGTCTGGTGCTGCATAACAATGGCTATTCGGTTGTAATTGTTAAAACTTTGGTTGAATGACAATTCATCCCAAATCCAAAGGCCGATCAGCATAGCTACCGCCATACCCACCGCTAAGCCGGCTATATTGATAGACGAATGCATCCTGTTTTTGATCAGGTTGCGCCATGCGATCTTCAAATAATTTCTAATCATATAATTGCGGGTTAATTTTTCACGCGACCACCCTATAGCGGTTTCACGATGTAAAACTACCGGCGCAAATTGTTGATGACTTCTCAAATTATAATTTGGGAATTCTTTTTTCAGGTCATTTTTATATTCCAGCGGACGTTTTCCGGTCATTTGTTTAAAAATGCGGCTAAAACTGCTTTGCGCGTTAAACCCCGATTCAAACGCTATACCCAGCAACGTGATGTGGTCATAAGCCGGATCCTGCATCTTTTGAACAACGTCCGCAACGCGGTATTCATTAATGAAATCATTGAAGTTTTTTTTGAGTGCTGCGTTGATGATGCGGGACAATTCGTGAGGCGGAATATCCAGTTTTTCCGCCAGTGAGCTTAAGCTTAGTTCCGGGTCCTGGTAATAGCGGCCGGTTTGCACGGCTCTCTTCAGCCAAACACCCTGTTGCTTCATTTCCGCTGGCAGTGGTGGCTTTAAAAACGGCGGCGTTTCGAACAACACGCCGGCCTCGCCTCTTAAAAAAGCGCCGGCCCCAATCCAAATGGTCATTACCGCTAAAAGCAGGTACAAAGGATAATAAGCATGGACGCCTAATTGGTTATGATAATAAAAATAATCGACCGCCTTAAAAGGTATCCACAATAGCCACAACAGTCCGAAACCCAACAGCAAGCGATGCAGCCAGCGCAATTCGTACCGGTACCGGTCGCCCCCGTTAAATTTTAGCCGTTGGTAATACCGTTCGATCAGCCGGTGAGAGTAATACAGGTAGGTGATCATTGAAATAAGCGCCAGGAATTGCAATACCGGGTTCAGCAGGATGGCTTGTTCCAGCAGCGCCGGAACGAAATGCAGCAAGTCCTTAGGGCTAAATTTATATTCCGGCCGCGTTAACTTTAGTACATAAAAAAAGATCAGGGGACCCAGCGCCAATGAAAATTGCAGCGGCAGCCGGATATCAATACCTGAAATACGGACCATCCACAAAACCATCACAACCAGGGCCAACGCGAGGAACCTGTTTGCGGGCAGGCTGATCCTTTTGGTGAATCCTAACAACAAGGCAAAATTCAGCCCGGTAAATATCATGCCAAGGAAAGCCAGTTCATACAGGTTGATATGGAATGTATATGGCTGCAAAGTATTTAACTGCATCAATCACTGTTCCAAATAGCTAACTTGGTGATAAAGATCAAATTATACAATATTTGAAACCCCTATTGTAATAAAAACGAACAGGCGATTGTTCGTTTTTGAATTGCGCACGTTCAGTCAGTTTGCGGTGGGCAGTTGGCAGTGGGCAGTTTTAGATATCTCAACTGCCACCGCCTACTGCGAACTGCCACTGCCTACTGCCTACTCACTCCGAAGGCTCCTCACCGGGTTAGCCATCGCTGCTTTGATGGTCTGAAAACCTGAAGTAAATAGTGCGGTCAGCAACATGCCCCCTCCGCTAAGTTCAAATATCCACCAGCTTACGGCGGTACGGTCGGCAAAGCCCTGCATCCATTTATTCATGGCCCACCAGGCCGCCGGGCTTATGATAACAAAAGCCAGTACGATCAGCCATGCCATTTCGGTTGAAAGCAGGACTACGATCTGGCTTACAGTCGCACCGAGTACTTTACGTACGCCTATCTCTTTAGTACGTTGGTTGGTAGTGTAGATGGCCAGGCCAAGCAAACCTAAGCAGCTGATCAGTACGGATAATCCGGTCGCCCAGCCCAGCAGTGTCGAAACCTGTTGCTCATCGGCATACAGCCGGGCAATGCTTTCGTCAAAAAACCGGTATTCAAAGTCATCATCGGGATAGATTTTTTTCCAGGCTTTCTCCATTGATGAAATAGCAGTTTTCCACTCATCGCCATTTGCTGTTTGCGGCTTTAACTCAATATGAAAAGTGCCGTTGAAACCATAATCGGTACTGGTAAGAATAGCCAGGGGCGCGATAGCAGCATGTATCGATTCCTGGTTAAAATCGCTCACAACACCTATGATCCGCATATCCTTGTCGCCATTAAAGTTACTGATCACTTTGCCCACCGCATCCCGCGGATTGTTAAAGCCAATCTCTTTTGCCAGGGTATTATTGACCAGGAATGCCTTTGACGTATCGCCGGGCATCAGGTTGCGTCCTGCCAGCAACTTAATATGATAGACTTTAATATAGTTTTCATCACCGAATTTTGTACCGAGGTTTTCGATCTTGATCTCTTTCTTCCCGTCTTGATAACTGCCATCGGTTGAATTGGAGTAATCAGAAATAGGCGGGTCAAAGCCCATGCTTACCGCGTCGACCTGGGGAATGGCCCTGAGCTTATTGAGAAATACATGGCTAAGGCTTGCCTGCTGTTTATTTTTTTCCTGCGAATGGATGACAAAAACAGCATCTTTTTTTACCGGTGAACTGACGATCAAAATAGCCTCTTTTTTGAAACCCATATCCTTGTGAATGGCATAATAGATCTGCTTGCTCACCAGGATAGTTGCCATGATAAAAAATTGCGCAACAGCAAACTGGGCTACTGTAAGCGATTTTCGAAGCACTGCATTCCGGGTTTTGCTACCGCCTTCGTTAGCCTGGTTCTTAATGGCCGAAATTGGTTTGTAGCCTGAAAGCACCATAGCCGGATAAAATCCGGAAGCGAGGCTGACGACGATTATCAACAGTACAAGAAACAGCGCAATGTTAGGCTGTAAGATTTGGCCGGCTTGAATGCCCTGCGGAATGAAGGTTGAAAAAAGCCAGAGCGCAATAGGTGTAATGGCAACCGAAATCATCACGGAAACAAGCGTGATCAGAAAAGTCTCGCTCAAAAACTGGAATATCAGCTGCTTACGGCTGCTGCCCATTGTCTTGCGTATACCGATCTCTTTGGCCCGCTGAGCAGATTCTGCAGTAGTAAGATTGATGAAATTGATACAGCCCAGTAGCAAAAGGAAAAGCGCTATGCCGGATAACTCATATAGGGTTGTTTTGTCGGCCACCCTGCCGCCAACGAAAGTTCCGCGGGCGGTGTTGAAATGGATGTCAGCCAGCGGCTGTAATGCCAGCACTTCCGTGTGGCCCGGTCTCGGTTGCAGGTTCTTTTTCTCAATATCGTTCAGCTGCTGTTCGATACGTGCCGTTTTAACCTGTGGCGCTAACTTAACAAAAAGCTGGTATGACGGGCTCACGCCTCCCCAATTGCGCAAACGCAGCTGCATTTTTAATGGGGGATTTAAAAAAGCGGTAGGAAATGAAATGAAATCGTGAAAAGTAAAATCGGTATTTTGCCTGATACTTTGCACAATTCCGCTCACCGTGGTTTTTAATGTATCATATACTACTGTGCGCCCAAGCATTTGATCGTAGCTTACTCCAGGGAAATACTTTTCAGCCTCGTCGGAAGTAAGGACGACCTGATATGGCGAGTTGAGCGCTGACCTCGGCGAACCGGCAAGCCATTGGTACTCAAAAAGCTTGAAATAGTCGCTGTCGGCGACCACCACATTGTCCTGTAATTTGAATCGGGAGGAAGATTTACTGCCGTTGGGCACAGTTATATCCGGTTGGGATAACATGAGTATCGGAGCTGCTTCCTGCAAACCCGTTACCTGGTTTTTCGCGGCCCAGGGCAGCGGTCCGCACACACCCGAAGCATACCAGGGCGTGCCCGAGACCGAAAAGTTAGTTACTACACGATAAATACGATCGCCGTCTTTATGGAATTTGTCAAAGGTGAAATCATAATGTACCAGAAGGTAGATGACTAATGCTGCGCTGATACCTATCGACAGGCCGATAACATTGATCAGCGTAAACACCCTATGTTTCCAAAAATTCCGGAAAGCGATCTTCAAATAATTTCTAAACATATAGTTGCGGTTTAATTTGTCGTGAGACCACTTTAGCGTGGTTTCCTGGTACGAAATTACCGCCGCAAACCGGGAACGATATGTCAAATTATAAGATGGGAGTTCTTTTTTATATTCCGCAGGTGTTTTTCCTGTCATCTCTTTGAATGCGCGGTGAAAGGTGCTTGGGGAGTTGAAGCCGGAATCATAGGCAATGCCTGTCATCGTTAAACGATCATAAGCAGGGTCCTGCATTTTTTGTACTACTTCCGCCACACGGTATTCATTGATAAAATCGTTGAAGCTTTTTTTGAGCGTGGTATTAATTATTCGGGACAATTCGTGGGTAGTCAAACCAAGCTTTTCAGCCAGTGCGGTTAAGCTTAGATCCGGGTCCCGGTAATAAAGGTTGGCTTTTAGGGCATTCTTTAGCCAGGCACCTTTTTGCTTCAATTCGGCCGGGAGCGATGGTTTTAAAAAAGCAGGCGGATTTATGGATATGCTGACTTCCGGCCTTAAATAAGCTATAGCAGCCATCCAGATCAGCATCACCGATACAGTCAGATAAAAAGGATAATAGATCTGGACGCTTAATTGGTGCTGATAATAAAGATAACCGATGGCGGTATAAGGTATCCACAGAAACCATAGCAGGCCAAAGCCTGCCAGCAATTTATGCAGCCATCGTAATTCAGTCCGGTAACGATCACCACCGTTAAATTTTAGCCGCCCGTAATACCGTTCGATCAGCCTGTGAGAGCAATACAGGTATGTAATCATTGAAACAGGCGCCAGGAATTGCAATACCGGGTTCAGCAGGACGGCTTGTTCCAGTAGCGCCGGAATGAAATGCAGCAAGTCCTTAGCGCTGAATTTATATTCCGGCCGCGTTAATTTCAGTACATAAAAAAAGATCAGGGGCCCCAGCGCCAATGAAAATTGCAGCGGAAGCCCAATATCAATGCTTGAAATACGGACCATCCACAAAACCATCACAACCAGGGCCAGGGCAAGGAACCTGTTTGCGGATTGGCTGATCCTTTTAGTGAATCCTAACAACAAGGCAAAATTCAGCCCGGTAAATACCACGCCAAGGAAAGCCAGGTCGTACAGGTTGATATGGAAAGTATGTGTATTCAAGTGGTTTTCTTACGTCAATCGTTGTTCCAAATTGCTAACCTACTGATAGATATAAAATTATGCAATATTTGAAATATGGATTGTAACAAAAACGAACAGGCGGCTGTGCGGTTTTGAATTGCGCGCTCCCTCCTCCGGACATAAAAATGCGTTCCGCATCTCACCCCGAAACGCACCAAATAGTGTTTCAACTAGATCAAAAATTCACAAACCGTATCTCAAAGCCAACTGCCTACTGCCTACTGCCAACAGCCTACTGTCCTACTGTCCTACTGCCTACTGCCTACTGCCTACCGCCTACTGCCAACTGCTACTGCCTACCGCCCACTGTCCTACTATCCACTACCTACTGCCTACTGCCCACTGCCTACTGCTAACTGCTACGGCCTACTGCCCACTGCCTACTCCGAGCGAAGGCTCCAAACGGGATTAATAATTGCGGCTTTTATGGCCTGGAAGCTAACCGTGATCAACGCGATCAATATTGCCAAAAGGCCTGCCGAAGCAAATATCCACCAATGCAACGGGGCGCTGTAGGCAAACCCCTGCAGCCATTTATTCATGGCCCACCAGGCGATGGGCGAAGCGATGAGGATGGCCAGGGCCACCAGTCTTACAAAATCAAGCGATAACAGTGTGGTGATACCGCTCACGCTTGCGCCCAGCACTTTGCGGATACCGATCTCTTTGCTGCGCTGCTCGGCCATAAAGGCTGACAGGGCAAACAGACCGAGGCAGGCAATGACGATAGCCAAAATGGCAAAGGTGGTAAAGATGCGGCCCATGCGCTGCACATCGGCATACATGTTGGCAAAGCTTTCATCCATAAAGGTATAACGGATGGGCTGATCAGGTGCAAATTGTTTCCAGGTAGCTGAAATGGATTGCAGGGTGTTTTTTATATCCGTGCCGCTGACTTTTACGCTAACCAGCGATGGGCTAAGGCCGAAATGCAGCGCCAGCGGACCGATCTGGTCGTGCATGGTATCGAAATTAAAATCCTCCACCACGCCGATAACGGTGAACGTATCGCCGTTGGTGATCCGTGCGCCGATGGGGTTTTTTAAATTAAGTCTTTTAGCCAGCGTTTGATTAATGATGATGGTTTTACCGGCGGTGTCGCCCGACATATCATATGAGAAATTGCGTCCCGCCACGAGCTTCATGCCCAATGTTTTGAGATAAGTATCGTCAACCTGCCAAAACTCGCCAAAAACACCGGCATCAAGCTTACTGCGGCCATCGACAAAGAAAGTATTGCCATCGCGCTTGGTGCCTGTAACAGGGAGGAAATCACTTATGGATACGCTTTTTACCGATGCCAGCTTTTGAAGCTGATTTTTAAAAGTGTTTGCCTTTTTATCGCCCAGCGTATTCGTTCCTTGTATCAACACCACCTGGTCCTTATCGAAGCCAATCTTTTTGTTTAGGATATACTGCATCTGGTTGTAGATAACCATGGTGCCGATGATGAGCACAATGGAAGCTGTGAATTGGAATACAACCAGGCTGTTACGCAGCAACGAGCCTTTGCTCCCGGTAGCCAGCGTACCTTTTAAAACCTGCACCGGCTTAAATGCCGACAGGTAAAACGCCGGGTATAAGCCGGCCATGATACCTATAACAAAAGCCGAAAATAGCACTACCGGCAATAGCCACCACTCGCCCCAGGGCATGGTTAGCGATTTGGAGGCAAGCGTATTAAACCAGGGCAGCAGCAGCCAGGCCAGCAGTAAACCGATGATGAAAGAAAGGCAGCTATACAGCAGCGACTCGGTTAAGAACTGTTTGATCAAACTGCTGCGGTACGAGCCCACCACCTTGCGCAAACCAACCTCTTTGGCCCTGTTGGCCGATTTTGCGGTGGCCAGGTTTACAAAATTAATACAGGCAATCAGGAGGATGAACCCGGCAACCGCGCCAAACAGCCATACAAAACGGATATCGCCATGCGAAAGCCCGTCGTCTATACCGTCCGAGTAAAGATTAATATCGGTAACCGGCTGCAGCACCAACCTGAATTTCGCAACTCTTGTTGCGGCATCCTTCACACCGTCACGCATCATTTGCGGCAGCATATAATTTTTAATAATGCCGGCGCTTATTTTTTTCTCAACGTTTTTAACATCGGCCCCTGGGCGTAATAGCAGGTAGTCCGGGTAATTAAAATTACCCCAGTTTTCTTGTTCGCCTTTTCCAAATTCCATGCCGGTAAGCGTGAGCAGGAAATTATATTGCAAATGCGAGTTTGCCGGCAAATCCTGCATCACTCCGCCAATGGTATAGGGCCTGGTTTTATCATCATTGAGGTACATCACCTTGCCGACCGGGTTTTGGCCGGAAAAGTATTTATCGGCCTTGCTTTTGGAGATCACCATGCTGAACGGGTTTGCCAGTGCATGCGAGCGGTCGCCATAAATCATGGGCAGTTTCAATATATCCAGCATCTGCTGGTCGGCGAAGGTTATTTTGTCCTCATAGCTATCCTCTACCCGGTCGGCCCGCCTTACCTCGGCAGTACCGGCGCCCATCAGGCTGCTGGGCATCAGGCGGCCAGACACCTCCACTTCGGGGAAATCGGCCTTCAGCGCTTTTGCCATCGGCGCAGGCCAGGTGGGTTGTGTCACGTCGGTCCCATTATCATTATACTTACCTATCAGCCGGTAGATCCGGTTGGCATCAGGCCACGACTTATCATAACTCAGCTCATCGCGGATATACAGCGCAATTAACAAACAGGCGGCAATGCTGAATGCAAAGCCCCCGATCTTAATGGCCGCATATATCTTTTGTTTGCGGAGCTGCCGGACGGCGATTTTGAAATAATTTTTAAACATATAATTTCGGCTTATTTTCTCAGAAGACCACACGAGTGTGGCTTCGTGAGACGAAATTATCGCGGCAGAACGGGAATAAGGTTCCAAAAAATAAAATGGTCGCTCTTTTTTTAGATCGGTTTTATATGCCGCCGGGCTTTTGCCGGTCATTTGCCGGAAAGCGCGGTTAAAAGTAGTTTTGGAATTGAATCCGGAATCGAAAGCAATGCCCAGCAGGGTTAGCCGGTCATAAGCCGGGTCCTGTATTTTCCTGGTCACCTCCCGGATGCGATATTCATTAATAAAATCACTGAAGTTTTTTTTGAGCGCCATATTCACAATCTGCGACAAATCATGGGGGTGCATCTCCAGCGTTTCGGCTAATGAGGGCAGGCTTAATTCCGGATCAAGGTAATAGCCGTTCTCTTTAACGGCCTTCTTCAGCCAAATAGCTTTTTGCTTCAGCGCCGCCGGGGCTAATG
>JABDGE010000105.1 GCA_013286235.1 Bacteroidota bacterium
AAAGCGAGTGCCCCTATCCGGTTGATTTTCATTTTGACGGTTAACTCCATTTATTTTACCGACTGTGTTTATTTGATTTGTGGCGTGGTGGCGCCTGCAGGCATGATTTAAAACCGCTGAGTCTGGAATGTGGATACAAACCCTGGCGAAATAAAAATCAATTGTCACCCGGTTGAAAGAATACCGGGTAGCTGGAATAGTAATACATGATTAGTATAAAGGATATAGTGTACGATATTAACTAAGATCGGTCGTGCCAACCTTTCAACCTACGTGCGTCTTTAGCCGGAAATGAGCTGGACAACTTACGAAAACCAGAAATGCAAAATCTTTAGGCCTTCCGACTTCTGGCATTTGAATTAACTTTATACCTTGAGCATATTTTCCACGCGGGCCTAATTAATGCCTGAAACGAATCCTCACTAAAAAAAACAAATGACAAGCTTTGCAAGCAAATTGATGGTAGTCTTCATACGGCTTCGGGGTTCTAAAAAACTTCTAAGCTCTGTTGAAGCGACCCGGAAGGACGTCGAATCGTTGATAAGACAACCGCATGGCTATGCCCCGCCCAAAGGCCTGGCCGATAAGGTGGATATTGAACTTCAACACAAATACGGCTGGCCGGTGTATGTGCTATCCCCGCCTGGTATTACAGCAAAAAAGAACGCTTTGTATGCCCATGGTGGCGCCTGGATCCATGAAATAGGCCCGCTTCATTGGAAATTGGTTGCAAAGCTTGCCGTTGAAACGCAAACGCGGTTTATTATTCCTATCTATCCACTGGCGCCGGCAGGCACGGCTCAAACGGTGATAACGGTCATTGCGGACCTGGCAGCGGAGCTTTTTGATCAGGACGGCCCGGAAAATTTTACGCTCATGGGCGATTCGGCCAGCGGCACCATTGCACTTTGTACTGCTATCTTGTTGCGTGACCGTGGCTTGCCTGCCATCCGCAACATTATATTAATTTCCCCGGGGTTGGACTTGCACCTGGATAACCCCTTGATAGACCAGGTTGCACCGAACGACCCATTTTTGGCTAAGCCCGGGCTGCAATATGCAGCGGAACTTTGGCGGGAGAACTACGGCTGGACGACCCTTTGGTTAGCCCGATGTTTGGTGAACTGAAGGGCCTCGCCCCTATTACCCTCTTCAGCAGCACACGCGACATCCTGAATCCCGATGCCCGTGCCTTTGTAAAAAAAGCTGAAGCTGCAGGTTTGACAGTAAACTATCACGAGGCGCCGGAAATGATCCATGTTTACCCGCTGCTGCCTATGCCGGAAGCTAAGGAGCCGTTGAAGATGATAGAAGATTTGCTCACGGATTGAACAGGTCGCTGCCCCTTTACCCCGCGTGGTTATGGATTCTTAACATTAAGATTAAATTTACCATCGGTGATCGTTTTTATAGCTGTTCCATTATAAAGAGGTAACTGCCCACTAAATGTACCCTGGACATTGCCGTTGGATATGGAGGTGATGGTTATCGTTGTGGGATATTTTGCAGTGGGATCCGATGTATAAAAGTCAAAATTTGTTGTAGCAGGCCCAATGCTATAAGTTATGCTTATGAAGCCTGCATTGTTGACATCTGCGTTCGTATAAGTGCCCGTAGCTATCGTGTTGTTTGCCTCTATCGTGATTGCCAAATTGAGTGAATTTGCGCCGGAGCCTTCACTGCCGAAAATTGAAAGGTCAGCATCCGGGGCAAGGCCATTGCTAAGGTATGTTGTTTGGCCGATACTAAAGTTTTCCGCCACGCCATCCACGGTTGCTGAGAGCGTATTCGCCGGAGCAACCGGATCGCTTTTTTTGCACGAAGAATAGATGAGTAAAAGCGCAATTGTGAGTAGTACACCCTTTTTCATTTTATTAATACCTTGTTTTTCCCAGCAATATACGAAATCCGCGTCGAAAATGGGCCGGTGAATTTTCCGGACCATGGCTGTTATTAACCCGGGACATTGAGGTAAAAAAGCCGTAGCGGCAGCAGGCATATAAACAGCAGGGAAGGTGAAGGTTCAGGCTTTAATCCGGCCTGTAAGCTCCTAAAATACGTTCTTTTTGGGAGCTTTTTGTTTGAACGTATTTGTTTGATTTTGAACCAGGCCCGGGACCAATTTATCATTCAATTATTTACTACATTAGTCCCTGTTATTCCGGATACGAAGCACTTACACAATTCAGACAAATAGATCAAAACCACCCCTCTCATGGAGAATCTATTTAATATGGGCCGCATTTTTTATGCTATCGCTATAGGCGAGATCGGCGTTCAGGCAATTTATTATCATGATTTTCCCTATATACTACCGCTTCCGGCACATTTGTGGCCGGTCGGCCGCGTAGTGCTCGCTGTTATTTTCGGAATCATGTTTTTACTGGCCGGGGGATGCATTTTTTTTGAAAAAAGAACGAGGCAAGTTTCTGCCGTATTTGGAACTGTGCTCCTGGCCATCTTTTGTTTTTACTATATCCCCTATGAATTCCTGACGAGTCCAAATTTTTTGCATTTGGATGAATGGGAGAATGCCGAGAAAGAATTGGCCTTAGCCGGGGGGGCATTTGTTATAGCCGGTTGTTTTTCGGAAAGAAATAAAAAGCATCACGCCCGGTTTTTGGGAAAACAAATAGCCTTCGGGGCTATTTTATTTGCCATTACGATGATCAGTTTCGGGATATTGCATTTCATGGAGGCGGAAGGTGCATCCACCCTTGTTCCTTCATGGATACCTAACCATCTATTCTGGATCTATGCTTGCGGCGTAGCATTAATTGGCTCCGGTATTTCCATCATTTTTAAAATCAAAACAGGGTTAATTGCCTCCCTTTTGGGGGCGATGATATTTACATGGTTTATTTTGCTCCATATACCCAGGATTATCGATGCCGCTGATGCTGATCTTGGAGGTGAACTTACGAGTGCATTTTTAGCGTTGGCCTATAGCGGAATTGCATTTGTAATTGCCGGGACTGCTGTGAAGCTGGGGTAGTCCGAAAGTCCGGAAGTCGGAAAGTCCAGGAGTCTGATCGGGACCGACCGCGTGCCGCCGTGGCTTTAGCGGTGGCGCAAAGAAGCTGCGATTGATGTCCACCAACTGGCGGATAACTTAAAGAAGGAAAGAGAAGCTGGCTACTGAACGCTGTTTTTCAGCTTTTGAATGAGCGGCATTTCCAATGCCTCCATCTTATCGCGTGTTTCATAATTAGCTGAGTGTTTTCGGAAAAGGCACATAAACAATTGATTACTAAGCCAATAGCTGACCATTCCTTTCTTCCACGAATCGTTTTAATATTTTGAGTGTAACAGTCCAGTAAAAATCGATGTGTTTATAATGGGATTCCGTTGGAAAATTGGTTAAATCCAGTTCGAGCAGGGTTTGGTCCCCGTCAGGCTGCAAAGTAAACCTGATGAGCGTATAATTTCCAGCCTCATCGGGCAACCGGGACAAAGAGCTTAAATGGCTGTACTCCAAAACGCGATCTTTTGTAAACTGCAAAACTATGCCGGTATTCCTAAAAGCGGTTTTATAGGATGCTTCCTGTACATTTATAATGATCGGGCTGCCAACTTCCCAGGTGGTAACAATTTCAATTTCTGAATCATGCATCCACCTTTTCATTAGGACAGGATGCGTAAGCGCCTCCCATACGACGCTGGATGGCCTGTCGATCGAAATTGATTTGTGGATGAACTGGATAGTAGCTGGCTGATGATCGATCATGGCAATTATCGTGCAATATCAGTTAATTTTTAATACAAGGGTGTATTAAATCTTGTATCCGTTTTGAAATATTGTAGATGCCTCAATTCAATGCTGGTAAAGCAATAGTTAATAAAATTGATACTTTTCAAATA
Organism: Bacteroidota bacterium; assembly: GCA_013286235.1. Classification (GTDB taxonomy): domain Bacteria; phylum Bacteroidota; class Bacteroidia; order Sphingobacteriales; family Sphingobacteriaceae; genus Mucilaginibacter. The sequence goes on from JABDGE010000105.1 coordinate 3,862, forward strand.
TCATCAAAGCCATTAACTTCGACAAATTAAAAAGGGGAGAGGTGAAGGGGGAAAGGTGAAAGCAGAAAGCTGGAATTTAATATCAATAGGATCTTAATATTAGAATGAACGTGGATTATTCAAAAAAGGCAACGAATCAACAGATCAGAGAAAGATTTGACAAGGACACGGCCCGCTTTTCCAACCTGGAAACGGGCCAGCAAACTACAATCGATGCGCCCTTAACTATGGAGCTTTGCACAGAAGCAGCCAAATATGTTAACCCGAATGCAAGGGAGTTGCTTGACATAGGCTGCGGAGCGGGTAATTATACCCTTAAGATGCTGAGCAAGGTATCCGGCCTGAATTGCACGTTGAATGATCTGAGCCTACCCATGTTAGAAAAAGCCAACGAAAGGATCATGCCACAAACTTCCGGCACTGTTAATTTGATTCAGGATGATATGCGAAACCTCGACCTGGCCGACGATCATTTTGATATTATTCTCGTTGCGGCTACCCTGCATCATTTGCGCAATGACAACGATTGGGAACTCATGTTTACTAAGATTTATAAGGCGCTAAAACCGGGCGGCAGCTTTTGGGTGTCGGACTTTATCACGCATGATTCCGAACTGATCAAAAAGCTGTTTGAGGACAAGTACAGCACGTACCTGGAGAGCCTGGGCGGCCCGGAATTCCGGAAGAAGGTATGGGATTATGTAAATTATGAAGATACCCCGCGTTCGCTGAATTACCAGCTCGAACTGCTGGCGAAGGTTGGGTTTAGCACTATAGAGGTATTGCATAAGAACTCGTGCTTTGCGGCGTTTGGGGCAATAAAATAAACCCGGTTATTTCGGAATTGGGATGTTCTATTTTTCGCAATTGTTTATTTTTTCAGCGGTGCTCAAGAGGGCTATCGCCGTTTCGGATTTTGGTCAAACGTCAACGTAAAACCGGGAATAAACATTCAATGTACCAAATAGCTAAATATCAGATATTTAAAACTTATTCGTAAAGAAAAACAAGGCGTTATTGCTACACTTTTGTGGTGCTTTTGTGGCGCCTATGTGGTGCTTTTCAGCCACTTTTTTCAGGGATAGACAGGGATAGACAACTTCTTGGTGGTACTTTAAGGTACTTTGCCTATCCCGATTTTGCTATGCATCATACAAAAAAACAATCCAAAACAAATATTCAATATGTCAAAGAACTAATTATCAGCTATCTACAGCTTTTTTAGGATAAAAACACGTGTGTTTTTGGTGTGTTTTTTCTATAATTTCGTGTGATCACCGTGTGTATTTCGTGTGTTTAGCGTGTGTTTTTCGTGTGTTTTTTTTAGTTCGATTTTTGTGTGCATGGTGCTCAAATAGGTTTAAACATTTGCATTAAAGTAGCCGCGCTTTTTTTATCTCTGAGCATCGGGACCAGGACAGGGTCTTTTCCATTGGCATGGCGTCGCGTTCAGGCACACCAGGGCTCTATGCCAATTCCATGTAAATATGAAATGCTTCTAAGTTAAAAACAAATCGGGTTTTCGTAAGCTTACAGTAACTGTAACGAGACGTAACACTACGAGTAAGCTAACGAAAATTAGTTTGGCCTTTTATAACATCATTTCTAAAGTTATCCCGATAAGGCATTGCCGGTATTTGCCGATACAATAATGACTGATTAACGCCGGGAATGATTTTATTCGGTCATATTTTTTAGATTTACGGGAAACGAACGGCGGACATGGAAAAACCTTCCCGACTTAAACACACTTTGGGCTTTGGCATGGTCGTGGTGATCGTGGTGGCCAATATTATCGGATCGGGTGTTTATAAAAAAGTGGGGCCCATGGCTGCCGAATTGCATTCGCCTGGGTGGATACTCTTTTGCTGGGTGCTGGGCGGGGTGATCACCCTGTTCGGCGCATTGAGCAATGCGGAGGTAGCCGGGCTGCTTGCGGCAACCGGCGGAGAATACGCTTATTTTAAAACCATCTACAATAAGTTTTTTGCGTTCATTTACGGCTGGTCGTTGTTCACCACCATCCAAACGGCTGCTATCTCCTCGCTGGCTTATGTATTTGCCGAATCGTTTTCTGGCATCATCCACCTGCCTGCTGTGCTGCCCGGGCTTAAAGACGTCAATATAGCCGGCGTGTTTTATCCCTTTCCCGATCTTAATATAAAGCTTTGCGCCATCGCCCTTATCCTGCTTTTTACATTTATCAACGGTCGCGGCCTTAAAGCGGGGGCAATCATCAGCCGGTTTATTTTAATGCTGATCATCACGGCGATACTGGTGATCGTTGTTTTTGGCTTAAGCAGCAGCCAATCGCACCCGGCAAGCGCCTTTAGCTTTCATACAGACAATGCTGCCCCGGTAAGGATCGGTTCGATATTCACTGCCATGCTCGCTGCTTTCTGGGCCTACCAGGGCTGGGCCGCCGTAGGATTTGTAGGCGGCGAAGTACGCGACGCCAAACGGACCATCCCGCTTGGCATAGCCACCGGCGTATTCGTGGTGATTGCGGTGTACTTGCTGGTGAACACTACCTATCTTTCCCTTTTATCCACTCCGCAACTGACGCAGATAGCCGGCAGCCAGAACACGATTGCGGCGACGGAAGCAGTAAAAGTTTTTTGGGGCAAGAGCGGGGGATTATTTCTTTCAGTACTGATTGCCATTACTACCATGAGTTGCATGCACGCGACCATACTGGCCAGTTGCCGGACTTATTATGCCATGGCGTGTGAAGGGCTGTTTTTTCGACCTGCCGTTAAATTGAACAAAGCAGATGTTCCATCGGGCTCCCTCATTTTCCAGGCCGGCTGGGCCTGCCTGCTGATACTATCAGGCACCTTTGACCAGCTCACAGATATGATCATTTTCGCGGTTTTTATTTATTACGGCGCAACTACGCTGGGCGTATTTATTTTACGAAAAAAAATGCCCGATGCGCCGCGACCTTATAAGGTTTGGGGCTACCCCGTGGTGCCGGCAATTTTCATCCTGTTTTGCCTCGGCTTGTTTTTTAATACGCTTCATTCGAGGCCACGCGAAGCCATTATGGGTTTGGTGCTGATTGGGAGCGGCGTACCTTTTTATTTTTGGTTTACCAGAAACTCAAAAAACACCAATAAAAATTGAAAGCTACAATAGGTAGAGATTTGAGATGTGACATATGAGATATGAGATATGCATAGCAATTACAGCGACACCAAACGACATCTTCAAACACATTACGGATGTGCCAAAATGGTGGATAAGGGAAGTCGGAAACCCCGCCAGCATGTCGTCTAAGACCTCTCCTATCGATGCCAAAAAGCGACAGGCTCAATGCCCCGGCTGGTGGGCCGTCTAACCAAACATCCGGCTAAATCAGGTCGTCAAAAAAAGTTTCAAAAAAATTTGCGTAACTCAAAAGTTACCTATACATTTGGGTAACTTAAAAGTTACGTATTATGGCGGCAAGCATTAAGCACCAATTATTTTTCCCGCAACCACCCGAGGCGGTTTGGGCATACCTCACCAACGCTGAGTTGATGGAACTTTGGCTGATGAAAAACAATTTCGAACCCATTATAGGGCACGAGTTTCAATTCAGGGCAAACCCTGTACCAAGCCTCGATTATGACGGCATTGTGTACTGCAAGGTGCTGGAGATGGTGCCCTTCAAAAAACTTTCCTATTCGTGGAAGCTTGGTCCCGGTGATGGAACCATTAATGTTGATTCGGTAGTGACGTGGGAATTACAGCCAAAAGATGAAGGCACGGAGCTATTGCTGGATCATGGCAGTTTTAGAATATTGGAAAATACCGGCATTTTCAACGCCATGAATGTTGGCTGGCTTAAAAATATGCATAAGATAGCCGACCATTTAAACGCTGCAGACCATGACACAACCAGGGCTTGATGTATTCCAGGTAATTGCCGACCCGAGCAGGCGGCAAATGCTGATGCTGCTGTCGAAGGACAGTTTAACCATCAACAGCCTGGCCGAAAATTTCGACATGAGCCGTCCGGCGGTTTCAAAGCATATAAAGATCATGTACAATGCAGGGTTTATTTCCATACAGGATATCGGCCGCGAACGGCATTGCGCGCTCAAACAGGATGGGTTTAACGCGCTGAATGAGTGGCTGAAGTATTTTGACCAGTTCTGGACATCGAAACTGAAGAACCTTGAAAAATTATTAAATAACAAATTACCAAACTGAAAAATTTATTACCAAGAACAAAAATCCAGCAAAATGAACCAGCAAAATTATCAATGCAGCATAGCTGCAGACTTTACGCCTGGCGAGGCCTTCGAAGGCATCAACCGGGTTAATGAATGGTGGGTAAAAAACGTTGAAGGGAGCTCCGAAAAATTAAATGACGTTTTTACGGTCCACTTCAGCGGCGAAGTATTTGTAACTTTTGAAGTTACCGAAAGCATCCCCGGTGAAAAAATCGCCTGGCAGGTAACCAACTGCTGCCTGCCCTGGCTGAAAGACAAAACGGAATGGAACGGTACCAGCGTGATATTTGATATTTCCCCTTCAGGCGACGAGACACAGGTGACCATGACCCATATAGGGCTGGTACCCGGGATAGAATGTTATGACGGGTGCGAAGCCGGCTGGAACCAATATTTTAAGGGAAGTTTATTTAAACTGCTAACCGAACACGCCGGCGTGCCGCATTAAAAGAGGACTGTGAAATGAGCCGGCATTTGAAGGTGGCGGAACAGGCGCGGGCACGGCCAAAATAAACCAGGCAGACAAAGTAAAATAAAAATGAAAATGCAAAGCTATCGTACAAGCATAGCAGTTACTGCAAGCCCAATCGACGTTTTCAACCACATTACCGACATACCAAAATGGTGGATAAGGGAGGCAGCGGGCGCAAGCACCGAATTTGAAGGTAAATGTTCAAGCCTTAATGATGAATTTATACTGAGGCATGGCGACAATCACTATTCAAAACACAAATTGACCGAGGTTATTCCCGGTAAAAAAGTGGTTTGGCTGGTAACCGACAGCAAGCTCAACTGGATAAAAGAAAATAAAGCGGAGTGGACAGGGACAAAAATGATCTTTGAGATAATTCCGGATGGAGAAACAACCACTTTGCTTTTTACCCACGAGGGACTTATTCCTGAACTGGAATGTTATACGCATTGCGTTCACTTTTGGGATATGGTTATTAAGGGGTGGCTTTTCAACGCGATTATTGACGGCAAAGAAATATAAAAGGCATTTAAACAAATTATAGCATTACAAGAAATCGATCAGCATGACAAAGGTAATTTTTGGAAACCATTCATCGGTTTTAGTTCCGCGACAGGACAGGGACAGCATTCGTAAATTTTATTGCGATGTACTCGGTGGTAAAATCACGAAAGCGGAACCCGAGAGGGACTTCGTTCGCCTGGGGGAAAACTTCTTTATCGCGTTTCTGTACGGCGATGTCGCTGATCAAAGCGACTTCTTAAGAAGTTTTCGATCGATCTGGCTGGAGATCAAGTCGGATAATGTCGGGGAGATGAGCCGAAAGATCCTCGAATGCGGTTTGATCAGAAAGCTTGAAATACCGGACCCACATCTTTACTTCCAGGCTCCGGGAGGCCAATGCCTAAGGTTGGTGGGAATCGACGAGGATCTCACTTTTTATGAGGGGAACGGAACCGGGCCGGATGTGGCAAAGGTAAAGGAAGCTATCGGAGCAAAAGGATAAAACACAGACAACAAGATCGCCTCTTTTTTAGCGGGAGTCTTGCTGCAAATTCTAAAATACGATCTTTATGAAAAAAAAAGATTACACTGCAACAATTAGCGTAAACGCAAGCCCGGAAGAGGCGTTCAAACACATCAACGAGGTTTCGAGATGGTGGGCCAAGCAAGTGGAAGGCCGGTCTGAAAAATTGAACGATGTTTTTACAGCCGTTTTCAACCATTGCTCCTTCACGTTCAAGATTATCGGATCGGAACCTGGCCGCAAAGTTGAATGGCTCGTTACCGATAGCGATCTGTCCTGGCTTAAGGATAAAAAAGAGTGGAACGGTACGAAAATTAGCTTCGAGATTTCTCAGAGGAACGGTTTCACGGAAATCAGCTTTACGCACAACGGCCTCGTTCCCAATATGGAGTGCTACGACAACTGTGAATATGGCTGGAATCTACATTTCAAGCAAAGTCTCCTCTCGCTTATTACTGAAGGGAAGGGCCAGCCGGCATATTAACGAAGGAGAATAACAACCAAAGGTGAAAAAACACAGGTAAATCCAGTGAGTATCAATTACCGGATAAAATATAATGAAAAACGAAAGCTATTCCGCCTTTATTCAAGTAGCGGCATCTTCACACGACGTATTCAACCATATTACCGACATTCCAAAATGGTGGACCAAAGACGTTGAGGGGCAAACCACAAAACTCGATGACGAATTTATCATAAGGCACGGAGATGTGCATTATTCAAAGCAGAAGTTAATTGAAGTTATTCCTGACAAGAAGCTCGCATGGCTTGTAACTGATTGCCGGCTTAACTGGCTGGAAAAAAACAAGACCGAATGGACAAATACAAAGATGATTTTCGAGATTACCCCTAAAGGCAAAATGACAACGCTTAAGTTTACGCATGAAGGGCTTGTTCCGCAACTGGAATGTTATTCCAGGGTCGTGAAGAGTTGGGACATGGTTATTAAGGAGCAGCTATACAACCTTATAACTGATTGCCCTGCTGCAGGTTGAATAGATTCAATGCAAAAAGCTATTGTTTAAGAAAAGAACAAAAATGTAAGGCTATGTTGTAAGCTTAAATATTACAGACAGCCCAAACGATGTTTTCAACTACATTTCCGACGTCTCGAAATGGCGGTCGAAAGATTTTAAAGGACACAGCACGAAACTAAACGATGAATTTATCGTCGAGCATGCGGGCGCGCATTATTCAAAACAGAAGCTGGTTGAAGTTATTCCTGACCGAAAGGTTGTGTGGCTGGTGACGTCGAGCCACCTCAACTGGCTCGAAAAAGATAAGGGCGAGTGGACGAATACAAAAATAGTTTTTGAGATACTCCCAAAAGGCGATAAAACCCTGCTTAAATTTACCTATGAAGGGCTTATTCCGGAGCTTGACTGTTTTGACAGGTGCTCACAGGGTTGGGATATGGTTATTAAGGAGTGGCTTTTTAACTTTATTACTGAGGGCAGAGTTGCCCCGCATGCAAGTTAGCGTACGCGCCTTTACCAATGTAACTCTCCCTATTAAATAGCCACCGGCGATGGCTCTGCGCACTAATGCACGTTGGGATTCGGAGCTGCTGTACCCGTCGACATATACATGGCGCTTCCGCTTACAATTGGGGACTTAACATCGCATACAGCCAGTTCCCCCACATAACCGTCTTTCTTTATCTTTTCACTAACAACCGGGCGGTACTTCTTTTCTGCCACACAAAACACCAGGGCTATGCTATGCTTGCCTGAATTGTCCTTGATGGCCGACTTATAAGAGCGTAGAGCGTTCATTGCCGCCTCGTCAAAATCCTTGCTCCCGCTTTGCGCAACTGTCACACCGCTGATGATGCCCTGGTTATCCAGCTTAAAGTTTAAAAGCACGACACCGCCTTTAAGCGATTTTTTGGCTTGTTCGGGGTATTGGATGTTGTTCATGATATGGTTATAGAACTGGTTGGCATAGGCCGTATCCAGGTACGAGGCCACATCAAAGGCAAAGGCCAAACGCCTGTTGTTGCCGTTTTTGGGCTGCATGAATTCTATAACAGGCGATGTTCCTGACGGGAAGGTATAACCGAATTTGACCTTTAACATTTCAAGGTCGGCCGGTGTGCACTTGTTTTTGTAAAACCAGTTGCCGCCGCCGTTTTTGTCGTAAATGATCACTTTGGCCAGCGACGCATCCCCCGGGAATCCCATGCTGCCCTCATCATACTCGTAGCCCTTACTGGTTATTTTCACCGGGTACGGGTGATCGGGAATGATCAGTTCTCCCCCAAATTCAGGATCCTGCTCAAGTGAATCTGTTTTGAAGATGGAGTAGTCATCGGTAAAAAAGTAGACGCCTATTTTGAGGCGCTTCCCCGGGTCGTCATTCACTACACCCTGGTAGGTGTTAAAACCGTTAAGCGCAAGGGCATCCAGTTTGGCGCCCCCGCTTTTTACTATTTCAGCATTGGTAATGCGGCGGTCCTTATTTAGGATAAATCCTACTTCAACCAGTCCTCCCCTTTCGCCCCTGGCAGCAGTGTAATGTACGTTATGATGTAAAAAATAATCCAGCAGGTAATAACCGTCCACGTTTACAATCGGTAAGATCAGTTGCCCGTCCCTGGTGGTAAAACGGGTGCTATCGTCAACAACCTCAACTTTAATGTTATGGTTTTTGAGCAGTAAGGAACGGTCCGTTGCGGTAATTGTAGCGGACGTATAAACCACTTTTTTGTATGTTTGATCCCCAACATCGTTGGGAACAGCCAACTGGTCGCTGATGGTGGTGATGCCGTTTTGGGTGATTTTTAGTCGTTTGTGCTTTATGGCATGATTGGCATTCACCATAGCGTCGCTGCCCGCTGATCTTACAACGGCCGGGGCAAGATCTACCCAACCATAGGATTTACTGAATACCAGGGTTGATGTGCACAGCAATATCCCGCAGACAGGCACAGCCACCAGGTACTTTAGCCTTGCCAAATTACCCGAACGTTGTTTATTTAGCATAATAATCCTCTTTTTTAACAGGTTATAATTGAAAAATGAATGGGTAAGGGACGACCCTGCCGCGCCATACGCATTCTTTAATAAAAATGAAGCATAGGTTATCGCATCCGTTTCAAAGGCGGCAGTTTGCTCGTCGGCGATGTATTCGTGTATCGTTTTTAAACTGTTTTGCAGCAGGTAAACACAGGGGTTAAACCAGTTGATGATCTTAAGCAGTTCGAGGAAGATAACGTCGGCTGAGTGTTTTTGCCGGGTGTGCACCAGCTCATGCCTGATCATTGTATCGCGCCGGGGGGCATCGGCGCCGATAAAAACGAAGTTAAAGAACGAAAATGCTATGTCTGTTCCGGCTAAGGTGATCAGCCGGTATTTGCCACCCTTAACGCTTTGCGCATTACGTATGAGCCTCCACAAGGCGTGCAGTTTAAGAATAAACAGCACAAATAAGACTGCAGCGCCCAGGATGTAAGCACAGTACAAAGCACGCTGCAGGGTAAAGGCAGTGGCAGTAGCAGTGGTAGCCGCTTTAGTGACAGTGGCAGGAGTAGTGGTGGACAGAGAGATGGTGGCAGTCGTTTTAGTGGCAGTAGCAGTGGCATGAGGATGCACAACGCCAATCGTGGCCGGGATTGCGGCGCTCGTTCTAACGCGCACAGCTTCCACGAGCTTAACCGGCCTAAGCGCCCCGATTTGCAGGACGGGCAATAGGAATGCCAGAATGCAGCTTGATACCAGGTAAGCGCGGCTAAGCTGGTAATGCGTATCGCGGTTTAAAAACAGGCAGTAG
>JABDGE010000106.1 GCA_013286235.1 Bacteroidota bacterium
TTTTTGACGAAAATTAACTCATATTTAGACGAAAACTATCCGATCCAACTACTATTGAAAGTTAAAATTTTACTTTCCGCTTATTGTTTTTGCCTTAGCTTTTCATTGTTCGCGCAAAAGAAGAACAGTAAATACATTTACCATATCCACGCCGCCACGTCCGAAATCAAAATCGACGGTATTGCGGATGAGAAAGCCTGGCAGGACGCCGAAGTAGCCGAAAATTTCCACATGGTTTTTCCGATGGATACATCGTATGCCAATGTGTGTACCGAGGTACGAATGGCTTACGACCAAAAAAACCTGTACATACTGGCAATTTGTTACAAAGCGCTTCCCGGCCCCAGCATGGTCGAGTCGCTCAAGCGCGATTTCAGCTTTGCCCGCAACGATAATTTCATCTTCTTCATGGATACGTTCAACGATCAAACCAGCGGGTATTCCTTTGGAGCCAATGCCGCCGGCGCCGAATGGGACGGCACCATGTACAACGGCGGGAGTGTCGACCTCAACTGGACAAACAAATGGGTGTCTGTAGTGAAGGACTACCCTGATAAATATATCTTCGAGGCAGCCATACCGTTTAAGGCCATAAGATATAAAAAGGGTATAACTGAGTGGGGGATCAACTTCAGCCGCAACGACCTCAAAACTACCGAAAAATCTGCGTGGGCGCCTGTACCCCGGCAATTTCCAACCGCCTCGCTGGCTTATACCGGAACACTTTTTTGGGACCAGCCCCCGCCCGACCCGGGCTCGAACCTGGCGGTTATTCCGTATGCACTCACCTCCATAAGCAAGGACTATGCAGATCATCTGCCTGTAGCCGTTAAAGGCGAAGCAGGTGTTGACGCCAAGATCGCGGCCTCATCCTCATTAAACCTCGATTTAACCCTTAACCCCGACTTTTCCCAGGTAGATGCCGACAAGCAGGTGATCGACCTGAGCCGCTTTGAGTTGTTCTACCCCGAAACGCGCCAGTTCTTCCTCGAGAATGGCGATCTCTTCAATAATTTTGGCTATGCGTCCATTAGGCCGTTTTTTTCAAGACGGATCGGCTTATCGTCAAACATCATCGCGGGTTCACGGCTCACGGGCAAGCTCGATCAAAATTGGCGTATCGGCGTTATGAACATGCAAACCCTCAGCAATGATTCGCTGCCCGCGCAAAATTTCACTGCCCTGGTTTTACAGCGCAAAGTATTTGCCCGGTCGAATATAGGTTTTATGTTTGTTGACAAAGAGGCATTTAATTTTCCCGCCGGCGTGGACCCGGCCAGTCAGCCCAACAACTCGCGGTACAACGTTAACGTGGGCATGGAGTTTAACCTCGCATCGGCCGCTAATCTCTGGACGGGTAAAGAGCTCGTCTTGAAATCATTCAGCCCCGGTAAAGAGGGGCATGATTACACCGATGCCGGTAACCTGCAGTACGCCGATAAATATTGGACAATAGGCGCCGAATACGAATACGTGGGCGCCAATTACAATGCCGAGGTGGGCTATGTGCCCCGCCAGGGATACATCCGGCTGAACCCGTATATCGGTTATCTTTTCTTTCCAAAAAGCGGTATCATATTAAGCCATGGCCCCCAGCTCAACTTCAGCGATTACTACGATGGCTCCTTTAATTCAACCGACTACCGCGACTACCTTTCCTATCAGCTCATATTCCGCAACCGCAGCGTTTTAACCGGGCTGGTCGAAACGGATTATGTAAAGCTGCTTGCCCCTTTTGATCCCACCAATTTCGTAGGTGATTCGCTGAACACCGGCCAGGTAAGCCATTGGCGAAATGTGGAGATTTCCTACTTCTCGCAACCGCAGCAGGTCTACACCTACGATTTTACTTTCGATTACGGCGGCTACTATGACAATGGCAAAAAAGTAAACCTCGCTTTCGATTTTGGCTACCGTTTCCAGCCAAAAGTGAATATTTTATGGAGCACCACCATCAGTTCCATCAACCTGCCACAACCCTGGGGACAAAATACCTTTTGGCTCATCGGCCCAAAGGTCGACGTAACGCTTACCAATAAGTTTTTTCTAACCGGCTATTACCAGTACAACCAGCAGGGCCGCAATTTCAACATCAATACCCGTCTGCAGTACCGTTTCCGCCCCGCATCGGACTTTTTTATCGTCTATACGGACAATTACCTGCCAAGGCCATTTTATGTCAAAAACCGCATGCTGGTATTCAAGGTGACTTATTGGTTGAATAATTAGTGATTAGAGGTTAGAGATCAGATATTAGTGAAGAGATATGAGATATGAGATGTGAGATATGGGATGTGATGAGAAAGTTCATAGTTGATAGTTCATAGCTGAAAGTGAGCTGTGAGTGGCATTGTTAAATTGTTTCAAACGTTCCAACATTCCAACGTTCCAACCTTCCAACATTCCAACCTTCCAACCTTCCAACGTTTCAACCTTCCAACGTTTCAACCTTCCAACAATCCAACAATCCAGCAATCACTTCCCCATCCCTAACCAAAGCAATGTATTCAACACCAGCTTTGCCTCATCCGGGCTGCTAAACGTGTACGACAGGGTGCGATCCGTATTGTCATACTTATGCTCATAATCCATGTCGTTATGCCCCATGTTAAAATACACCATCCGGTATTTTTTGTTGGTCCATACCACGGGGTAGTAGCCGCTATGCCATATCTCATTCAGTTTTGGGCCGGTTCCCAGCGGAAAGCTGGCCGAATCGATGGAGCACAATATCTGGATATCCGGATTTTTCCGCAGGTCCTTCTCCCAGCGGTACCACTCATTGGGCGATGATTTGATCTTTGCCGGCAGCTCTTTGGTTGCAGGGAAGTTCGTGTCCACGTCTAATATAGCTATTGATGGCCGCCATATATTGCTTACATATTGTCCCGCACCAAGGAAGGTATTGTGATACCAGTCCCAGTCCTGGTTAAATTCCGATGGCGTGAGTGCAAAAGCGGCAAAATGAAAGCCCATCCATCCGCCGCCGTTTTCCATATAGTGCCGGAAAGCCTCTCGTTGTGCCGGTTTTTCGGGCCGGGTATCTAAAAAGATCAACACTTTGTATTGCGACAAAAACTGCGGATTCAAATTGTCCCAGTTTTTTGTGGAGTCGTATTGAAAATGGTATTGCGCGGCCATCTTCGCAAACCAGGGGTTGGCTTCGTGCACAAAGCTGACATGGGCTTTATCATCCCTGGCCGTATAAAAGGCAATCACTTTAAATTTCGGCGTGTCTGTTTGGGCAAAACTCATCTGCGCAAACAAAAACAAGATAAAAAAGGCAAACAGCTGGAGCGCGGTTTTATGAAACTTGAAACGTATAAGCATAATTCCGGTTTAATTGGTGTTGGTAAAGGTAATAATTCTAAAAAATGTGAGAGTAAAAAGGCGACTTAAAAATAAAGACGCAATTAAAAAGTGAGTATGGCACCGTAAATCTATTAAATATTTATCAAAAGAAAAATCAGGTTTCAATATAGTTAAAAACGTGCTTATTAGTTTAAATTCATTTTATAAAAAAAATATATCATACACGTTAAACCATTTATTATAATCCTTGTCATATGTAACGAATTTAAAACAATTAACAGATTAGATATGAAAAAGACCCTACTATTGATGGCTGCCATACTGTTCACAGCTGCAGCTTTTGCACAAACCACTGCTACGGCGCCTACCGCCCCGGCTACAACTACTACAGTTACACCCCTGACGCCTGCTGAAAAAGCACAAATGCAAACCTTGCGTAAGGATGTACGTGCTTATGACAATGATAAAGCCGCTGCTAAAAAAGCAACAGCCGCAGGCGACCTGGCCGCTGCCAAAGCAGATCTGACTGCAGCACAAACTGAAAAACAGGACATCAAAGCCGAAAGAACAGATTTGAAAGCCGAAGGCGTTGTACACCCGGTAATAAAAGCCGACAAAGAAGTTAAACACAATGACGAGAAGGCTATCAGAACCGAAGAAAAAGACATCAAGGCTGAAAAGGCCGACATTAAAGCAGATGCAGCCAGTGGTGATGCCGCAGCCGAAACCACAGCAAAAACTACTTTAGCAACCGACAAAAAAGAATTGAAGAAAGATATTAAGGAAGCCCGCCGTGATGGCATCAGGCATCCGTTACGCAGAGCTTAATACTCCTGGTTAACTATATGGTTGAGGGAAGGTTCTAAAAAGCCTTCCCTTTTTTTATTCGCCATTTGTAGCATGTAATTGTTGGGCCTTGAAAATTTTATAAAAACGCGCGCTGCAATTGAAGCAATAAAATTTTCGGAGCGGAAGCCAAAACAGGAAAATCTTAACGAAAATCGATCTCCGGATCCTGAGGATTTCCTCGGATTTGCACTTAGGGCACTTATTGTAGTTGTCAGCCGACATGTTATCAGGGGTATATGCAATGCCAAAAATTCAATCCCTAATATAGCAATTGGTTTGATATTTCAAAAATGAAATGGCAATGGGCTGGTATGCGCCAACAGGTTGGCGACTTACGGCAGGCGCATTAGGAAAGTCTGATGGTATATGCAGAATATCGCATATTTTTCAATATTTTCGCATAAGTTTAAAACCAGTTATGAGATTTCTACAGATATTTTTATTTGGATCAATGCTCGCTGTATTGAGCAATTGTTCAAAGCCCAGCGATAATGGCAGTGGTCCCACTACCCCGCCAGTCACAACGATCACACCAACAAACCTGGTAATAACACCCACCGTTAGTACAGATAATACCGGCACCGTATCTTTCACCGCTACCGCCACCAGCGCCACCAGCTATAGCTACACTTTTGGCGACGGTGGGAGCACGACGGTAGCCTCAGGCTCAACAGGGTACAAGTACGCGGCTTCGGGCACTTATACGGTAACGGTAGTTGCAAAAAGCGTCACCGGGCAAACCATAAGCCAATCCATAACGGTTAAGGTTACGGTTAACTTGAGCTTGGTTTGGTCGGATGAGTTTAATACGCCCGGCCCGCCCGATACTACAAAATGGGGCTACAATATTGGCAACGGGGGTAACGGCTGGGGTAACAATGAGTTGGAATATTATACCAACAGAACTACGAATGCCGTGGTGGTTGATAGCGCGCTAAACATTATTGCGCAGAAAGAAAATTACATGGGCTTCAATTATACTTCGGCAAGGCTGCTGTCCTCCGGTAAATTTTCTTTTAAATATGGTTACGTGGAAGTAAGGGCACAATTACCCGCTGGTGCAGGCTCATGGCCGGGTATCTGGACGCTTGGTAACGATTTTTCCACCGTCGGATGGCCGGCATGCGGTGAAATAGACATTGCCGAAGAAACCGCTAATACGCCAAATGTAATTTATGGCACGCTTCACTATATCGGCAATAATCCCGGGAGTACCACTACCGTTCAGAACACCCAGACCGCATTTCACCTTTACCAGTTGGAATGGTCGCCCACCCAAATATCAATTTTGGTTGATAACGTTGTTTATTTCACTTACGCTAATTCGAACACCACACCATTTAACCAGGATTTCTTTATGATTTTGAATGTGGCCGTTGGCGGCACTTTTGGCGGCACGGTCGATCCTAACTATACCAGCGGGACTATGAAGATAGATTATGTAAGGGTTTACAATTGATGCGAGTCGAGAGCCAGGAGCCAGGAAGGAAGTGGCAGTTGCAGAAGGAGGAGGAAGAACCAAGAGTTAAGTGCTGTCTCCGATAATTAAATCCCTGCGTACAGTTATGGAAACCACCTACTTCGATGAAACCCAGCATTTTCAATGGGGATTTATATTAATACCCGCCCTCCTTGCCATTATGTTCGGCGCCTTTTTTCTAATCCAGGTTA
Organism: Bacteroidota bacterium; assembly: GCA_013286235.1. Lineage (GTDB taxonomy): Bacteria > Bacteroidota > Bacteroidia > Sphingobacteriales > Sphingobacteriaceae > Mucilaginibacter. The sequence continues at coordinate 5,833 of JABDGE010000106.1, forward strand.
TTTTCAAAATCAGCGTCGGAAACAAGCCCATGCCCAGTTGGCTGCATTTTATATTTTTCCTGCTGCTTGGCGGGTTCACTGTTTTCATGGCTTTGCAAACATTACAGCTCAAAATCACTAACAAGGCAATTTATTTCAGCCTGGATGCATTTGCTCCGTTGCGGTCGATAAAAACTGATGAAATTGCATCCATCCGCGTACGAAAATACAATGGCACGAGTGAGTTTGGCGGCTGGGGGACTAAGAGCAACGATAAAGAAAACTGCTTTACCGCATCCGGCGACGAGGGGATAGAAATTAAGTTTAAAGACAGCACACAAAAAAATATACTGATCGGCACCCACAAACCCAGCCAGGTGAATGAGATCCTCTCAAAATATTTTTCGGAACCCGGGAAATGATGCTGGTTCTTCATCAGCCACACTTGTTGTCGGTCTCTTTTCAACAATTGGTCCATCTCATCGATGTTTTTCTTTCCCGCACGTGCGGGATTGGCTCTTGACTCTTGAAAAACACCAAATGTTTCCAGTTTTTGATCCCAGATTTACACCATTATTAGAAAAAACAACCCGATGAAAACCTTTAAAAATGCGCTTAGACTCATCCTTTTGGCCCTGCTGCCATTGTGCGCCGTAGCCCAAACCCCCACTTTCGTTGCCGACAAAGTCATTCCCTTAACTGGCAACGGCGGTTATGACTATACATTTATTGATCAGCCTAACCATATTTTATATGCCTCACATGGCACGGCCGTTAACGTAGTCGACCTCCGGACAGAGAAACAGGTAGCAGTTATTGAAAATATGAAGGGCGTGCACGGCATAGCAGTGGTCAACGACTTGAACCGTGGCTTTATCAGCGATGGAAAAGGAGCCGCTGTAGTCGCTTTTGATACCAAAACATTTAAAACGATCAAAGCCATCCCGGTAACCGGGAAAGACGCCGATGGTATTATTTACGACCCATTTTCGAAGAAGGTAATTGTATTTGAAGGTGATGACAATGCCGCGGTTATTGTTGATCCTGTGACGCTGGCGCAGGTTGGCACGATCGACATGGGCGGCGGCCCTGAATTTGCTGTTTCGGATGGAAAAGGGATGATTTATAACAACCTGGAAGACAAAAACAGTTTAAACGTAATTGATGCAAAACTCTTAAAGTTATCAAAAACTATCCGCTAACGCCCTGTGGTGGCCCAACCGGTTTAGCTATCGATAAAGGTAATCAGCGACTATTCACGGTTTGTCGCCAAAATAAAGGCATGAGCGTGATCGATATTTCAACCGGCAAGATAATACAAACCCTGCCGATAGGCGCCGGCGTGGACGCTGTGGTGTATGATGCGGATGACAAACTGGTAATTGTCTCTAATGGAGATGGTACGGCTTCGATATTTAAGCAGGATACGCCCGATAGTTATTCACTCGTGCAAACCCTCGCTACGCAATTCCGGGCTAAAACCATGGCCATGGACATGAGCACGCATAAGCTTTATTTTCCCGTTGTGGATTTTCAAACAGGAACCAGGACCGCTGTTCCCGACTCATTCAAATTATTGGTTTATAAGATGCAGTAACAAATCAATGCCAAACGCCTTTACCGGTAGCAGGCCATGTTATGCGCATAGGCAAAGCCCGGCCTGCGATACACGTATTTAACTACAAAACAACTTTCACTTTCTTCACTAATAACGCCAGTCAACAGTCGTTAGCCCCTGGCCTTAAGTCCGTTTTGTGCATTTTCGATTCACCAATCACTACTCACCATTCACCACTCACTATTCCTAAAGCATAACCAACCCATACAATACTACCACAATAACGATAACAAAATAGATCACCGATATTCCAAAAAATGTAGCCCACCTTAGCCAGTTAACAAATTGCTTAAACATTTGCACAATAGGGTCATCCGTTTCGTTGATAACCAGGTAGCTGTCTCTTCTTACTTTTTCGGTATTCAACCTGTTTTGCTCCGCATACTGTAAGCGAGGGGCGTCAAGATACGCACCGCAATACGGGCATCTTTCATCTATTTTATTGGTCCATTTGCTCCATTTTCCGCAAGAGGGACACTTTATTTCACTTTCCTGGCTCATGACAGATTTCTATATAAAATTGATACTATTGGCACTATAATAACAACGTCAGCCTTAAAGAGTTTATTTTTACGTTTCATCCGGATCGACCCTGAACTCAACACAATGTACAAGGGCTAAGCCTTTGTACATTTCGAACAGGGTCCCGGTGTATTTGTTTTTTGATATTGACCGGCAATTGGCAGATTAAAATTAAACAAAAAAAATCGAAACGGCCAAAGCAGGCCAAATTATTTTTTGATGTAATTCCAGGAGGAAAATTTGCGGCGATAGCGGTTGCTGCTGGTGTTAATTTGCTGCAGCCTTAAATGGGTAGCAGGTTTAATCAAAATGCATTTTTAACCAATTCAAGGATATTTGCTAAGGTTTGAGGATTGACGTCACTGATTTTACCAATAATTTGTTTTTCCCAAACCCGGATGGTCATAATTTTATTGCATCGAACTTCACTCCCTGGCAGCAGAGGTTGTGTCAGATCATTGTCGTCTAAAGGGTATGAAAACTCAGAATCATGGATTTTGGTTGTGATCGGGCACACCAAAATATCATTATCCAGCCGGTTGCTCGTTTCATTGGAAACAATGATTGCCGGTCGGAGTTTGGTTTTGGCAGGTTTATCGGTTAACGGAAAATGTACTGCAATTATATCTCCTTGTTTGTACATTGAAGGCGTTCTTTAATAAAAACATCCCAAGGTTCATTTTTGGGGTCATCCCAGATTTCCTGAAATGAATCCAGGGAAATAGCAGTCATCATATCTGAGGTTATTTCTGAATTATCACCTAAAGCCTTTTCATACAACATCATATCACGAACCTCCTTTTTTACTGCTGGCTTCATCGCCTTAAAAATGGTCCAAAATGCAAGCGCCTCCTTTGAATGTTTAACTGTAAGCATACCAATAATTTCCTTATAGCAGGATGTTATTACAAATTTAAAGAAAAATAGCTTTATGCGCAATACGACAGGTTACATTGGCGAAACTGTCAAAGCATACTCTCCAACCGGACCCGGTGTTAGGTAATTTTTACTCATTCGGCGATTTTTCGCAGATTTCGAATCCAAAAAGAGCAAGGCTTATGAATATAAAATTACAAGTAAACAGGTCTTGATTGCCTGATTTTAATCAAATTACATAACACTTTTTTTACCCACTTTAAAAAATTGTAAATTAATTTTTGCAAACAGTCCGGTAATGTACGCTGCGAAGAACCTGCCGGGACTGAAAATTCCAATCTGCCAAATTCAATGTATAACAATTTTCCGGATCAGGTTATTCCCCGAATCCGCAACATATATATTGCCTGCCACATCTGTTGCTACGCCGGAAGGAGAAAAAAAGGAAGCCGCAGAGCCTACGCCATTGGCTGAACCCTGGATCCCCGCGCCTGCAAACGGAACCGCCTGCCCTTCTGAATGTATTTCCCAAACCTGGTTATATAGGGGTAAAGAAGCATAAATGTTTCCGCCCGCGCCTAAAGCTACTCCCGAAGGATAATACAGGTAAGCGACCGTGATTATCTGTCCGCTTGTATTGATCTGCGCAACCCGGCTATTCCCGAAATCTGCAACATAAACATTACCTACTGAGTCAGCAGTTACACCTGTAGGGCCATTAAAATAACCAGCTCCCTTAGTACCTCCCGCTAAAGTAGTTACCACCTTATTCGGGTCTATTTTTCGGACCAGGTTGTTACCATAATCAGCAACGTACACGTTACCGGCCAGGTCAGCAGCGACGCCCGCAGGACTAAAAAACGAAGCGGCAGTGCCCGTCCCATTAGCAGAGCCCACAGCGCCGCTGCCGGCAAGTGTTGTCACTACGCAGGTCGGGCTTATCTTACGGATCAGGTTATTCCCATAATCAGCAACGTACACATTACCGGCCGCGTCAACAGCTATACCATTAGGCGACGAAAAAGAAGCAGCTGTTCCCGTTCCATTGGCAGACCCGTTAGCGCCACTGCCGGCAAGCGTAGTCACCAGGCCATTTGAACTTATCTTGCGGATCAGGTTATTTCCCAAATCTGCAACATAAACATTCCCGGCGGCATCTGCAGCTATACCCAATGGTACATTAAAAGAAGCGGAATTTCCAAATCCATTTACCGACCCCTGGTTGCCGCTCCCGGCAAAAGTGCTTACAGTTGCGGTCGTAGTTGGTATACCGGGAAGGGGCATTGGAGCAGGCTCGTTTTTTTTTGAACAGGCCGTAATAAGCAATATCAGTACAAATAGCAATGAATAAGTCTTTGTCATATTATTCCGTCTGTTACAATCACGCTTGCGTCGCACGCTGGTTAAAAGTTAGTTTTAGGATCACTAACAAAAAGATTTAGTAAAAATAGGATTTATAACTGTTAAGTAGAAATGGGTTCCCCATACCAGATATCCGAAGTTCGCAACTTCTATAGCTACGGCGCCCTTATTGGTATCACTTCACGTATGATACTTTAACCCTTCGAAAAATGTCAATATCGATAGGGGATATTCGATTATAGCCAAGCCCTCAGAAATTAATCTGAAGGCTTTTGATTTTTATCCCATATGGTGGGATATTCGGTGGGAGTTACTGGGTTCGAACCAGTGACCCTCTGCTTGTAAGGCAGATGCTCTGAACCAGCTGAGCTAAACTCCCTTGTGATTTTTCTTAACTCAAGTTCAGTGACCCTCCCGATGTAATCGGGATGCTCTGAACCAGCTGAGCTAAACTCCCTTTGTTTGGTCCGAAGGACTCCTTGTTGAGGGACTGCAAATATAGAAGCTAAGCCCTATTCTTCAAAAATTATTTACAATTTTTTAAAGTACGATACTGGGCTGGAGTTAACCACTTGATTTTAAATGCAATGAGGTGCTGAATTTAGCCTTTATTTCAACAAATACTCCAAATCCCCCATCGTCAAATTTTTCACAAATCCATCTTCACTGCCGATCAAACTGTCAGAAAGATGCTTTTTTCTTTGCTGCAGGTGAAGGATCTTTTCTTCGATGGTGTCGCGGCAGATCATTTTGTAGGCGAATACTCTTTTAGTTTGACCGATGCGGTGGGTGCGGTCAATGGCCTGCTGTTGTACGGCTGTGTTCCACCAGGGGTCAAACAGGAACACATAGTCGGCTGCGGTTAAATTAAGACCCATGTTACCGGCCATCAGGCTGATCAGGAAAATGTTGGTGGTGTTTTCTTCTTCCTGGAAACGGTTTACCAGCTCCATGCGCTGTTTTGGCGGTGTTTGTCCGTCAAACTGAAAAAAGTCCAGCTTTTGGTTTTCCAGCTGTTTAGCCAGCAAAGCCAGCATTTTGCTGAACTGCGAAAACACCAGCACTTTATGTCCCTTCAGGTTATTCAGCAGTTCGTCCAGTAGCACCTCCGTTTTGATAGAGTCCCGGCAGGGAAAGCCGTCATTCGGCAGCAGCAAAGGCGAATTACATGCCTGCCGCAGTTTCATAATACCCTGTATAATGGACAATTTGCTCCGTTCAAAGCCATCGCGTTCAATTTCCAAAAAAATCGAGCTCCTGATCGAGCTGCGAACATCATCATAAAAGTCCCGCTGCTGCATGCCCATATCGCACCAAAGCACCAGCTCGGTTTTTTCGGGCAGATCGGGCGCGACCTGCTCTTTGGTGCGCCTTAAGATAAAAGGCGCGGTAAGCTTTTGCAGCAAGGCAATTTTAGCGGGGTCGTGGTCGGTGTCTATCGGGTCGGCATACATCCGTTTAAAAAACTCCCGGCTCCCAAACATTCCCGGTACCACAAAATTCAGCTGGGCGTACAGTTCGAAGGTATTGTTCATTACCGGTGTGTCACTTAGGGCTACGCGGGTTAATGCACGGATGCGAGTGACAGCGCGGGTAATTAAGGCGTTCGGGTTTTTGATATGGTGACTTTCATCAACAACAGCCACACAAAAAGGAATGTTTTCAAAAAGCTCGATGTCGCCGCGGAGCGTACCCATGCTGGTAATAACAACATCATAGTCTTCTTTTCGGAGATCGGCGGCATTTCGCCCGTTTCCATGAAATAGCATTATACGAATGCCCGGGGCGAATTTTTCAAATTCCTGCTGCCAGTTATACACGAGCGACGATGGACAAACCACGAGGTGCTTCATGCCAGGAAACTGCTCCAGCCGCTGTGCCAGGAAACAAATTGTTTGCAACGTTTTTCCCAGCCCCATATCATCCGCCAGGCAGGCGCCCGCGCCAATGCGCGCCAGCAGTGCAAGCCATTCAAATCCGCGTTGCTGATAGGGGCGAAGCTGTTCCACGGTGATGGCCGCCGGAAGCTCAAAAACCGCTTCCTGGTCTGTCTGCCAACGGTCCCACAGCGACCACCAATCATCGGCCAGCGCCGGCTTGAGCAGTTGGAATGCTTCGGATTCGTGCTGTTCCGTAATCGCCATCCAGCGCTCGATCTGTATTTCGTTATCTTTTATCCTTCCATGCCTCAAAATGTTCCCATATCGATGCTGCCAGGCTTCATCCAGTACGCCCAGGCTATCGTCTGATAGGAAAACAGTATGCTGAACCGACAGCAGGATGCGCTGGATCGTCAGCAAAGGAATCGTTTCTTCGCCGAAAGTAACCTGCATCTCCGGGCAAAGTACGTGCTCATTTTCCCCCTTCCTGATTTCCATGTTGGTTGCCGCCTTATGTTCCGAAAACCGAAAATGCCGCAGCAGGTCCATGCCTGTAATGCGGATGCCCAAATCCAGCATCTGGTGGTAAGCTTTCAGAAACCAGTTTTTCTTACGGGCATCATCAAACGAAAGAAAGAAGTAGCCGTTTGGCTGTTTTTCAAAGGCCGGGTGAAGGTTTTTGAGCAAATCGCGAAGCTGATTTTCTGCTTCAGCGTCACGTGTTATGGCGTAAGATTCGCCATTTTTCAGGATCTCTATACTTTCCTTATATGGGCCTTCTACCAAAAAACCCTCGTAAAGCCATTGCGGCGTAAGCATCAGGAAGGTATCGTTCAGTTCATTTACCAGTACCTGGCTTTCCGGCCGGGAATTGATGGTGTTGCTTTCCAAAAGGTTGTTCCTGTTTATCTTATAATGTTCTTCCAGCTTTGCCAGCACTGTTTTCCGGAATTCGCTCTCGTCGCGGCCCGCCTTGATCACCGGCTCAGTGTTCAACCATTCCAGCGTTTGATAGTCTCTGTAACCAAGCAGGTGATATACCTCATCTTTTTTTCAACAAGGAAGTGGGAGCGGTGCAATTCTG
>JABDGE010000107.1:0-11438 GCA_013286235.1 Bacteroidota bacterium
TTAGCCTGGTTAAATATGGAACTTGGCTGCGCAGCAGGAACGTTTTCCTTAAAGCAGTATATTGAGGAGTTAAAGCACCAGCGCCAGCAATTGTCTCATATCACCAGATCATTGCGGGGACAGATCCAGGCTCTGCATGCAAAAACATATAAAAGTTTACTTTCGGTTCCAGGCATAGGAGCGGTTACAGCCATGGGCCTGATCGCAGAGGTGGCTGACTTCACCCGTTTTGATGATCCGGATGAATATTGCAGTTATCTTGGTTTATGTCCATGGGAAGACAGCTCGGGAGATATTATTAAAACTAAAGGGGTGCAACCCCGCTGTAACAGCCACCTGCGCCCCTTGTTGGTTGAAGCTTCGTGGACGGCGATAAAAAGATCCCGGACCTTATTTGCCTATTACAGCAAACACGCCGGCAAAAGTGGCAAAAAGGCTATTATCAAAGTAGCTCGTAAACTTGCCCTGATTGCCAAAGGTGTGGCAACAACAGGGCAGCTTTATCAAGATGATTATTTAAAGAAAAAACAACAGGAACAACAAAATAAAAAACAATTGCAGGCGGAAAGGTTTTCTTCAGGCATCACGGAACAGCATATAAATAATCAGCCCGACGATAGACTGCAAATAGCAGCTATGCCAGGCTGATATGCTTTATCCGGCTGTAATATCCCTGGCAGGTTGCTCCTCAGCAGAGCCTGATTCCGTTTCTTACAGCACCGTAATTTAATAAAATACAAATTCAGTAACAAAAAATTGATCTAATCAACAGCACTAAGAGGAAAACGCACGTTTGGAAACTGTATTAAAATACATTCCGTAGTATTCGTACCTCTTTTTTATTTCACACAATTACTGGCGGCATTTGACCGCATATAGCAGTTTGAGAATTGTTTTTTGTTTACCGAAATTAAAATAATAACTTTATGTGATTTCTAAATCTCATACCTGTCTGCTTGCTTTTCTACATAGCAGCTTCCAACTACCGAGCTACCCCGATGGCCCCGCTGTTCGAAGTTTGCAACTTCGAACCCGTATGCCCGGAGACTGCGTCTCCGCTGTCCTCACCGGTTAAGCGATCTGAATTCTCCCACCCGGTTAACTATACACCCTTAACCACCCAACCCCTATCCATTAACGCTGCATATCCCCTTCATCTGAATTTCCAGGTTCACCGAGTATCTGGATCGACGTGGCCGGGCCCAGATCCGGGTTATCCCAGGCCGATAACGCCCATACAATTTTTTTAGCCGGTGTCACTTCAAATACCTGCACGGTGCCCGGCCAGTTTTTAGTGTTATTATCGCCTGCTATCCAGCTGCAAATTACCGTGTTACCGTTAGCCAGGCGCTGCGCGGTTTGGGTATTGCCCACTTTAAATGGTGCGTCGGCTTTGGTAAACTCCCATACGGTTTCGCCCTTAGGATTAACTTCGCGCGTATAGCCCGCGCCGTCCCCGGAAATTAACGTATTGCCGTTGTGAAGGCGAACAGCCGACCACGGAGATATCGCATTAACCGACCACACTTCTTTTCCATCTAAGTCAAATTCTACCACCTTTTTGTCCCCCATCAATCCAACCATAATGGTTTTCTTACCCGGCGTCATCCTTACATGCCGAAACTGTACATGCGGATTCGTGGATGTGGTGGGTATAATGATCTCTTTGAGTAAGGTATTGGTCGCCGTATTAAAGATCAGCACCTTACCCACGGCGCCGTTAAGCACCATCATCACGCTATCCTTCCCTATTGGTTGGCACGAGTGTGTTTGCGTTCCCGGGGCACAGATATATTGCCAAATTATATTTTTTTCGGGTGTCACGATCCCGGCGCCTGACATGCAGGCATAAACAATATTCCCGTTTGAAAGAAGCGTGGCATCATCAAATTCCTGTATATCTCCGGTCGCGGTCCTAAGCGGGATGGAATATTGCCACACCACTTTGCCTCCTCGTACTAAAAATATGGATTGCGCCGTCGGTTTACGCAAATCCCATTCACCGGCATATACAAAATCATGTTGTTTCAGCCCCGCGCCGGGCAATTTATAGTTATTGTTGATTGCTTGGGCGCCCGCAAAGGTGCTGGTAAATATTACGATCACTAAAAGATTAAATAGAGTTCTCATAACGGGATAATTTAATTAAGCAATGATAGCGAATTGTCCCCGCCCGGTTATGCGTCGTTCACAGCAAGAAAGGTTAACACAAATAATTTCCTGGCATCCGGGCCCCCCGGGGAAATCGCGTTTAAAAATATTTCTCAATAATAAGTTAGATTTTCCTCTGTGTTCGCTGTGCCTTCTCCGGGTCCTCTGCGGTTAAATTTGTCGGCGTTGTTCTTAAACACACATGCTTAAGCTACCGGGAATTCTAAAAGCGATTTCCCTGGCCGGAACTCCGTGTACCGGCCAAAATCGCGACACCTGGCCCCGCCCGCAACCAGCAAACTTTGCAATCATGGCACCCTGATTTAAGTCCCCCAAAAAGCCAATCAAACTGCTCATTATCAATGCGATAAGGTTTCGTCTCGTAACACTACGAGTAACGTGACGTTACACTACGAGTACCCTTACGAAATCCCGATTTTTTTTTGCGATAAATCCAAAACATATTTGTTACGGGATTGCTCACGATTGAGCTCCATCAAACAAATAAAGATAAAACCCTTGAACGCTGGATTGGTTAGGGATAGTAACTTTTATAAATAGAAACGGAAGAGAATTTCGTACCCTGAGTTCTTTGACATATTAATGATGCCGCGCAAAACGCAGGAAGTCCCTGGGGCTGGGCTTAATTATGTTTTTTAATGATTTACATCAGTGATTTGCTGTGAATCACAAAAAAAAATCACACGGATTTCGCACAAAATCACACGGAAATCACACGGTATTCACACGGATTTGACAAGAAATCACACGCAAATCACACGGCCTTTCTTTGAAAAAATAAAATTAAATGGTTGATATTTAGATATTTGCAATATTTTGCGTTGACTCCTGGAGCTAAAAAACTAAATTTCCATCAAAAAAACACATATCCGCACACTCGGTCGCCTGCTTACTTCGACCGCCGACGCTGTAAGCGAACGAGGTGGCGATGGAGGTTTTTAACGGCCGAAGGAACCGGCAGAAATGCCTGCGCGAAGGCGGTTAACAAATGCGTAAGCAAATTTCATGAGCACCGGTAACTCAAAAGTACACAGAACGTACATCAAAAGTACACGAAAAGTACATCAAAAGTACCCCGAAAGGACAGTAAAAGTACAACGGATGTACAGCGATAATGCCTTGCTTTTTCTCAAAAAAACAAACTATATAGCTGATAATTAGCCATTAAAATAATTTTTGCCCTATAATATCCACGATCACTATAATGCTGCAATAAAAATGCCCAACCTTCAGACAATGACCTTTTGCAGGTGAGGAATGAATGTTTATTTTTACGGGAAATGGAAGAAGAAAATATTCATTTAAGCGGTTACCTGAAGCCTGCTACTATGATTTTTTTGCGAAATAATCGTTAATTTTGTTAAAAGAAAATAACATGGCTGACGTAAAAAATATAGTAAAACCATCCAAGCCGGCGGCTGAAGCCACAGAGGCAGAAGATGTTGCCCGTTATTCCAAATCGACCTATTTCCAGGAAAAAGACAGGAAAGCGGTCGAGTTTTTGAAAAAGCATCCCATACCGGCAAAATTTTTAAAATAAGCCCCCCGATGTCCGTAGCTTCCAACTACGGAGGCCTGCGCCCGGAGATTGTACCTCCCGCCGCCCGCCGCCCCCAATTCCCCAACCAAACGAGGCAGTGCGAACTGATTCCATGTTGAAAGAAAATGAGCACCTTTCTGCTTCTCACCACGCAACGCCGTCTGCTGAATTTTTATGATATTTAGCTTCAAATTAAAAAGCCTCGTTTTTACCAATACCAATGAATTATTTTCTCAGGTTTTCCTGGTTGCTCCTAATATTAATATCCCGGGTAGCTAATGCCCAGGTGAGCTTACCTCCATTAATAAGCGATGGAATGGTGCTGCAGCGCGGCACAAAGCTCAACTTATGGGGTTGGTCTTCGCCAAATGAAAAGATCAAGATCAGGTTTAATGGTAAAACCTACAGGCTGATAGCCGGTAACGATGGTAAATGGTCGGTTGTACTTCCGGCTTTAAAAGCCGGGGGCCCTTATTTGATGAATATCGACGCAACGAACCATATCACGATCCGCGATATTTTAATAGGCGACGTCTGGTTTTGCTCGGGGCAGTCGAATATGGTTTTACCAATGGAGCGGGTTAAAGAAAAATACCCGGACGAAATTGCCAATGCCAATTATCCGCAGATCCGGAATTTTTTTATTCCTGCCGCATCCGACATAGGGAAGGTTCACGAGGACCTGCCCCCGGGTAAATGGAAAGAGGCCAACCCCCAAAATATACTCGACTTCGGAGCGGCTTCTTATTTCTTTGCATCGCAACTTTATAACAAATATCATGTACCCATCGGTATTATTAATGCCAGCGTTGGCGGTACGCCGGTACAGGCCTGGATAAGTGAAGAAGGAATAAATGCCCTACCGCAATATGTAAGCCGGTTGGCGCAGATAAGGGATACCGGCTATATGAGTCGAATTCGCCGCGCGGTTTCAGCGCGGATAACGATGGAAAATAATAGAACGAAGCCAATGGATAAAGGCCTGATGGGGCCGGTACCATGGTATGATACGGCTTATGTTGCCGGCAATTGGCATCAGTTCTGGCTTCCCGGCTATTGGGCCGACCAGGGCATACGTAACCTGAATGGCGTTGTTTGGTTTCGGAAGGAGATCACCGTTCCGGCGGCTATGACCGGCAAGCCGGCAAAACTTTTTATGGGCCGCATTGTGGATGCCGACCAGACATATGTAAATGGGGTCTTAGTTGGAAACGTTACCTATCAGTATCCGCCGAGAAGATATGAGGTGCCGGCAAATTTATTGAAAGCAGGGAAAAATGTGATTGTAGTAAGGGTAGTCAATACTTCCGGCAAGGGTGGCTTTGTTCCGGATAAATCCTATTATCTAACTGCAGGCGGGCAAAATATCGATCTGCGTGGCGATTGGCAATACGAGGTGGGGCAGGTATTTGACCCGGTAGGCCACGTTGATGAGGAAGCTAATTACTCAGCCCAGAATGAGCCGACAGGCTTGTACAATACCATGGTTGCGCCACTTGTTTCCTACCGCATCAAAGGCATACTTTGGTACCAGGGTGAAGCCAATACAAATAAGCCGAAGGAATATGAGGCTTTGCTGCCCGCATTGATCAGTGATTGGCGCACGAAGTGGCAGGATGGGGAACTTCCATTCGTTTACGCACAGTTACCCAATTTTATGGAGGTACAATATGCGCCTTCCGAAAGTCAGTGGGCCGAACTGCGGGAGGCGCAATTGAAAACCTTGTCGGTAGCCAATACGGCAATGGCCGTAACCATTGATGCCGGGGAGTGGAACGATGTGCACCCGCTGGATAAAAAAGACGTCGGCGAACGGCTTGCATTGGGCGCTGAAAAAATTGCTTACGGGGACGCTAACGTGGTATATTCAGGTCCGGTTTACCGGTCCGCAAAAGTGGAGGGTAATAAAATTGTACTCACATTTGACCAGGTTGGCAGCGGCCTCGTCGCCAGGGGTGGCGGCGAACTGGCGCAATTTGCAATTGCAGGAGCAGATAAAAAATATGTATGGGCTAATGCGAGGATCGAAAATGATAAAGTGATCGTTTGGAATGATCAATTGGCACAGCCCTTATATGTGCGCTATGCCTGGGCCGATAATCCCGATGGCGCAAACTTATATAACCGCGAAGGCCTGCCCGCATCGCCATTTACAACAGATACACAATAACCTGGTGAGTACACACCTCCACAGGAGTCCTATGGACAGGGCGCACCAGGGAAAAAATAGTCATGACGCATTTCTATTATCTGCCGCCCCGCCTGACCGTCATGGCGAGGAACAGCCTGTCCCGACCATTCGGGAAAGCCAACTCTACACTTGCAAATCAACGTGTAGAATGCTATCAGTACCACACCGCCGCGAGCCATCCCCGCCAGTGCCATCGCGAAGAAGCAAACGGCCTGCGGTTGAAAAGCAATCAATAATTTACATTGATTATCTTTACCTACTTCACGTCATTATAAAACAATGAAAAAGCTAATTGTCTTTGTGTTGGTGTTGATCTCAGTAAAAATCAGCGCACAGGATACAAATCCAAAATATCCGCTGCCGGTAACCTTTACCGCCGAACAGGATCATCAAAATATGATGGATCAATTAGGCATACGTGCATTGCGGCCCGGCCCGAGCGGTGACGACGCGGCGCCCAATCATGCAAATTACGACGAGTCGTTAGCAAATCCTTATCCCATTCTGCCTGATGTACTCACCTTAAAAAATGGTAAAAAAGTAACAACGCCTGAAATGTGGTGGAATCAGCGCCGCCCGGAAATTGCAGAAGATATGGAGCGCGAAGTTTATGGGCGAATTCCAAAAAACGCGCCCAAGGTTTCCTGGGAAGTTAAAATAACAGATAAGGAATGGATAGGATTTACGCCGGTAATTGCGAAGAAACTGATCGGGCATGTGGACAATGCTGCCTATAGCGATGACAGTGGTGATACCGGCGAATGTGAAGGGGCCGGTGCCTGTGTTAATGATGTTTGGCCGCAGCGTGCTTCCCGCCCCGGCCCAACCCGACAGGGAGGACCTGGATAAGATCAACGACGCCTTAAAAGAATTGCTGATAAAAGAGCACCCTGAATTAAAAAGCATATTCGAAAAGTATCCTGCTTATAGTCTCATACCCGAACAATCCTCACCTTTCGGCTTTGGGGCGCCCCGTGCGCCGGGCGATCCACCTACGATACAGCAACTCATTGCTGATGGATGGGGATATGCGTTTATCGATCCGGGCAGCATCCAGGCTGATAACGGCACCGGCTTAACAAGAGGCATTATTGGGCTGGTAAATAAGGGCCAGCCCCGCAAGCCTGATAATTGGGGGGCATTACGTGCATGGGCATGGGGAGCCGCGAGGGGGTTGGATTACCTCGAAACAGACCCGGCCGTTGATGCGAAACATGTTGGCATCGAGGGCGTATCGCGTTATGGTAAGGCAGCCCTGGCTACCATGGCCTTTGAGCCAAGGTTTGCCATGGTTTTGGTGGGTTCCTCAGGCAAGGGAGGCGCCACGTTGAACCGGCGCAACTGGGGTGAGGCAGTAGAAAGCCTTACGGGTGGGGAATATTACTGGATGGCGGGTAATTTTATGAAATATGGTGCAAAGGACGCGGTATCCGGAAGTAAAACTGCAAATGACCTGCCCGTAGATTCGCACGAACTGATAGCGATGTGCGCCCCGCGGCTGACATTTATAAGTTATGGCGTCCCGGCCCAGGGCGACGCTAAGTGGCTAGATCACCAGGGCAGCTATATGGCGGCAGTGGCAGCCGGGCCTGTGTTTAAATTGTTGGGTGCAAAGGACCTCGGTGTGTCCAACGATTACAATTCAGAAAAAATGCCCCCGGTAAACACAGGCCTCCTTGATGGTGAGCTGGCCTGGCGCCAACATGACGGCGGACATACTGATGCCCCTAACATAAAATACTTTATTCAATGGGCCGATAAGTTTATGAAGCACTCACCGGCACATTAGTACCGGGCTTTAAAACCTACGGAATTGCCTCCGTCAACCGGTAGCATGCCGCCGGTGACATGTTTTTCGTTGTCACCGTCTCCGTTACGTTTACCCGCAAAAACCGCAAGCAGTTTCATTATCCTCGCGTTCGAAAATATTATTTAAATAATTAAAAATCAATATCTTGCACGTCATGGCGAGGAACGAAGCCACCTCTGCACTTGCAAATCAATGTGTAAAATTTCGTCAGAACCACACCGCCGCAAGCCATTCCGCCAATGCCGCCGTCATACCGTCATGGCGAGGAACGAAGCCACCTCTACACATGCAAATCAATGAGTAAAATGCCGTCGGGACCACCCCGCCGCAAGCCATTCCGCCATTGCCATTCGAGCAATTGCAAACGGACTCTCGCTATTCCACGGACTTATGTTTTTTATTAAATTGCACAATGGGTTTTCAATACGGCGGATGTGTTTATATAATGACCAATAAGCTGCATACTGCGTTATACACGGGTGTAACTTCTGATTTGACCGGGCGCGTTTGGCAGCATAAAAACCACGTATATCCAAATAGCTACACAGCAAAATATAACTGCCATAAGTTGGTATTTTATATGTTCTATCCCCGGATTGAAGAAGCAATTGGTGCAGAAAAAACGGTCAAAGGGGGAAACCGAAAAAACAAAATAAAACTCATCAACGACATGAACCCAAAATGGCTGGATTTGTATGATGACCTTATGAGTGAATAGCCGGTGGCATTCGTCTCCTAACGCCTAATTTTCCTTGATGAATAGCATGTGTAGAGGTGGCTTCGTTCCTCGCCATGACGTAGAGGCAATCGGCGCAAAAGCACCACAAAAATGCCTGCTTCCGTTTATCAAATATCTGATATTTAGTTCTTTGCAATTTTTAATATTTATTCTGGGTATGAAATGTGAGCTGTACAGGTTTAGCCGAATAGTAGAGTCTCTCAAAAAAACAAACACCTGATTTATCAGGTGTTTGTTTTTTGAACTGTGAACAGTAAAATTTAATTCAAAATGAAAAGCTCCGCGTTATTTCCCAAGCCCCGATTCATTATACTTCTGCTCCAAAAACTGGAGGCCGGTCGTTCTGTACTCCGGGGTAGATACCGTAAAATGGTCACCCGGATAATATGCGAAAACAAATCCCGCATCTACTTTCTTCATTTCATCATCAAATAAATGAACCGGGTAATTCAACAAAAAGTTGTCCTGGTTACCCACGGACACCCTTATCTTCCCCTGCAGATCGGGCTTCAGCTGCTGCCAGTTGGTTCTAACGTAAAGCGAAATATCATATTTTTTCCAGTGTTCAAAAGTTCCATGATCAATATCGCCGGTTTCATCGTTCCATAAGCTGCGGGGCGTGCCGTCAGCGTTCCGGGTACTGAATACGAAATTAAAGGAATGCATCTGCTCTCCGCGCCATACCACATGTTCCATTGAGCACATCGTCTTCATGGTGATCCAGGGATAGCGCCCTGCAATCGTGCCGGCCAATCGGAAAGAACTGTCTTTTGCATAGTACAGGTTTTTATCGTTGTACAGGTCGATCTGCTGAAAGCTCCTGAAATCCACCGGGTCGGGAGAACTTGACCAGCAAGCCGTAAATACTTTCGGGTAGTGCGTTTGCAGCCATAGCACCGTCCATCCGCCGCTGCTATGACCTGTGAGCAGGCGGCCTGCATTGGTTCGGTAGGTTTTGTCCACCAGCGGAATAAGCTCCTGTGTAACCGCGTCGCCCCAGGGTCCGTTGTTGTCGCTGTTGGCATAAACGCAATGTCCGCCGGGACAATTGCCATCGAGGAAAACCCGGATACAAGCCGTAGTGTCGACGGGGGCGCTATTATCGTTTCTTCCGGAGTAAAAATGGTAATCGCCGCCATATCCGGAAATCCAGTACAGCACCGGAAATTTCCTGGAGGGCTGTTCAAAATACTCTTTTGGCAGCAATACCGCAGCGTTTACCGATGTGGGCCTTTTATAAAAGGCAGAGAGCAGGGCAGAGGGTGACTTTAATTCTTTGATGAATTTGGTTTCCACGAAAGGCTGGTCTTTAACCACCTCGTTGCACACAATAGTAAAAGCCTGCTTTGTATTTTTAGTGATGTTTACTGCCACTGCGTCGTTGTACATATTGCCGGGGCTGTCGCCTATGGAACGCCCTCCTTCATTCCTGTCCCACACTACCTGGGCATTGTATTGTCCCCGCTCGATATCCGAAAGAACAACAGGGTAAAAGGTGGCCGCATCATCGAAAACGACCTTTTGATTGGGCCTCACATTTTTTACCGAGATGGCAAAACAGGGGAATTTGTAAACACCCACCATTTCATCCTTTGGCGTTTTGGAATCTTTTGAAAGGTATAAAAATACCTTGCCCGTAAAGCTTTCACCGGACGCGGCCGGTGTAAAACTGGCAGTGATTGTTTGCCCAACCGCATGCAAAGTGCATACGGTTAGGAAACAGAGTAAGTAAATTTTATTTAAGTTGATCATGAGATTAATTTTTACTTCAATGATAAATGCTGTTTATGAGAATCAAGAGCCAAGAACCAAGAGCCAAGAACCAAGAGCCAAGAGCCAAGATAGAAAGGAAGCACGAGATCATGTGTGGTGGTTTACCTGCGTAAGCCGGATGACTTTGTCTCGTTTTTACGGAACTGTCCATTCTGTCCTAATATTTTCTTGACTCTTTCTCCTGCCACTGCTACTGCAACTGCCACTCAACCTGGCTCTTGGTTCTTGACTCTAATTATTCAGTTACCGGCAATGGGAACAAAGTCCATACCTGGTCCCCCGGCCGGTCGATCGGTAACGTGCTCAACAGGTTATATCTACGCAGATCAATCCAGCGGTGTCCCTCAAAAAACAAAGAATACCTTTTTTGAAAGAGCATTTCGGTAATCAGTGCCGAAGCCGTAACCGCGCCGCTATAAACTGGTAGCCCATGGCCGGTACGGATGATATTGATGGCGTTAACCGCGGCAGATAAATTATCCAACTGGATATTGGCTTCGGCATAGATAAGAATTAATTCTTCATTCCTGATGATACCTATAGGGGCTGTGCTGGACGTATACACCCACAGGTCCCAATCGCTGGTAAGGCCCGAAAGTGATGCCGGGCTGGTGCGAATTGTGGCTTTGCCGGCACGGTCGTCACCGGCTTCGATATCGGCCTCGTAAGAAGGGTGGGCCAGCCTGACTTCACCAGTTTGATTTTGAGGAATAAATACCGGGTTGAGCTGGTCGCCGGAACCGGTGCCGAACTCGTGGTATACGCCGGTATTAAAGCTGCCGTTGAGACTGAAGAACGAGGTATTCAGGTCGTTGAGCGCTGTTTGCCAGTTCTTTTGATATACATCCACCCGTGCGGCAAGCGCACGGTTAAACTGGTTTAAGCCAGGCGCGTCGCTAAAGCCGGCAAAGCCTGCTAACGTGAAGGATACGGTAGCGTTGGTAAACGCAGTTTGGGCCGAATCGAGCAGGGAGGTGATCGCTGCCAACCCAGCCGTATAGCTCACATAGGGACCAAGATTGTTGGGATTTGTAACATTTACCCGTATCCCGTTTGTGTAGGTAAGATTAAGGTTCATCAACAGTTGGTAGGCTTTTATGGTTTGTGCAAAACCGATATAACCTTCCTTTTGTGAATTGTTTATATACGTAGAATTGGTACGGCCTGCAAAAAGGATTACGGCGACCTGAACGGTGAGACCATACAGGATTTG
>JABDGE010000107.1:11448-12747 GCA_013286235.1 Bacteroidota bacterium
AAAACCATAAATGTTGGCATTTCGCTCCATAACTATTTCACCATAACCAATTACCACGGCGTATCTTGCTGCCCAGGGATCGGTAATATAAAAATTACTCCCGTTTAATGTGGAGCCATTGCCTCCCAGCAGGTCTAAAACGTAACGGGGCTCCGAGTTTGAGAATCGATAGGTTTCCCTCCCGATAATGCCCACGTCATCCAGGTAATAATTAAGGGAGTTTCTCATGCCAGACTCGGTGCCGCTCACCAGGTTATTTAACTGGGCTTCTGAAGCGTTAGTGGTCAAATCCTGTATGGTCTCACCGTTCAGGTCGCCGTAATCCTTTTTGCAGGCCGTAAAAAGCACTGCAAGGCCGCAGAACAAGACTGTATAAATTTTAAAATTTCGTTGCATGGTCTTCATTTTTAAAGATTTAGAGATTAAGTGAAACATGTAGCGCTGCCTCTTTGCTCGACGGATACGGATCGACGTCGACCCCCTGCGAGAAACCCGTACCGAAATTGGATACTTCCGGATCGTAGCCGCGGTAATTGGTTATGGTGAAATAGTTATGGAGCGAAATGCCAACATTTATGGTTTTAATAAAAGAAACGGGCAGCTTTCGGATGGTATAGTACAGCCCGATCTCCCTGAAACGCAAATAAGACGAATTTTCGACCGTCTGCTGCGCGTCTGAGCCCACCTGCATCAATTCGGTTACGCCATAAGGTAAGCCCGATTTGGTAGGTTTGTCATAATCTGCGCTGGTGCCGCCAAATACGTTCTGGAGTTCAGTCACATCCACATTTTGCCCGCCGTATTTCCAGTGTACCAGGAACCGCAGGCTCCAGTTTTTGTAAAAGGTGACCTCGTTATAAGTGCTCATCAGGAACCGGGCTTCGGAATTGCCTAAAACACCGACGCCGGTGCCATTCAGGCCGACAATTTGCGTGGCTGATTTGCCTTGCTCGATCTGGTAGGTACCGAGCAATACGCCGCCTAACGAACCCAGTTGCACCGGCGGAACAATAAGTTTGGTGACATCGGAACGGTTTAGCCAGAAATTGACCGAGGTGTTCCATACCACGTTACCCGATTCAACCGGCCTGGCGTTCATGCCCAGCTCCACCCCATGGTTGGTGAGGTTACCGGCATTGATCCATTCCTGTGCAAAGCCCGATGAAGGCGGGGGAGTTGTCAATAACAGGAAGTTGTTGATGTCTTTTGTATAATAGGTAAGCTCGAATCCTAAGCGTCCTTTAAGCATGCTAAAATCAACGCCTGTTTCAAATTCGGTTTGGGTTTCCGGCTGGATGT
>JABDGE010000107.1:12757-12925 GCA_013286235.1 Bacteroidota bacterium
GGCTGCCCTCGGTTGAATTTACCAGCAGGCCCGGGTTGCCGGCGATATTCGATATACCGAACTCGGTGAATTTACTGCCGTATGCAGGCACGTTATTGGCCTGTCCGTAAGCTGCGCGAAGCTTTATATTTTCAAAAAGGCCGGGTTTGATCAGGCCCATATCGGTGA
>JABDGE010000108.1 GCA_013286235.1 Bacteroidota bacterium
TGCTCGCGAGTCATCTTACCAAAAAACGGGTGGATAAAGCTATTGTCTGGCCAATTATATTGAGGATAACTGTTGACCAGCGTGATCAGCTGACGGCGTTCCTCATTTAGGTTAATGTCCGTATCGGTCACCCGCATTTCAGGTATGGTCGGACTATTCTTTCGAAACTCCGGCGTTTGCAATACTATTTTTAGGATCAGCGGTCCGATCAGTCTGCCGATCAGCGGCCTCTTGAACACCTGGTTCCTGTGGATCATTTCTTCCCAAAGACGGCAGTGTTTCAACATTTGAGCCGCACTCATCTTACCCCATAGCGGCCGGTTTTCGGCGGTCAGTTTATTCAGCCTGCCGGTGAGTTCCCGGCGTACATCGTCATTAAATATGGTCTTCATTGTTCCTGGGTGAGTTGTGCTAATGAGAACCAATTGCCCGAGTCGTCTTTAAATGAAGCTTCGAAGCCGTAAAACTCCTTTGTGGGGGCTTTTTTGAATTCTACGCCTTTGCCTTTCAGTTCCTGGTAGGTCGCCATCAGGTCGTGGCAGGTAAATACCGCCGCGCCGAAGGTGCCTTTTTTAACCAAATCCGTCATGGTGCGGGCGGTTTCGGCATCAAACATACTGCCTTCCCTCACCGGAAATAGCGTGAGCTCCAGTTCGTGCTGCTCCGGCGGCGTAACAGTGAGCCAGCGGGCATCGGGGCCCATTGGCACGTCGGTATGTACTTTAAAGCCCAGTTTGTTAACATAAAAATCGTATGCGCTGTCCTGATCGAGGACATACACGCACATATGGGTGACTTTGGTGATCATGCTGCTTTTTTAACAAAGATGGCAGCAATTAACCATTTTAAGCTATTGGATATTGCTTTATTTCCAGCCGCAGGTTTCGGCAAAACAATTTGGTACGGCATGCAGCGGATTTGCAGCAAAGGAGGTTAGCTTTTTCAACTGCCTCGCCTGGTAACCGGATGGCGATACGCCGAAATGTTTTTTAAACAGTGTGGCAAAGGAGGTAGAACTATCAAACCCGATGGTAAAGCTCACTTCGGCCACAGGTATGCCCTGTGTCAATAACTGCTTCGCATTATCCATACGCACTTTTGTTAAATAATGGTGCGGGGTTTTGCCATAAGCGTTTTTAAAGAGCCGGCTAAAGTGGAACCTGGAAAAATAAGCTTCGTCGGCGATTTGCTCCAGGTCGATATTCTCAGCATAGTGGCGATCGATGAACAATTTGGCCTGCACGATGCGCCGATAAAGATACAGCCTGGGATAATGCTCCGGTTCCATGTTTTGACTGACCATATGGGTGATAAATCAAATATAAGCGATAATCCTGGTTAGGCGCCACTTCTGTATAACTAAAGTCTAAAAGGTTAACCACGGAACACGGAGGAAGCACAGGGGCCACAGAGCCTTGTGTATAGTAATCATACAACGCAGGGTCCCTTGCAGGTTTAAGTTTACCCACAAATCGCCCATATGCAAATTACAGAATTTTGTCAGGCGGTCCTGCGGAACCCATCGCCCTTTATCAAGTTTTATAGCCTGCAGCCATTACATTACACACCGACCCCGTTAGGGGTCTAATATCGGTAGAAAAAGATTCAGACGGAATTAGCCGTCCCCAATAATTATTAGGGACGGAACACCGCTTGCATCGGCGCAAATGTCGCTTCGCTATGTTGCGTACCTACGGCACGCTAATTTATTTCTATTATTTCTTCTACCGATATTTTGCACCTACGGCGCAAGCTGGAACAGTATTCTATGGCATCATAAGAGTCCTTAACGGCTTTTAAATTTTGTAGGTTACCTTAACTGCTATGACATAATTTCAAGCTTATATCCTTTGCCGCGTATAACAACAATTTTGGTATTCAGATCAGGTTCCAATTTTTTTCTAAGCTTTGATATAAACATATCCAGACTGCGCCCCACAATAACACCTTCATCTTCCCATATCTCTTTTTGCAGCCGGCTTCTCTCTATAGTTTCGTTGGGAGATAACGCGAAAATGAGCAGCAGGCGCGTTTCAGTTCCGGTCAGGTCTATGGCCTTTTTATTTATTATCAGTTGCCGTTCGTGCGCATTAAACACAATCGAGCCAAAAGTGAATATCGTGGTGCACTGATCGTTAGGTAAGGCTCTCCGCGGCTTAACAGATCTTAAAAAAATAAAACCGACAAATGCTAAAAATGGCAGGCTGCCCAAAAGATATCCATTCTTTGCGGCATTTATTCCCGACGGTTTGAATTTAATATCAATTGTATAAGATGCTTTTGGTTGCTTCCTTCCCTTACACGCTACAATATCATCTTTTTTATTTCCGGATATAGCAAATCCATAGGCTACACTGGCGTCGCCGCCGTTCAGAACATTAACAACATAATCATGTGTGAGCGGGTCTTCGGCTAACAAGCGCCGGGTAGTACTCACCAGCGAGTCCGGTTTAAAAGTAAGCGCATTCTCAAACCTAATCTGATATTCATTTTCTGCGATCTTTTTTACCGGGAGCACCCTTGAGGTAAGGTCGCCCGATTGCGAAAGCAGGTCATCCCCTATCTTGCGGAGCAACACTTCCCTTCTGGCGATATCAAAGACGTCGCTCCCGCGCACACTGAACGCCGCGCAGACCATACAGATAAACGAGAGCAATAGCAACCCGAACAGGTACTTGCGTTTCCCGGAAATGAGGTTTAGGCTATCAAACATACTGTTTACGATTTATTTACAAAGTTTACATTTTTATTTACAATCCAAATTCTTCACGCCGAAAAATGTCAAAGTAGATTCGCTGGATCAAATTGCTATGATATGAATTATTAATCAATATAATTTCTGTGGTATGAATAACAAGATATCAATCACTTACTTAATTTTAATTATTGCTGCTTTATTCTTCGGTTGCCGTGGACCTGTTAAAGAGGAAAATAAAAATAATGCATCGGCAAGCTCCGTATCCCAGGGACAAAAATATACGATAGATACGAAGGAAAGTGTTTTAACATGGAAAGGTTCAATGGTATTTGATTTTGATAAGGGGGATGTGGGATACGTTTATATATCAAAAGGTGAATTGATGATTGAAAAAGATAGCCTTGTGGGTGGTACTGTTGTAATCGATATGAATACAATTGAATATGAAGACAAGGAAAAGAAAAACACGCCTGTTAAACACTTAAAGTCGCCTGATTATTTTGATGTCGAAAAATTTCCCATTTCTACATTTGCCATTACTAAGGTTGAATCTGTGAATGTGAGAAGTAAAACAGTAAAAGTTACAGGGAACCTAACCATTAAAGGTATTACAAACTCAGTTACTTTTCCGGCCGAAATAGAAGTCAAACACGGGATTGTCAAGGCAAATGGCAAAGTGGTCATTGACCGGACACAATGGGGCATCCGCTATAGGTCGGGGAAGTTTTACGATAATTTAGCTGATAATGCTGTTTCGGACGACATTGAAATCCGTATGAAAATCGTAGCAAAAAAATAACACCTGAATCACATTTAGGTTAGTTTAAATTCTCAAGTAATTAATAGAAGATGTTCAAATATATAAACAGATACGCTTTATTCCTGATACTCGTTTTTTGCATTTCCTGTGGACAAAACCAAACAGCAGGGAAAAAAATTATTATCAACTCCGAAAACAAAGGTGTAATTACCGCCCACGGACCTAAATGGATTACCCGTAATATCATACAAGATAGAAAGGGCAACATTTGGATCGCCGCATTTGATGGTATTTTTCGCTACGATGGAAATTCTTTTACCAACATAACCAGCAAAGTAAGTTCTGCCCGCTTTTTTTCTGTTTTGGAAGATAAAAAAGGCAACTTATGGTTCGGCTCTATTGGCTCGGGTGTTTATTATTATGACGGAAAATCCTTTACAAATTTCACAACCGGGGATGGACTTATTAACAATAGAGTTAGCTGTATTTATGAAGATAAAGCCGGTAACATTTGGTTCGGCACTGAAAACGGGGCAAGCTGCTACGATGGAAAATCCTTCCGAAATTATAGGCTGAATGGAAGTGTTAATTCTATTATTGAAGACAAAACCGGCAAGTTTTGGTTTGCTACAACAGGCAATACCTTCGTTTATGATGGAAAAGCTTTTACCGTTTTCACCCATGACGTTAAACCTTTTACTAATGTTCGTTCTATAATCGAAGACAAAAAAGGCAATACCTGGCTTGGTGGACCTGATGGCCTTTGGCGCTATGACGGTAGTACATTTACCAATTTCACGCAGAAGTTTGTTGGTGATATAATCGAGGATAAAAAAGGCAATATCTGGACCAGCTCAGAAAGCGCTAACAGCCCGGCCTGGGATGGTTCAAAAACGGGTAATATCCAGGCCTGGGCACTTACCCGGTATGAAGGAAGTTCCCTGTCTGATAAAAAGCCAACAGTAACCGAAGTAACAAATAAAGGAATGATTTTCGGGATTTTAGAAGATGATAAAGGAAGTATTTGGTTTGGCGCTTTCGATGGGATGCATCGTTATGATGGAAAGACGATCACCGACTTTAAAAGTAAAGATGGTCAGAAATAATGTGTATAGTAATAAAAAGAAAAATGAAGAAATACGTGCACATTTACATCTTATCCCTGATCTCTGTTTTTTGTGTTTCCTGCAAAGGACAAAACATAACAGCCCCCCCAAAAGAAAATATCAAGTCCGAAGACATTGTCACTTTCACCGGACCTAACAACACCACTCGCAATATCATACAAGATAGAAAGGGCGACATTTGGATTGCTGCATATGATGGTGTTTTTCGATACGATGTAAAATCATTTACTAATGTCACCAGTAAAGTAAGTTCGGCCCGTTTTTTTTCTGTTTTAGAAGATAGAAAAGGCAACTTGTGGTTCGGCTCTATTGGCTCGGGTGTGTATTGCTACGATGGGATATCTTTTAAAAATTTTACAACCAGGGATGGACTTGCCGGTAATGACGTTACTTGTATTTATGAAGATAAATCTGGCAATATTTGGTTCGGCACCGGAGGCGGAGCAAGCCGCTATGATGGGAAATCCTTTCGAAATTTTACAACGACCGAAGGACTGTCCAATAATGATGTTAATTCAATCGTTGAAGACAAAACAGAGAAATTCTGGTTTGGCACAAGGGGCAATGCCTACATTTATGACGGAAAAACATTTACCATTTTAACCCATGACGGAAAACCTTTTACGAATGTTCGCTCGATAATCGCGGATAGAAAAAGCAATGTTTGGCTCGGCGGCAATGATGGCCTTTGGCGTTATGATGACTATACATTTACAAATTTCACAGAGAATTTTGTCGGTTATGTCTATGAAGATAAAGAGGGAAACATTTGGACCAGTTCACAAGAAAATCAAAACAACGTAATCGGTAGTCATACTAGTGTCCCGTTAACTTTCGCGGCCGATTCCCGGAGTACTTGGGTGCTTTCCCGTTATGATGAAAAATCCTTGTCAAATAAAAAGCCAACTGTAGCCCTAATAAAGCCAAATGAAGGAATGATCTGTGGGATTTTAGAAGCTAATGATGGAAATATTTGGTTTGGCGCATTTGGGGTGTATCGCTACGATGGAAGTACTATAACCGACTTTAAAGGGAAAGAGGTTACGAGAAAACTTTTATAGCCAATGCAACGGGGGTATTTAACAATATAACTACACCCCGTGTTTAGGGGTGGTAAAGTTGGAGGCCGGCATAAAGGAAAATAAAGGATATAATGGCAAATAAGACAAATCCGATCAGTATCATTAGCCAGCGTGGCAACCTGGAATCCTCAGATGGATCTTTTTTCATTTTATGTTTGAATAAATATTAATCAGTTTTTTTACCTGCCAATTATTTGTTATAACGCATGCGCTGAATCATTATTAGTGAAGCACGAAGTATTGCACGATACACAGCTAAATTCCCTTCACCTCTCCCCCATCCATTCTGATAGCGCTACCGGTCATCCATTTTGCGGCCGGGGACACTAAAAATGCCATCAGCTCCGCGATTTCTTCCGGCTCTCCATACCGCTCAATGTGCGACTCTTCCAGGAATTTTAATTTCGCTTCCTCCATGGTTAAATGATGGGCTGCCGACCATTTAGTAAGGAAGCCGATACGGCGGTGGCTCATTACCGGACCCGGCAACACACTGTTCACTTGTACGCCATCAATGATACCTTGTTCGGCAAACGCCTTTGCCAAGGCAACAATGGCGGCATTGATGGTAGCTACGGCTGCAAAACCGGGTTTGGGGTCCAGGGCAGAGTTGCCTGACGTCAGGATCACAGAACCTTTCGACTCTTTTAAATAAGGCCATGCCTTAATGGTTAACCGGCGCGCGCCATGAAGCTTCATTTCGGCGCCATCGTTCCACTGCTCGTCCGTCATTTCAAACAGGTGAATTTGCGGTACGGCGCCTGCAATATTAACGAGCGCGTCAATCCTTGCAAATTTTTTAATGGTTTCTGCGATCACTTTATCCAGTGCTTCTACCTGTCGTAAATCTGCCGCAATGATCAGCGGCTCCGCGCCGGCCGCTTTAACGGCCTCAGCAGTTTCTTCCAATTCCTCTTCCCTCCGGGCGACTAATACCAGCCCCGAAAAATCCTTTGCCAGCCTGATGGCAGTTGCCCTGCCAATTCCGGCACTTGCGCCGGTTACCATTGCAATTTTTGTTTCCATATTAATGACCGTTTTCGTAAGGGCGAAAATGAACTTTTATAGATACTGCCTTTTAAATTACACAAAGATTGGTATCTTTCTGCTGACATGGAAATAGAATTGTTTCTTAGATGTGATGTAAGATCATGGATGCAGCAGCAGGCTTTTGTTTTTCCATATTTTTTAGACAGTCAAAAAAGCGAAGGATATTATGTTATTTCCTTTAACCTTGTTACTTTACAGGCAGCAATTATACTACATGAAAATTATAGCAGCCCTGGTTGCGCTGATCATTATTCCGTTTTTATCGAGGTGCCAAACTACGGCTCAAACCGCTGATGAGGCTTTTGTTCTGGTGACTATGGTTAATAAATTCCATGTAGAGCCCCGGGTAGTAAACAGCGCCTTTTCTAAAAATGTATTTACCGGTATGCTTGACAATACCGATGAGGACAGATTGTTTTTTACACAAAACGACATAAGCCGGCTTAACAGCTACCGAACAAGGCTTGATGCGGAAATAAAGCTGCGTAAATCGGATTATTTAAACCTTTTTATCGCTATTTACCGGCAACGCCTGCAGCATGCGGATTCGCTGATCGATGGAATTGGCGGCAAGCCATTTAATTTTTATGCCGCTGAAAAACTCACGGTTGCCGAAGATACCTCATACCCCGCGTCGCTTGCCGCCTTGCAGGTAAAGTTGTATAAAACTTTAAAATTAGCCGTGCTTGATAAGCTTACCGATGACCTGCCCGGCAATTTTAAATCATTCGCGCCGGTAAAACAGAAAAAATACATCGACAGCGCGGTGGCTGCATTACAAAAAAAAGCTGTTTCGTCCTTTAAAAGAAAGATCGGCTATGTGCTGCAAAACCCCGTTGGCATAACCCAATATATCGGAAATATTTATTGCGAAACCATCGCATACTGCTTTGATCCGCATACCGAATTTTTACCGCCCGAAGAAAAAGAAAACTTTGAAAGCGAGTTGGGAAAGCAACCCTGTCAATTTGGTTTCAGGATGAAGCCCGATAAAAACGGCGGTGTGCTTATTGATAACCTGCAACCGGGCAGCCCGGCGTTTAAAAGCGGTAAATTGAACAAGGGCGATAAGTTTATCAGCCTGCAGCGGGAGGGTCAACAGCCAGTTGATGTGTCGGATATTTCATTGGATGAACTTATCGCGCTCATCGGTGAAAGCGGCCATCAAAAGGTATTGTTCACGGTTAAAAAGGCGGATGGTTCCATTGTAAAAGTTTCATTAATAAAAGAAATAGCCGCAAGTGATGACGATGATAAAGTAAAAAGCTTTATACTGAAAGGCGCGAACAGTAGCATTGGATACATCTACCTGCCCGCTTTTTATGAGGATTGGATAACAGGCAATGACGGCCTTAATGGCTGTGCAAACGATGTGGGCCGTGAAATATTGAAACTAAAAAAAGAAAATATAAACGGGCTGATACTGGATATTAGAAATAACGGAGGTGGGTCGGTACAGGAAGCCACCGAGCTTGCGGGTATTTTTATCGACGTCGGTCCGGTTGCGCAGGTACAGGGCAGGAATGCCAAAACAGCTGTTTTAAAAGATATAAACAGGGGCACTATTTATGATGGGCCACTGGCGTTAATGGTAAATGGATACAGCGCTTCGGCGGCCGAATTGGTTGCAGGTACTTTGCAGGATTATAACCGGGCAGTAATTGTTGGGGCGCCCACTTATGGCAAGGCAACCATGCAGGTTGTTTTACCGATGGACACCACCGTTACCCCCGAAAACTTTTTTCAAAAACATACAGAAAACTATTTAAAGCTAACCGTCAGCAAGCTTTACAGGGTAACCGGCGCCAGCGCGCAATTTAACGGTGTGCAGCCCGATATTATTCTACCCGATCTGCTGGATGCCTACATCAACAAAGAAGCCGACGCCCCCAATGCCCTGCTCCCCGGCGTTATTGCGCCCAATAAGTATTACACGCCCTATCCCCCCCTGCCTGTAAAAACATTGGCACAAAGCATGCAAACGGAAATTGATACCAGTAAATATTTTAACGCGGTTAAAGCTATTATCGCTTTGTCGAAACAAAAAAAGGCAGCAAAGGATATTTCGCTCAATATCAATGACGCTATTGCCGGTATGGATGCAAGCGAGAAGTATGACGATAGTATGCTGACGGCCGGCACACCATCAAAAAATTTCACAGTGCAAAATAACCAATATGAACTTGCCAGGCTGCAGGCCGACCAGGACTTAAAAGATATGAATGAAGAGTTTAGCCGCCAGGTAGCTGCCGATGCTTATATTAGCATTGCTTATGATGTGCTTTTACAATTAAAAAAATAAACTTCGAGAGTCAAGAAGCAAGAACCAAGAAAAAACCGTTTTATGAAACAACTATTATTCCCTGTATTTTTAGTATCGGCATGGATATGCACTCTCCCGACACCTGCCAAAGCGCAGGATATCACCTCCGATCCGGGCACTTATATGACAGCCATTACCACCGCCGAAACCAACATGAGCAAAGCCTACATGGCCTATATCAGCGCCTCCGCCCATAGCGGCCGAAAACGCAAGATCGATAAAATGCGCGAACAGGCCGTTAGCAGTATCATCAACTGCCAAAACACCATAACCGGTTTTCCCGATTATAAGGGCGATAACTCGCTTCGCCAAAGCAGCCTCACTTATGTACAGCTTTGCTATAAAATATTTAATGAAGATTACGCCCATATTGTAAATATGGAAGACATTGCTCAACAGAGCTATGATGACATGCAAGCCTACCTGCTGTTGCAGGAAGCCACAAATGATACCTTAAAAGTTGCCAACCAGCGCATTACACAAGCAGGCAATACTTTTGCCGCCAAATATAATGTACGCATAATTTCGGAAAAATCAGAGCTTGCCGAAAAAATGCAAACCGCCGACAACGTGAGCGACTACCGTGATAAAGTGTACCTGCTATTTTTTAAATGTAACTGGGAAGATGGTCAGCTTGTAGAAGCCATTAACCAAAAAAACGTGACCAAAATTGAACAGGTACGAAGCGCGCTTGATAAATTTGCCATAGAGGGCCTTGCAGTGCTTGATACCCTTCACAATTATGAAAATGACCCGGGTTTGGTAAATGCCGGCAAACAGGCGCTGACATTTTATAAGCAGGAGGCAGAAACGAAGATACCTAAGGTCACGGATTTTTTTTTAAAGGAAGAGAATTTTACCAAACTGAAAGCTGCAATGGATGCCAAAGCCGACAACCAACGCACACAGCAGGATGTTGACGCTTATAATAAAGCCGTAAGCGATATGAATGACGGGGTTAATGCCTATAATGAGACCAACAATGATTTAAACAGTAACAGGACCGCCATTAATGAAAACTGGACGGAAGCCGAAAGACAGTTTACCGATAAACACACGCCCTATTATGAATAAGCTTATAAAAGCCGATCGAAAGACTGGCTTTAAAATTTAACAAGCAGCTTTTCAGAAATAAGCTTACCATCCTTATAGTATTCGAAAAACCAATCTTCGTTCTTTTTCAGGACTATTCCATTAACAGTACCGTTACTGGCTATAAAATAATTCTCTGCCGAGGTTTTCAGGAGGGTTAAAACTATTTTCGGCGTAGTGTCAATCAATTGATACCCGTTTGCTATTGCCTGGGCATATAATGTTCCCTCAGGCTGATTACTTACCGCATCAGTTGATTTTACAGGTGCTGCTGAGGCAGTTGTTGTAACCATTGGCTGGACCGGCTTGTTGGGAACAACTTCTGTTGATTTTACAGATGCTGCTGAATCAGTTGTGTTAACCATTGGCTGGACCGGCTTGTTGGTTACAACTTCTGTTGATTTTACAGGTTCTGTTAAAGCTGTTACTGTTGGCGTCGCAGATGCGGCCGGAGCAGCGGTTGGCTGAACCGGCTTACTGGTTACAGCTTCTGTTGATTTTACAGGTTCTGTTAAAGCTGTTACGGTTGGTGTTGCAGGTTTGGCCGGAACAGCTGGTGACTGGGTCGGCTCATTGGTTGATCCGTTGTAGGCATACGGAACCGGGTCTAAGGATGTAAAAGCATCCCTTAGAGCCATGTTATAAGCAATTCTATAATCTTTCTCCCGGCTTTCGCCCGCTTTACTTTGAAAAATAATATTGCCCTGGCAATCCTTTAATACAACGGTGAGAGTAGTGGTAAACATTCCATTTTTGTCCAATACGTCAGCACTCAATGCCCGGCATCTATTATTAGCCACTTCGCCGGGCAATTCAGTGTTGTCATAATAGACCGTAAAGCCTTTATATTCCAAAAGACCTTTGGTGAGGCTGTTTAATGAATACTGATCCTTTTGCTTAAGGAAATTAAACTTTTCGGGCACTATTACATATTTGTAATTACTAATCGTATTTTGTGAATAACCTGAAAAAGACAGGAACAAAAGGAGAGCTAAAAAATATCTTTTCATATAAAAACCTATTTGAGATTACCCGAATTTAAAAATTCGAACCTATCAAGGATTGTATTTTTATTTGACGGCTTTAAAATTAATCTTATTTTTTGATAAGTCTTGGCCCGACGATCATTGGGTTTGCGATGTATTTTCTGTTGCAATTTGGCTTTTCCCCCTTTAACTTTCCGTCCCCGCAGGGTTTGTCGCAGACCGCCTGTCGGGAATACGCTGGTGGCGATGCTGATGCGTGTAGTCAGTAACATCTGCAATAGTCATAAGGCAACTATAATAACAGGATAATTGAAAGATATGGAGTCCTAAGAAAAGGTGTTCGTAAAGTTCAAGACCACATCGGCGGTCGAAATATCCCGTTATAGAAAAGATTAGCTTGGAAAAACAATACTATACGTAAACCTCCGGGCGCCTTTTTTTGATAGGGGCAGTTTTTTGTAAAAACATCAAAATTTAATTCAATCTTGATAAGAACCCTTATTTTTATTGACTTAGTTTTTTCTGACAGCAATGTGTTCGAATAAGGATTTATCACCTAAGATGGCAAGTGTTTATTTAACAGGAAATAAAAATATATTTCAATCTTATAACAGCGCATTATGCTTAAAGCTTTTATAATAGACGATGAATTCCAAAGCCGGAATTTTTTAAATAACATGCTGCGTCAGCATTTCCCCGACATCATTCTGGCCGGGGAGGCATCTACTGTTGAAGAAGGATTGAAAGGAATAAAATTATGTAATCCAAATATCGTTTTTCTTGATATACAAATGAAAGGTGAAACAGGTTTTGACCTCTTAAACCGTTTACCCGCAATTAATTTTGCGCTTATTTTTACTACCGCATTTGATCAATATGCCGTAAAAGCGTTTCGTTTTAATGCTATTGATTATTTACTGAAACCCATACTAACAGATGAATTGATTGCGGCTGTAAATAAAGTTAAACAACAAACGGCGGCGCTGCAGCCCGTGTCAAAAGTGCAGGTAGAACAATTATACCAGGATATAAAAAACCCGCAAAAAATTCACGACAAAATTGCTGTACCAACAGGGGAAGGCTTTATAATTATTCCCCTAAATGAAATTGTTTACTGCCGTGCAAACAGCAACTACACGGAATTTTATCTTACTGATAAAAAATGTGTTTTATCCAGCTATACCTTAAAACAATACGATGAAATATTAACCGCACAATCCTTTTTCCGGGCGCACCGGTCTTACCTGATAAACCTGGCGCATGTAAAAATGTACAGAAGAGGCGAAGGTGGCGAAATTGTTATGAGTAACGGGCATGAAATAGAGCTCTCCCGTACACATAAAGATGAATTTCTGCATTTTTTAAATATAAGGCAATGAAAGCCGGGCTTCCTGTTCCTTTTGCTTTTTTATACATCCTGGTGTCGCTGGTATTTTGTTTAAATGCGAGTTTTTCAAATGCGCAGCAGGCGCCGGTGAAAGCCGCAGCAAATAAATACCGTGCTGTTCACTGGACTATTTATGACGGCTTGTCGCAGGCTGAAACCTCTTTTATACTGAAAGATGTGAATGGCTTTGTATGGATAGGCGCCAGAAATGGTTTAAACCGGTTTGACGGAAATTTGATTAAGAATTATTATCATGATCCCCA
>JABDGE010000109.1 GCA_013286235.1 Bacteroidota bacterium
GGCCATTAAAAATCTTTTCTGGCAAAAGGACATTTCTACTGCCCCTTGATCGACCAATGAAGGTTCCTTAATTTCCAGGATTTCCCATCGAAATGGGCAACTCCTGTAAAGTATCCGCCAAATGGCATAGTTGTGCCGTTAGCCAGCGTTATATCCTCGTGAAAATCAGCCCCGATTGCCGAAAAATCATCGTTGATTGGGTCGATTCTTACATTTTGCCAGCTAAGCTTGATCTGCGGCATGGTTTTAACCAATGTGTTTTTAACAAATAATACGGCGGACTGGTGATCTTTGAGCGCGAGCTGGCCGCCTGATGCCATAAAAAATCCTGGGGCATCTTCAAAATAATCCACCCAGGCTATCGGGCCTTTTGCCGAGATGTCCCTTGCGATATGCATCATCAGGTTACTTGAACTGTCCGTTACAAGTTTCCCGCCTTCTGCACTTAGCCTGCCGTTATTGCCGTTGCAGCTAATGGCCGCCACAATAACAAAAGCAGAACAGCAAAATTTAAAAGCGGAAAAAGAATACTGCGCTTTCATATGATTGTTATTTAATTTTTTCATCAGTCCCAGTCGAAATCGACCTCCCGGCCATTCAGCTTCCATTTTGCCGGGAAAGGGTTGTCCAGCCAGTCGAGCGGTTCGCCAATCGGCTGAACTTTTGCTGCTTTGGCGAAGCATTGTTTAATAAAAGCCTTTTGTTCGGCTCCCAGGGCCTCCGGCTGCGCTGAAATAAAAAGCGGCGCGCTGCTTTCGGCCAGCAGCTGCATCCATTGTTTATTCTTTTCCCAGGACACCGCAGTGGTCAGCCCCACGCAATCGCCATCCGCCGCATAAAAATTATTATGCTGGGACATCCGGAAAGCCAATGAATTGATACCCATTTTTCGCGTCCGCGCCCATTCTTTCCCGCTGGTATCGTCGCCAACCCTATTCAGCTCAAAAATCCCT
Source organism: Bacteroidota bacterium (assembly GCA_013286235.1). Taxonomy (GTDB): domain Bacteria; phylum Bacteroidota; class Bacteroidia; order Sphingobacteriales; family Sphingobacteriaceae; genus Mucilaginibacter. The sequence continues at coordinate 954 of JABDGE010000109.1, forward strand.
GCCGACAGATGGCTCATGGTGTTGCAGCCGATGAGGTACATATCTCCCGCCGCCTCACGGATCGACTCATAAAGGTGTTTGATGATCTCGGCGTTAGTTTTGCTTTTATCCTTAAAGCTCCAGCCCGGTTCGGTAATGCTCTCTTTCATCTCGAAACCCCACCTGCCTGTTATGTCATAGGTACTGTAATCGTGCTTCACCAGCTTAAAGCCCCATTCTTTATAAGTAGAAATATTGTGCTTTACCCTTTCAATATTTTCCGGGATTGTCGGGTCGAGGACCGGGTTCTTCGGATTGTCGCGGCCAGTAATTTTAGGCGCCAGCAGGTTGGGGTTATCATTGTATTTTGCACAAAGCGGGCGTGTCCATAGCCCCGGCCGCATGCCCAGCTTTTCAATTTCCTCTGCCATTAAATGCATGTCCTTAAACTTAGCATTCGGCTTCGAAAAATCATCCGCCCATCCTCCGTCATTTGGCAATGAAGGCGAATATTGCGCCCAGCCGGCGTCGATCACTGAAAACGGCCGGTTATCCGTATTGCTAACCAACTCAGCCATCGCTGCGGTCGTTTTTTTAATCAGGTCGAAGGAGTTATTCCCGTAGGCAAAATACCAGTCGTTAATACCGTAAACCGGCTGTTTGGGTAACCGGGGTTTGTCGCACATCAACGCACAAAACCGGCGTGCTGTTAAAAAAGGTCTTTCAGAATTGATGCTTTGATCAGTGACGATATCCGCCGCATGAAGCTTTCTTTCGCCCAGCTCAACCCCGTTTCCGCCAGAATGGAGATCTAAAGTAAGTTCGATGCTGTGGCTGCTCACCCTCCACCAGCAAAGCGCATTGCAAGCCGTTTTAACCCCGAAGCAAGCAGTCTGCCTGTCATCGTAAAGCAGCACATACCATGCGTATTTGGTATTTTCATCGGGGTTCTGCCATGCGGCATCTCCATATAAACGCTCCCATTCGTCGCCCAGGCAGTTTACACCGGCCTTTGTTTGGTACTGCCATTTTAAGCGAACAGCCCTTAGGGCAGTTTTCGGCGCATTTATATAAACCCCTCCAGCGTCGTCGTTCTGCTTTAAATCAACTATTACATCGTCAAAAACGAATACCTTGTTTCCGCGCCGCTTCAATTGAAACCAACCCGCGTCGGATTCCATCCATACTTCATCAGGGGTGTTCACAAGGTTTGGTCCTGCAGAAGCATTGGTAATCCTCCCAAACACTAAAGCCGCCGAGGCAGCAGCCGATACCTTCACAAAATGCCGTCTGTCCATAAATGATATTAAAAAACAAATAAAATAGTTGCGTTTGTTTATTTATAATTTGATGGGATAAAAATAGCCTTTTGCTGACAAAACGGCTACGAAATATAATTTAGTCTGAAAGTCTGGAAGTCTGGAAGTCTGGAAGTCTGGAAGTTCGAAAATGCGAAAGGTCGGAAAGTCTGGAAGTTCGAGAATCCGAAAGTCAGTAATCCCGATAGCTATCAGCACCGACCGCGTGCCGCCTTAGCTTTTGCGGTGGCGCAAAGAAACTGGGACTCACGTCCGCCAGCTGGCGGATAACCTATATACAGCGAAGATGGAAAAATGGGCCCCGAAACTAAAAAAGTCGGGCGTTACGCGATAACAAGTCTTTTTCGCCTGCATTTAAAACAACGATATCGCCGTATCGGCAGCCAAAAAAGGAACACTTTTACAAATGGCCCTCTTGGGATACGCTGAAGATCAGACCAGCTCGTTTTACCGCAGGGACATAATCTTTCGATAGAAGAAGATTGACGCAAAATTTCGGTCGGCATGGCAATATCAATTGAAAGTAAACCCTTTTTTTGAATTACTTCTCGTCGTATTGGCCTATAATAGGTATATCCAAATATACAATAGAAAAGGGTTGAGTCAAAGAATTAACTAAAAAATAATTTTTAACTGCCGATGCATTTATCTTGCAAACCCAAAAAGGTTAAAAACTTTGGCTGCATTGTGAATTTCAAAAATGGAATTATACAATATATTAGCGTCTTAAATTCCACAGTATAGCAGTCAAACATTAATGACTAAAATTCTCGTCATCATTCCATGTTATAACGAGGGAAATACACTCCCGCTCCTGTTGGAGCAGCTTTTTCTGCTTAAGCTCCCTGCTCACTACCAAATGAAAATTGCCGTGGTGAACGATTCATCCGGGGATGATACTAAATGGGTGGCGGCACTATACCCCGTTGTTTTACTGGATCTTTCGGTTAACCTGGGAATCGGCGGGGCTGTTCAAACCGGTCTTTTATATGCAAAGCAAAATGGGTTCGACCTGGCGGTGCAAATGGATGGCGACGGTCAGCATCCGCCACGCGAATTACCAAAACTCGTCGATGATTACGAACAAAAAAAGTCGGGTGTTACCATTGGCTCACGATTCCTTGTCGAAGGTGGTTTTAAATCATCTTTTGCCCGCAGGGTGGGAATCAGGTATTTTCATTGGCTGAACAAGGTGCTTACCGGCAAAAGTATTTACGACAGCACCTCCGGTTTCAGGCTGTTTGACAAAAAAGCCATCGCCATTGCGGTTGACAAATATCCGGATGAATATCCCGAACCGGCTTCGTTGGTACTGTTTTCAAAAGCAGGCTTGACCATACAAGAAGTTCCCGTGATGATGAGCGAACGGCTCGCCGGTCAGTCGTCCATCCGTAACTTCGCTTCCATCTATTATTGCCTCAAAGTAACCATAAGTATGTTATTTATATTTATCCGCAAACTTAATTAGCCATGACCCGCATTCAAATCATCACCATTTTAATCAACTTTCTTTTTATCGCGTATGTAGCGAGGTTGATCATTAAAGGCAAATTGCGCGAAGAATATGCGATTGCCTGGTGCGTTTTTACCTTGTTGCTGATCGTGTTTTCGTTTTGGACAAAAGGGCTGGAACTCATGTCGAAAATATTCGGCGTATTCGACCCGCCTAACCTGGTTTTTACAGCGTTTATATTTATTATCCTTGTTTACCTGCTACATTTGTCGGTGGTAAGTTCCCGGTCGCACCACAGCATTACCCGGCTCACACAGGAGCTGGCGCTTTTGAAAGAAAATATGAACAAAGAGGAACAGGCCAAGGCAAAGATGTAAAAGCAGAAAGCGGAAAGCAGAAAAGTTGATGATCAAAAGTTCTATTTCAATTTACGTTGAATTAAAATAGACTGGATATAAGATAAGTATTTGATGGACCATATAACATGCCCGGTTTGCGGCAACCCTTCTAAGCTTAAGTTTAAGCTTAAGTTCAATATTTACAAATGCCCGACTTGCGGATTGTACACTTCGGACGCCGGCTTCGATTTTTCGTTTAAGTCCAGCCTGGAGGAAGGACCAAGGGAAATCGGCTTAAAACAGCTTCGTTTCGATAACTTTGAAACCATTGTTAAAGCCCTGGAAGAAGCGAAGCCCGGGCAAATAACCGGACTCGAGATCGGCACCGGTAACGGCTGGTGGCTAAAAGTTTGCCAGGACGGAGGGATTGACTGCATTGGCATTGAACCTGAAACCTCGCACCAGGCCTATCATAAGGCCAACCGGCTGAACGTTCGTTACGGCTTTTATCCCGAGGTAGATGTAAAAACCAAAAATGGCTACGATTTTATCATCTTTAACGATGTTTTTGAGCACATCAAAGACATTGATGAATTGCTGTCGGCGCTGAAAGCCGATTTGGCAGACGATGGCGTCCTAGTCATCAACCTGCCTATGAGCGACGGCTTTTTTTACAGAACAGCTATATTGCTTAACAGATTTGGTATCAGCTCGTTTCTTACCCGCATGTGGCAATTCAACTTCCACAGCCCGCACATGAATTACTTCAATCAAAAAAACCTCAAAATGCTTTTAACGAAGCACGGTTTTAAAAACACTGCCGACATGGCGTTGAAGTCGGTGAATTTTTCAACGGTGAAGGAACGTATCAGCTCAGACAGCAGCGTAAATAAATTTAAAGCCGGGGTGTTGACTTCGGGTATAGCTTTGCTAAAGCCGGTTATCGAATCATCAAAGCCCGATACTCGGGTGTTCTTTTTTATAAAGGAATAGCTGTGAATGAGAACCAAGAGCCAAGAACCAAGAGCCAAGAGTCTCGGAATCGTAGTGGCAGTGGCAGCAGCAGTGGCGATATTGGTTCTAATAGTACAGCGCAGGGTTCTCTTCGAGAGACCGTGACGGGAAGGATAGCTGATAAACAACAATTTACCTGGTCGGACCGCTTTTTTTGGAGACGGCCTCTGCCAGGTTGTTTCTCAATATGGTGTTTTGCGGGTTATGCTGTAAGCCCGTTTTCGCAGCGGCTATCGCATCATCATACTTTCCGAGCTTGTTATCAGCTGCGCAAATGTTGTTGTAGGCAAGATCATATGCCGGCCTTAAGATTAGGGCATAGTTGCACGCGTTAATGCAATCCAAATATCTTCCCTCGTTAAAGTAGTAAAGGCTTAGGTTTATGTAATTGTCCGCTAAAGGATTAACAGCGCCGGCCACTCCGTTTTTTAACCCGTCTTCGGCCACTTTAAGATTATTTTTGGCCAATAAAAATCCCGGATTTATCGCCAATGCTTTTTTTAACACATCGGCTGCTTTGTCGTACTCGTGGAGCTTGTTATAAGCCGCACCAATATTATTATAAGCGTATATGTCCTTTGGATCTATTTTTAACGATAATTCTGAAACGGCTATGCATTGTTCAAAACGCATCGCCTTGAAATCCTTTGCGGCGAGATCGGCATATTGCGCTGTGGTTGGATTTTTCTCAATATTCTCCAACGCATAATCCAGTTCATTTTCTTTTTTTTCAGCCGCGGCAAGGTAGCTGAGCACATAAGCGTTTTGCGGCGCGAACCTGAGCGTCTGCTGTGCCTGCAGCTTTAGACTATCCCAGTCGCCGGTCATCGAATACAGATCCATCAGCTGCATACGGGGCGTAAGATAGAGTGGCGAAAGCTTGATAGATTGCTCCAGCAGGGGCGCCGCTTCGGAATACCGCCATTGCTTTACGAGGAAATCGGCATAATAACATAACGGATCGGGCATTGTGCTGCCGAGTTTAACGCCCGATTTATAATAATTTTCGGCAAGTACCGGATCGCCTTCCATCTCTTTGATCAGGCCGAGGTTGGTATAGATAACGGAATATTCGGGGGTGAGCTTTTCAGCCTTTTTTAAATATGCTTCCGCGCCGGGATAGTCACCTTGCGAGTAAAGCGCCAGGCCGTAATTCATAAGCCCCCTGGCATTGCCGGGGCTTTTTATAGTTACATCGTGCCAAAGGCTTGCTTCGTCGTGCCAAACCTGGTTGCGCTGATAGGTCCCGCAGGCATAACATATCAGCGCTATGGCAATTAGCGCAAGGGCGCGCCGCTTGTTTGCCGGCGAACCATATTTTTGCCAAAGCAGGACTAAGGTCCAGCCCACGCTCATTACCAGGCCCACAAATGGAAAAAACATCCGGTGATCGTTCAACACTTCGGCAAGCGGAATAATGCTTGATGTTGGCCCCAACGCCAAAAAGAACCACAGGATGCCAAAGCTGACGGGCCTTGTTTCTTTTCGCTTTGACGTGTAAAATGCTATTGCGAACATCGCAACAACAAAAGCGCAGCCGGCAAAAAAACGTATATCCCATATCGATGGCAGCAGTTTCCAATCAGTATCGGCGCTCAGGCTGGTCGGTAAAAAGAACTCGCCAAAATAGTGGAGAATTACGAAGGGCTGCGTGATCAAATATTTTAAAGCGCTGGTACCTCCGGGCTGCCAGCTACTTGGGGTCATTTTACCCGTAAACCAAAAAAGCAGGCCGCAAAAGGCCAGGGCCGGGAGCGTTTTTACCAGCGTGTTTAAAACCTGTTTGCGGTGTACTTTTCTAAACAGATCAGCCAAACTGAGTCCTGATTCAAAAAACAGGATATAAAAGAAAAGCATCGGGGCAAACATAACCGCGGTTGTTTTACACAAAATGCCTATGCCCACCACAAATAGGTATAGATACGTTTTACGGCAAAAAGGCGAGCTGATGTACAGCATAAAACCAAGCAAAACGAGCAGCGTGGATTGCAGATCCGTGCGCGCAATAATATAGTTCACCGTTTCGGCCATGGCCGGGTGCAGCATGTACCAGGTAACGATCAATACCGCCATCCATCCATTTTGGCTGTTGGTTGATGAAGCGTCGAATATTTTCCTGAAAAAGTACACCATCAAAGCCCCTTGCAACAGGAATAAAATAAATGTCGGGGTTTGGAAGTACGATGGGTAGTAATCGCCGGCCAGCCAATAGTCCAGGGCAAGAGACAAAACGGTAACCGGCCTGTAGGCCTGGTTTTGTGGCAGCACGCTGCTGGTGCTTCCGTCGGTAAAAAAAAGCGGTATATTCTTTAGCGTACGGATGTTCGCATTGTTTACGATGGTATGAAAATCGTCGAAATGGAACGAATTTTCAAAGTGGTTGGCATAGGTGAGCAGGGTAAACAGCGTCATTAACCCGATGCCGGCAGTTAGGGGATGTTTTAGCATATCAGGAAAACTCCGGTTTCTTCATTTAGCTGAATCGGCTGTAAATATAATATGCTTAATATTGATTTAATATAGCCGGGCGAAGGTTTTTTAGAGAATGGTGAGTAGTGAATCGTGAGCGGCAGTAGCAGTGGGCGGTTGGCGGTTGGCGCAGCTGGCACAGTTGGCGGATGGCAGAGTGGCAGTTGGCGGACGGTCATGATAGCATTCTACGCGTTGACTTGCGTGTGTTCCGCCAGTTGGTGGATCGCCCCCCATCACCTTTTGGCGGCTGTGACCGACGCCTGGTGAGGTATTAAGCAGAAACCGGCTGGCTATGTTTGATGTTGCCCAGCATAGCTATCAGCGCATCCATCTTAACCGGCTTGGGAAGGTAATTATTCATGCCGGCGCGGATACATTCCTCCCTGTCCTCAACCATGGCATTGGCTGTCATGGCGATAATTATGGGCTGTATTTTATGATGTTCCCTGATATAGCGGGTACATTCCAATCCATCCATTTCAGGCATCTGCACATCCATCAATATCAGATCATAGGATTGCCGGTTGAGCATTTGTATCACCTCTTTGCCGTGATTGGCCAGGTCGGCATTGTATCCAAGCTTTTCCAACACCTTCAATATCATTTTCTGGTTGATCAGGTTGTCTTCCGCCACAAGGATATTCAAGGGGTTTGCAAGGGCAAACTCGCTGTTCAATTTATTTTGAACGCTTTTTTGCAGTTCGGGCCTGGCCGGACCGGCATGGAATTGCGCCAGGATGACCTTCTCTAAATGCAGTGGCTTAACCGGCTTTGTTAAAACCGATGCAAATAACTCCGGGAAGTTTTTAAGGTTGTCATCTCCTATGGAACTCAGCAAAACAATCGGAATGTCTTTCCATTGCTTTTTAATAAGCGCGCTCAGCATTACTCCGTCCATATCCGGCATTTGCATATCGGTGATAATGAGTTCGATGCCATCGTTAGCTTCCAGCAGCTCAAGCGCTTCGTGGCCGCTTGCAGCCATCAATGGAGCCAGTTGCATGTGCTCGGTTTGGAGTTGAAGTATGCGCCTGTTGGTGAAATTATCATCAACCACAAGCACTTTCTTCCCTTTCAAACGCTCCCTGTTTGTCGGGTCGGCAATAATTTGAGGGCTGTCGCTGGCCTGGCACTTAATGCTGAAGCTGAACACGGTGCCTTTTCCCGCCTCGCTTTTTACCGAAATGTCTCCTCCCATCAAATTGATCAGCCGTTTGCAGATGGCCAGGCCAAGGCCAGAGCCGCCATACTTACGGGTGGTAGACGAATCAACCTGCGAAAATGCCTCAAACAGCCTCGACAGTTTTTCGGCAGGAATGCCTATTCCGGTGTCACATACGTCAAACCCAATTTCTATTTCGTTGTCTGCGGCGCGAACCTGGTGTACCGAAAGAAATATTTCGCCTGCCGGTGTAAACTTAATAGCGTTGCCCAGCAAGTTGATCAATACCTGCCGCAGCCGCATGCCATCGCCGTGTACGATCGCAGGCAGATTTGGTTCCATATGGTAGATCAGGTCAATACCCAAATCAGCTGATTTCGCCGCAAAAAGGTCCAAAATTTCCTCCACGCAACTACGCAGCTCGAAGTCGTGTGCGTCAAGTTCCATTTTACCTGATTCGATCTTCGAGAAATCCAGTATATCATTGATTACGTTCAGCAGAGCTTCGCCGCTGTGGACAATCGTTTGTGCGTATTCGCGCTGCTCGCAGTTAAGTTCCGTTTCGTTCAGCAGTGTCGCCATGCCCAGCACCCCATTCATGGGCGTCCTTATCTCATGACTCATCGTTGCCAGGAATACACTTTTGGCCTGGTTCGCCTTTTCTGCCTCTTCCCTTGCTTTTGAGGCCTCTATTCTTGCCCGTTCAGCTACGGCCAGGGCCTTCTCGGCTCCTTCGCGGGCGCTGCGTTCGTCGGCTGTCATCCTGGCCAGCATCCCGGTACGTTCCTCCACGAGTTTTTCCAGCATCAGCTGCCTTAGCTTTATCGATTTTACGCGGTGCCGGAATAAGGCAATGATCGCCCCCGTAACCAATACCACGGCCAACAGTTCAAACCACCAGGTGAGCCAAAACGGTGGAACGATAATTATTTGAAGGCTATCCTTTACCGGCGACCATACCCCGGCGCTGTTACGGTATTTTAGCTTAAACTCATACCGACCAGGGGAAAGGTTGGTGTACGATGCGCTGTTTTTATCGCCTATGTAATTCCATTCGCTGTCAAAGTTTTCAAGCTTATAAGCATACTGCTTTTTATCGGCCGAGCCAAAATCGAGGGCTGCGAACTCCAATGTGATCCCTGTTTGTTTGTACGATAGGATGACTGATCTTGTATCGGAAATGTCTTCTTTTAATGGGGAAGGATCCTTTGCGTCTTTGGCAATTTCCAACGGCTTGTTGGCAACCTCAATCGAAGTGATCACAAGCGGAGATACCGCAATGGGCTTTAATATCTGGTCGGGGTAGAAAGCATTAAAGCCGTTAACCCCGCCAAAATATAGCCGCCCGTTGCTGGCTAATAATGCTGAATGCGGTTTAAATTCGTCGCCCTGAACACCGTCTTCCGTTGTGAAATTCTTAAACTTACCTGTCCCGGGATTGAAAGTGGCTATGCCGCCGTTGGTCGACACCCAAAGCTTACCCTTTTTATCTTCCCGGACTGCATAAATAATATCGCTTGGCAAGCCGTCCTTTTTAGAAAAGACTTTAAAAGTGCTTGAATCAGGGTCAAACAGGTCAAGCCCCGCAAGGGTGCATAACCATAATTGGCCTTTAGTGTCTTCAAAAATATCGGTAACCCCGTTGTTGCTCAGGCTATTCCTTTTTTCGTCGTGCAAAAAATGCGTAAAAGTATTTGTTTTGCGGTCGAGCAAGTCGAGCCCGGCATCGGATGTACCTATCCACAACCGGCCTTTGCTATCCTCGTGCAAGGCATAGCTATAATTGCTGCTGATGCTTTTTGGATCATTTACGTTAAGCTTGTAACGGGTCATGGTGTTATTTACCTTGTCGTAACAATCCAAACCCTCTCCAAAAACGCTGATCCATATTTTTTTATCCTTTGTTTGAATCAAATTGTAAATGTTGTTGCCGCTCAACTGGTGCGGGCCGGCCGCGTCCTTGTTAAAATACGTGCAGGCCTGTGTTTTAGGGTTCATTACGGTTATACCATTTCCCCAGGTACCCATCCATAGATCGCCGTCACTGTCCTGGTTAACAATCAGTACATAATTGCCTGAAATGCCGTTTTTATCGTCAGGCTGGTGCTTAAAGTTGATAAAAGTGCCCGTTGCCGGGTCGAACTTGTTTAAACCGCCGCCGTCAGTACCCACCCAGATGTTTTTTTCTTTGTCCTCAAATAACGATAGCACATAATTATTTGACAGGCTGTTCGGCAGGGAGTTATGGCGGTAAGACGTAAAGCTCGACGTTGTTTTCTTAAACAGGTTTACGCCGCCGCTGAATGCACCCAGCCACATGTTCCCCAGCCGGTCGCGGCAGATGGCGTATATGGAGTTGCCGTCAATGCTGTTTTGATCTACGTCGTCATGAGCGTAGTGGTAGAACCGGTTTGTTTTAGGATCCAATATGGAAAGACCGCCATTTTCGGTTCCGATCCATAAATTTCCGGATTCGTCTTTTCGAAGGCTATAAATCGTATTGCCCGAAAGCGTGTTCGGGTTATGATCGTCATGCCTGAAACACGTGAATTTGCCGTTGGTAGTATCAAAAAGGTACAAGCCATCTTCCTGTGTTCCTATCCACAACTGGTGGTCGTTTTCAGGGGTAATACAAATTACGTTATGCCCCGATTGATGCCCGGTAACGGGATCTGTAAAGAGGAATACCGAGAAGGAATTGGTTTTTGGGTTATAACGATTTAAGCCCCCGGTTGACGTTCCGGCCCATAAATTATCATGCGAATCGATGTAAACCGTACGCACATTATTGTCATTGATGGTGCCCGACACGCCCTCGCGCAGCAGGTGGTGCTCGAATTTCCCGGCGTGGATGTTAAAGCGATCCAATCCTCCATTTTGCGTGGCAATCCAAAGAATATCTCCATGCGCTATGGCCAACCGGTTGATAATGTTATTGGCCAAGCTATTGGCGTTATGCGCATCATGCATATACCGGGTAAATATGCCGGTTTTCCGTTCGTACCTGTTTAAGCCGCTCTGCGTAGCTATCCAGATGTTACCATCCCCATCCTCAACCAGGTCGGTGATCATATTATTGCTCAGGGTACTGTCGTTTTTTGAGTCGTACCGGTACACAATAAATTTGTACCCGTCGTAACGATTCAGACCGTTACGGCTGCCTATCCACATAAAACCGCGGCTATCCTGTATAATGCAGTTCACATTAATTTGCGACAGCCCTTCCCTCGTTCCAAAATGTTCAAAATTCAGGCTCTGCTGCTGCGAAAATGCCAGCAAAGGCAAAACCATAGAAAAAAGGAGGCTTTTTCCTATCCGCAATATTGTTCTCATGAGGGCACTAATCATTCATTATCAATCAATCGGTTATAATTGCAGGCGTGGTAAGGCCTTTTACGCTAAGCGTACTAAAAGGTTGTGGGTGAGGGGTGAGTTGGCAGTGGGTGGTTGTGAGTGGGCGGTGCGGATGGGCGAGGGTTCATGGTTCATGGTTCATAGTTCATAGCCGGAAGGGGAGAGCGGCAGTAGCAGTGGCAGTTTGTTTTGGTTCATAGTTCATGGTTCATAGCCGGAAGGCGACGCATTTCGGACGGACGCAAAATATTGCGTCTCTACGCGTGGTCATAATGACACCCGGGACAAATATTCAATATTACAAATTACTTAATATCAATTATTTACAAATATTTATTACGAGATAAGCCGGCACTTCCAGGGTGCTTTTGATGTACTTCCGGGGTACTTTTGATGTACTTTTCGTGTACTTTTGAGGTACTTTCGGTGTACTTCAGGGGTACTTTTATGAGCTTTTGAGGTGCTTTTTTTTCCTTGTGGTACTTTTGTATTGCAGGGTTAATACAGGGTTAATGCTACTTTTTTTGCTGAACTCATGGTAATTATTGCAGGGTAATGCGGTGTTAATGATAGTTTTTTTGCGGGGTCATTGTTGAAATATTTTCTCCTTAAACTGGCACTG
>JABDGE010000110.1 GCA_013286235.1 Bacteroidota bacterium
GCGTCATCAGCGGCAGCAGCCGAGGCATCATCCTTCAGGCCCGCGCGTGCACTTTTTATCTGCGTAAGCAAACCGGTCACAAACGGGGCCACACCAAATTGTTTGTATTTTATGCCGATATCTTTTAGTGCAGCGATCCCTTGCTGCGCATTGGCGGGGTTCTTCAGATTGCCAATCATGGCAGCAAAACCCCGTACAACATTGAATTTCCCTTGCGGTCCCGCTTTCTCGAAAACATTATACACAAACGGCCATTGGTCATCACTGCCGCTGGTTGAATAAACCGTAACAATGGCCGTGGTCAGCGCGCCTTCATTATCCTTTTCAAAGTTTTTAGCAAGCGTCAATGCCTGGGCAGGATCCGTCTGGCCAATGGCGCCCAGGGCGGCTCCCTCTACTGCATACGATTGGTTAGTCAAAGCCTGTTTAAAGATGTCCATATTGCCGGTGGCTTTTAATTTCCCCAATGCGGTGATAGCAGCTGCCCTTACCAATGTGTTATCGTCTGTCTGCGCCAGCGATGTAAGTACAGGCAATGCAGCATTATGAATATCGTCATTGCTCATGTGCAACGCATTGATCGCCTTAATACGCAATCGGTAATATTTGTCTTTTAACGAGGCGATAAGTACTTTTTGGGCGCCTTTGTCCGATTGCTTTTCGGCAACGGCATTGATCGCTTCCAACCTATCAAGGTACAACGGCGCGTTAAAGTATTGGAATTCAAATTCCTCCAGCGTCTTATTATCCGTTTTAGCGCAAAGCAAAACTTTATCGCCGTCAACGTTCACCAAATCCGGTTTCGAAGCAACTTTGAAAGTCAGCGTATCGGCTTTATCATTCATCCAAACTTTGTAACGGTCCTTTTTGCCGCCGGCGTAAATGTCAACCGCAAACGGCAGCTTAAAGGTTTGCCCATCCTGGTTTTGTTTCAGGTATACGGTTTCGGTTTTGCTGGCGTCGTCCCATTTGTAGTTAATGTCCAGTATGGGATGCCCGGCGCCATAATACCATTCATTAAAGAACCAGTTCAGATCAAGCCCGCTGGCTTCCTCTTCTGCTAAACGTAATTGTTGGGCTTCGCCATTCTTAAAGGCATTCGTTGTCAGGTAGATGTTAAGGCCTTTGAAGAAAGCCGCATCACCTAAGTAGTTCCGCAGCATATTCAAAATACGACCACCTTTTTGGTAGGTAACCACGTCGAAAACGTCTTCCTTGTCATCGTAATGGAAACGCACAAGGTCTTTTGTCGATGCATCCGGCGAATTTAAATAAGCTTGCAGCGCCTGGTAGCTGTGTGCATCCCCTTCATCTTTGCCATATTTATGCTCGGCCCACAACATTTCACTGAAATCGGCAAACGATTCGTTCATCGTCAGGTTGCTCCAGCTTTCGCAGGTAACCAGGTCACCAAACCATTGATGAAATAATTCATGCGCAATGGTACTGCGCCCGTCGTCATAATAGGCATCTAAAAGTTCGCGGGGCGTAGCCTGCACATAGTCACCGTGCAGTGTTGCAGTCGTGTTTTCCATTGCGCCGCTCACATAATCACGCACAACAATCTGCGAATATTTGTTCCATGCAAAATCATAATTCAGCGTTTTTGAATAGAACTCTATCAATTCAGGTGTCATGCCGAATATCTGTTTGGCATAAGGTGCGTATTTCGGCTCGAGGTAGTAATTCACCTCTTTGTTGCGCCAGTGATCGTGATAAATCTTAAAATCACCAACCGCCATCATAAACAGGTAAGGCGAGTGCGGCAGCTCCATTTTCCAATCATCGGTACGTGTGCCGTCGCCATTCAATTTTTGTGATGCAAGGCGACCGTTTGACAAGGTCACATACTTGGCAGGTACGGTCATGATGATCTCGTCGGTTGTCTTCTGTTCCGGCTTGTCAATGGTTGGAAACCAGGCCGAGGAGCTTTCGGTTTCGCCCTGGGTCCATATCTGTACCGGCTTGTCTTTTTCGGCGCTGTCCGGATTGATAAAATACAAACCTTTTGCATCATTGATGGCGGCGCTGCCTTTAACCTTCAACTGGTTGGGCTTCGAAGTATAGTCGATAAAAACGGTATAGTTTTCATCGTTGTGGTACTCTTTATCCAAATGGATATTAACGGTAAGGCTGTCGTCGTAAGAGTATTTAAGCGGGATTAGCTTGCCTTCCTTAACCAGCGAAATATTTTTCAGGTCCATGCCCTTGGCATCGAGTCTTAAGCTGTCGGTAGGGTAAAAATGCGGCTTTAAAGTCACCCATTCCTTTCCGTACATATAGCACTTCTTGTAGTCGAAGCGAACTTCCAGTTTGGTGTGTACCAAATCGTTGATCTTGGGCGGCGTAGCCCTGTAAATTTTCATTAGCGGGTCATCGGCTTTTGCAGGCATTTGTGCATAAGCGGAGGATAGGGCAAGCATTGCGACAAGGCCGCTCAAAAATACCCGCCCGGGTAAATTGTTTTTCATATAACTGATTTTTTATTGATTATAGATCTTTCCTTCTTTCAAAACGAAGGTCATGTTTTTTACCGGGCACAGGCGAAAATAACCAAAGCAAACTAAATATTTTACCATATATTGTTGAACAAAGGCCGGATATTACGAAATTAAGTTAAAATTTTTCGTTCATTTAGGGTAAGACAGACGGCGGACGCGATTTGTTACACTAAGCCCGGCAAATCTTTACAGTGTTTAAAGCTTCCCGGACTAAAACGCCCGAAAAATAAAACCCCGGTGTGCCAGGCAAACCGGGGTTTATTATAGGTATAAAACTTCTTTTTAGCAATACTGGTCAAACGCATGCTTCAGGTTATCGGCAATCATCTGCGCCGGGCGGCCTTCAATCTGGTAACGCTCTATCATATGAACAAGCTTGCCGTCTTTAAATAAAGCCATCGCCGGCGACGACGGTGGATACGGCAGCATATAGGCGCGTGCCTTGTTAACGGCATCGGTCTCCATACCGGCAAACACCGTTACGAGTTTATCCGGATGCTTTTCATTTTTAACGGCTAACCTTGCTGCCGGCCGTGCATTGGCAGCGGCACATCCGCATACCGAGTTTACCATAACAAATACTGTCCCTTCGCTGTTAATAGCTTTGGTCACGTTTTCAGGATCTTTTAACTCTTCAAATCCAACACTTGTCAGTTCTTCCCGCATGGGGCTTACTAAATATTCAGGATACATCACTTCTTGTTTTTAACCAGTACAAAAGTAACAATTGAGAACAATGTTCCACCAACCATTAAGAATAATAACATTCGGCTGACTTTGGGCTTATCCGGGCAATAAACTGGTACAAAACAGTTTGGTATATTAACAAAAGGTTTATTAATAATTAATCTTGTTTTTTAACTTGTAATTACTATCTTGGCAGCCCTATTTAGTTTAAAATTTTGAGATGAAGTTCAAATCTTCTGATATCAGCACGGTAATAATTGTTAACAAAAACAGTGAGCCGAAAACACTAAGGGTCAAAACAAAACACATCAGCAGGCTAAGGCACTATGCTATCGGAATCGCATCCGTTATTGTGTTGCTGGGTGGCGTCATTGTGTATTTACGATCGCAAAACAGCAGGCAGGAAGACGAGAAAAAGCAACTGATGGCGCAGATCACAAAGCTGAAAGGCCAGGCGCCGGTGCCGGCAGCGCAGGTGAAAAGCAATGGGAATGCGCAGAATTATATTCAGTCTATAGAAGGCAAGCTGCAGAAGATCAATAACTATTTGAACAAACGCGGTTTAAAAGGATTCTCAACCAAGGGTATTGGCGGCAACGGCAATGCCGATGCGGCAAAACTTACCGACGACGAAGCCTACTCACTATACGATGAATATCTCGACCGACTGGTGCATGCAGTAGCCTTTACCCCGATGGGATACCCCCACATCAGTGCGTTGACGTCTTATTTCGGCTATCGCAGTGATCCATTTGATTCCGGAAATGCGGAGTTCCACCCCGGTATCGATTTCCAGGGCAACCGCGGCGACGCAGCCAGGAGCACAGCAAATGGCCGGGTTGTTTTTGCCGGCTGGTCTGGCGGCTATGGGAATTGCGTTCGGATAGCGCACGCAAACAATTTTGAAACACTATATGGTCATCTTTCAAGGATAAGTGTAAAAGTTGGAGACGATGTAACAGTAGGGCAAAAAATTGGCGAAGTCGGCTCAACCGGCCACTCAACCGGCACGCACCTGCATTACGAAGTACGGAAAAATGGTAAAGCAATTAATCCGATAAGTTATCTCACATTGAATAATTAAGATAAAAGGCCATGGCACTTTTTTCTAAAAAAGAACCTGTTGCACTCGATTTGCAGTCTATCTCTACGTTGTTAAGCGAAGGATCTATGTTAGATGGCAACCTCAGGGCGCCTGCCTTTGCCCGCATTGACGGACAGGTTACCGGTGATGTAATGGTTGATGAGGGCCTGATATTGGGCGAGAAAGGTTCGATACATGGGAACGTCATTACCAAGGAAATATTTATCTATGGCACGGTTACCGGCAATATCCAGGCCAGCTCAATTGAAATCAAATCAACAGGGAAAGTTTCCGGCGAGATAAGAACCCAAACGTTATCTGTTGAAAACGGCGCAATTTACAATGGCACCCTCTCGATGACCCAAAACAGTAAACTTGCCCAAAGTCAAAAATTAAGCAAACAGTACGAGCCCAAAATGATCGAAGTTTAATTTATCGATCTGATCCTTCCGGGTGAGCGACATGCAAACTGTTTATCCGATCCAAAACAATTTTGCGATAAACACAACAATCAAATGGATTATGGTTGGATTTTATAATCAAATCACCTATTTTTGTGTAAATAATTAAAAACGCTTATGTCGACAACGGAAACTGCATACGAAAAATTCAAGGTAAAAGACCTTTCCCTGGCTCAGTGGGGCCGCAAAGAAATAGAACTTGCTGAAGCCGAAATGCCGGGCCTGATCGCACTGCGCAAGGAGTATGGACCGTCAAAGGCATTAAAAGGCGCGCGTATTGCCGGATGCCTGCACATGACCATACAAACCGCTGTGTTAATCGAGACGCTGCAAGCGCTCGGAGCAGAAGTAACCTGGTCGTCATGCAATATCTTTTCAACCCAGGACCACGCCGCTGCCGCTATTGCAGCTGCCGGTACTTCTGTATACGCCTGGAAAGGTATGAACGCCGAGGAATTTGACTGGTGCATTGAGCAAACATTGTTCTTTGGTGAAGACCGTGAACCGCTAAACATGATACTGGACGACGGCGGCGATTTAACCAACATGGTACTGGACAAATACCCTGAACTGATCGCAGGCATCAAAGGCCTGTCCGAAGAAACCACCACGGGTGTTCACCGCTTGTATGAGCGTATGAAAGCGGGCACTTTGCCCATGCCGGCAATCAATGTGAATGATTCCGTTACAAAATCAAAATTCGACAATAAATATGGCTGCCGTGAGTCGCTGGTTGATGCCATTCGCCGTGCAACCGATGTAATGATGGCGGGTAAAGTAGCGGTCGTTTGCGGCTATGGCGATGTGGGCAAGGGCTCAGCTGATTCATTGCGTAATGCGGGTGTTCGTGTTATCGTTACTGAGATCGACCCAATCTGCGCTTTACAGGCGGCAATGGAAGGCTTTGAAGTGAAAAAGCTTTCTACCGCTATCCCTGAAGCCGATATTGTTGTTACCGCAACCGGAAATAAAGACATTGTGCGCGAAAAGCACTTCCGCGCGTTAAAAGATAAAGCGATCGTTTGTAACATCGGTCACTTCGATAACGAGATCGACATGGCCTGGTTAAACGGCGCTTATGGCAATACCAAGATCGAGATAAAACCACAGGTGGATAAATACACAGTTGACGGTAAGGACGTTATTGTTTTAGCCGAAGGCCGCCTGGTAAACCTGGGTTGTGCAACCGGTCACCCAAGCTTTGTAATGAGCAACTCCTTTACCAACCAAACATTGGCGCAACTGGAACTTTGGAACCACAGCGATAAATACGAAAACCAGGTTTACACGCTGCCCAAACATTTAGACGAAAAAGTAGCCCGCCTTCACCTCGAAAAGATCGGCGTTGAGTTGGAAGTATTGGATCCTGAACAGGCTGAATATATCGGTGTAACTGTTGAAGGTCCGTTTAAACCTGAATATTACCGTTATTAAGTCGAATCCCGATAGCTTTCGGGACTTAAGTCGATAGTCAGGAATCAAAAATAAAAAGGATATGGTCGGCGGATCATGTCCTTTTTGTTTAGAGATCATAGTCCTGGCCAGGCGACCACTGTACTGCGTTGCAGAGCTTTAACGGACCTCCGCGCTCTTCTGACTCAAGACTTTAGGCTTTAGGCTTTAGATTTAAGGCTATACATCGTCTTATGTTTGACGCACCACTATATATTCACCCTGTCCCCACGGGTTTTTGGCTCCGAGATCACTAAAAAATGTAAATCGATTTCTTGGTCATTCCATATCCGGTGTTTACTGCCGGGCAGAATTGATATAGATTGGCTGGCTTCAACCGGTTTGATCTCTCCTTCAATTTCAAACGTCGCCGTTCCCGATAATATGTAAAAAACCTGCTGGGCGCGTTCATGGTAATGCAATTGTTCGCTCGTCCCCGGCGGCATGCGTTCCTGTATAACGCTTAAATTATCCGAGAGCAAAAGATGCCAACCATCGCAATTGTCGCCCCAAATAAAATGTTCGGCGTTTTTAGTAGAGATGATCATATGATTTTTAAATTTTCGTGGAAAGCCCTGATCAGTTGCGCAGTAGCGCGATTATTCCAGGCGGTTATTAAAAGGCTCACCAGGTCTTCCGGTGTCACCCTGGGTAGGCTAACCAGCACATAATCGTAGTCGAGATAATGGTCGGTCACGAAAAACGTGTCCGGATCTTTGTCCATCCAAATTTCCCGTTCAAACGACTGCACAACCAGCGTTTCTCCGTCTTCTTTCATGCGGGCAAACATTTTTTTGCCCACATAAAAGCCAGGCGTCCCATAGCAGAGCTTCTCCGTAACGCCGGGCATGGGCAGCAAGGTTTGCCGCAGAAATTCCAGGTGAATATTTGGTTGCATAAAGCAAATATCGGGAGAAGATTTTAAAAACCTGCGCTAAGTAGACAGTCTTAAGTCGTCCCGATAGCTATCTGGATTCCGACTTCCGGACTTCCGAACTTTCCGACTTCCGACTTTCCGACTTTCCGACTAATCATCACTCCAACTCGCGGCAGCTAAATCCGGCGTTGTTGAGCACCGTTTCGATACGCCGGGGCGATATCCCTTTTGATTCGACCCTTAAAATACGGTCGCAATCCTCAAGGTCGAAATTCCAGTCTCCGATCCCGGTTAGACAGGTGAGCAAGGTTTTTATTTTGCTCACCTGCCGCTTCCTTTCCACGTTCGTTGCAAATACCAATATTTCCATCGTTCAGACAGGTTGTTTCACCAATTGTTCTAACAATTCATCAAGCAGTTTGTGCGCGTCATTTACGCCATATTCCATGCCGGAACTAATGATGCCATCGCGGTCTGCTACGGACCTAAAAACTGATTGAATAACGAGTTTGGTACGGTTGGCTGGTAATGCCTCAAATGTTGCGGTCTCGAGCACCACATGGCCTCGCTCGGGTAAACCTTCGAATTCAAATGTCCTGATCAGGCGTTCCGGTTCCAAAACCTCATGAATAACTCCATTAAAACAAAATTCCTGCCCCTGCGCATTGCTGTTTATGAAACGATACGAGCCGCCCGTGCGGCTGTCCATATAATCAATCTTCAGCGTCATTTCGCAGGGTGATAGCCACTGAACAAGCAGGTCGGGATCCGAAAATGCTTTAAATACCAGTTCGCGGGGAGCCTCAAACTCCCTTGTGATGAACAACTCTTGAACGCCTCTTTCGGCCGTAATTTTTGTTTGATTTTTCATAATTATTCAGTTTTATCATTGTTGTCTGTCTTTCCATGCAGTTTAACCAGCAATTCATCCAGCTTGTCTAACCGGTTTTCCCACAATTTCCTGAAATCGTCAAGCCAGTCTGCCACTTCCTCCAGATTCCGGGGCTGCACATAGCAGTACCGCTCCCTGCCCTGCTGTTTCATTGAAATAATGCTGCATTCGGCTAATATTTGTATATGCTTCGAGATGGCCTGCCGGCTAACGTCAAATCTATCTGCAACTCCGTTGGGCGTTAACGTTTGCTGGGCTACCAGGTTAATGATCTGCCGCCTGGTAGGGTCGGCTACGGCCTGGAATACGTCTCGTCTCATTTCAATTTCGATATTTGCAACCGATCATTTGCAAATATATACGCAACCGTTCGATTGCACAAGCTTTTTCACAAATTTTTTTAAAGAAAAAACCTGTAAACTCTTTGGCTTACAGGCTTCCGTACCGGCGATTCTTTTTCCGGCTTATTTAATGCCGTAGTGGTCATTCATCAGCTTTTCGAAGAGGCCGCCGGGTAATATCCTTTTTAACGGAACGGCAATAGTTTGACCCAATGCACCTATCAAATAACGATGCGAAGGACTTGACGAATCCACTATCTGGCAAATCTTTTTGCCGATTACATCGGGATTGGCGCCAACGCTTTCGTCTTTCTCCATGCTCGCAACAGCGGTATTAAATTCCTTTTCCAATTGCTCGTTTTTAAGTGGGAAAGGCACTTTATCACGGCTTTGGGTAAAATCGGTCTTAAAGTCGCCAGGGTTGATGATCACCACCTTTACGCCGGTATTGCGGAGTTCCATGCGTAAACTTTGCGAATAGCCTTCGATGGCGTATTTGGAAGCGCTGTACAATGCCTGGTAAGGCAGCCCGAACAAGCCGGCCAGCGAGCTTACGTTGATCACCAGCCCTTTTTTAGCTTCGATCATTTTAGGTATCACAGCGCTGCTTACCCGTATCACGCCAAAAAAGTTTACCTCAAATTGTTTTTTGGCATATTCCACCGGCATGGCATAAGCGGGCCCTGTTACCCCATTGCCGGCGTTGTTTACCAGCACATCAATTTTTTCTTCCGCCTTAATGATCTTATCCACTGCAGCCTTTACCGATCCATCGTCGGTTACGTCCAACTGAATTGGTTTAAACGATACCGATTTAAGTCGCGAAAGATCGCGTGAAGTACCGTAAACCGTATGGCCGGCGGCCTGTAAAGCGTTGGCTACTGATAGCCCGATACCGGACGAAGCGCCCGTAACTAAAATTACTTTGCCCATTTTTTGGTTTTATAATGATTGTATTGGAATGATTTGCTTTTGCTGCCCATAAAAATGCAAATTAATATAAAAGCGGTGAATAGTTTTTTGAAAAATTAAAAACGCACGCCTTTGTAGTTAACCCACGGATTGTTCTGCCAGGGCATTTTGTTCACCTGGTTCGATTTCAGCCTTCTCCTCGTCGGGAGAAGGCAAATTTCCAAAAAATGAATAAAAGTACCCGATCACCAATCCCGATAAAAGTCCTCCGATGTGGGCTGCGTTATCAATCCCTCCCCGTAGGCCTAAAGCCAGGTTTATACCAATAAAGAAAAGGCTGAATATTAACAATGATTTTTTGCTTTTTAAACCAATTTTATTCGTTGTTAACAGCGCGGTTAAAACACCATATAAGCCAAATATAGCACCGGATGCCCCTACACTTACCGTGGCGGGATGCCACCATATACTGGTCACGCTGGATAATACTCCGCACACCAAATAAGCTGTGGCATATTTTAATTTTCCCAAAAACAGGTTCTAAAAAGATGGCTGCGAAAAAAAGGCCGTACATATTCATCAGCAAATGCATTAAGCCCCCGTGAACAAAGACGCAAGTGATCAGCCGCCACCATTGTCCTTCGGCAACTAGCGGACGAAAATCTGCCCCCCAATTCAATAGATCTCTTCCGTCAAACGAGATAAAACCCAGCCCGGCAAAAACCATCACCAAAAAGACCAGCAGGTTCAGCCCGATAATGATTGCCGTTACCTGGAAGCGACTGGCGCTATTAAATACAGACAAACTCTTAGTCGCAGAACTGATATTTGCTGCCAGCGCATTTTCGGGTAGCTTATCTATTTCAGCCGTGTTTAGTTTGGGAATCAGGATCATAATGAGCCATACCAAACCGCCTATGCCGAAAGCCTTAAATATCCAGCCAGGCGTATCGCCGTTCCTTGCTTCAAACGGCTCATTTACCGCCTCAAAAATGATGGGTTTTGCCGGGAGATTGGTAACCGTGGTGTTCAGCGCCTTCAAATAGCCTTTTTTCCGGTTGCTCATTGCTATTCTATCCAAGTAAATAAAATCATGCAGGTTTTTTCGCATAAATTCTGTATCTGCCTGTGCACCAAAGTCTCTGAATTCCTTTTCTTTTTCGTCATCACTTGCATTGTTACTTAACCCGTGAGAAAATTCAATGCCGAGCCATCCAGCGACCACTTTAGCGGAATCACTTGCATAAGCACGTATCCCTGGCGATTTGGTCCGGATAATTATTGCGCCGTCCTTTCCCCGATCTCCATAAATAGCCGTAGCAGCAGCGGGTTTTAATACCGCGAACGATGCAATATCTGAGGGCTTAATAGTTGTCAATTTCAAACTGGAGTCTCCCGGCACGCCGTCAATTACGATCAGAGGCCTTTTGCCACCCGGAATTTTAAGAGTTAGCGTACCGTCAGTTCCCGGAATGCTGTCGAAGATCGGACAGGCCACATCAATATAAAACGTTAAGTACTCACTGTTTTTCCCACTCACTTCCGATCTTTTATAAACCGCTACATGGCGCTTGTCAATAAAATACTTTTTAAGTTCGTAGTAGCGGGTCAGCGGCCTGCCTTCAATCTCGCTGATTTTGTTCAAAACGGTAAGTTGCCCTACCGCTTTTGGCAAATCAATCTGTGTTAAGATGGTCGGAGCAACCACTGCCAGCCAGGCAATACATAAGTATAAACCCGGGAGATTGCCCTTCTTGTCCCGTAAAATGAGCAGCTTTATCCTTGGTCTAAGCCAAATCAGTATTGGTATCCACGACAACGCAGCGGGCAGCCAAAAATTCACAACATCTTCGTTCAAAGGCATTTCAAGCCTGATAACAAGTATGTAATTCAATAGTGAGTAGCTTGCAATAAAACCAACAGCTACGGCTAAAAAAGGAACATAGATAAGCTTGATACGAGTTTTGAAATTTTCCATTTACTATTGGGATATAAGGCCTTATTTAGTAATATCTTCCGATCGCCGGATCATTCACAATTGCCTTCTTCAGCTCAATTGGATCGAATTTCTCTTGTTTTTGAAAAACGATCTTACCTCCAGGTTCAATAACCAGCGTTACAGGCAGAACTCCCTGCCATTTTGAGCCGACCAACGCCTCAAGCCGGGACTTGTCAACATCAGCAATATAATTGGGAAAGGACGCACGTCGTTCTTTCAGCAGGGCAGTAACTTGCTGCGTTTCTGAAATGGGGTCAATGCAAATCGACACCATTTGAAAGTCGCGTCGCCGGTACATATGGTCTATGTCCACCAAATCGCCTAATTGCGCGTTCGAAGCGGTCGACCAAAAATGGATCACCAGCAGGCTATCGGTTTTATTCGCCAATAATTTCCCTATACCTTTAGCGTTTAATGTATCAACGGTTACCGGCTCTTTAGCCCATTCAACT
The DNA here is from genome assembly GCA_013286235.1 of Bacteroidota bacterium. GTDB lineage: Bacteria > Bacteroidota > Bacteroidia > Sphingobacteriales > Sphingobacteriaceae > Mucilaginibacter. The sequence goes on from JABDGE010000110.1 coordinate 11,659, forward strand.
TCAGCTTTTTCCTTCCAATTCGCCTTTTCAGCCCATTTGATTGAGCAGCCAAACACCTTCGTGGTGGGCTCGGCCGGCATTTTACCTGCCAGCAGTGCATCCAGGGCGTTACGTGTATCCTGCACATGCGGTGTTTTGCTGGGTTTCTCCACGTCGTCGATCCGGCCGGAGTAACAAAGCTTCCTGTCTTTATTGAAGATGAAAACATGCGGCGTTGCAATCGGCCCATAAGTATGAGATACACTTTGGGTGGCTCCATCGTACAAATAAGGAAAGTTGAAATGTTTTTGCGCCGCCCGTATTTTCATCTCGTCAAAGCTGTCGCTAAGGTCGGTATAGCCCAATTCGTCAAGGCGGATAGCTTTCGGATCATTCGGCATTATGGCAACTACGGCAACGCCTTTGTCTTTATAGTCTTTGGCTATTTGTATGACACGGTCCTCATAGGCCTGTGCTGTGGGGCAATGATCGCAAGTAAAAACGATCATCAATATCGGTGAGCTCTTAAACGAACTGAGCGTATAGGTCTTTCCGTCAACTCCGGGAAGGCTGAAGTCCGGCGCCTGGGCGCCGATGGCAAGCGTGGGGTGGTCATCAGCGATGGGTTTAAATGAAAATAGCAAACTGCAAAACAGCAAAACCAGTGCGGTAAGCGGGTAAAAAGGCTTTTTCATGATGGTTTGGAATTGGATCGTCGAATTATAGGCTAAGTTAGCTTTAGCCGGGATAAATCGGAAATTTATAAGCCCAATTTTCTTTGGATATTTTATTTGGCGCGCTAAAGGCCAATCATAGTTCCTTCATC
>JABDGE010000111.1 GCA_013286235.1 Bacteroidota bacterium
CCAGTTTACCGATATAGCGCAACACCTTGCCGCTTTTTTCTGCATCGCTTTTTAACTGGCTAAAAAACGCATCCTCCGATTTTAGTGCTGCATAAAAATCACCCACTGTTTCCGCTTGCAGGCAGGCTTTCGGCAAGATGCTTTCTATAGCCACATCGAATGCTTCCATGTGGTGACCGGCATCGCGGGCAAGGATCAATATTTTACGCATAAAATCGGTCCCCCGCAAATCGTCGCGCGGGTCGGGCTCGGTGTATCCTTTTTCCTGGGCCAGCTTCACCACGTCGTGGAAGTTGGCGTCGCCCTTAAAATTGTTAAAAATAAAAGAAATTGTGCCCGACAGTATCGCTTCAATTTTGGCTATCCGGTCGCCGCTGTTCATCAGATCTTTAAGGGTGCGAATGATGGGCAGCCCTGCGCCTACGTTAGTTTCGTAAAAGAAATCGACCCCATGCTGTTGAGCGGCGTCCCTGAAAGTTTTGTATTGTTGGTACGATGCCGAATTACCGATCTTGTTGCAGGTTACCACCGAGATATTCGCGTTAAAAACCTCCTCATAAAACTCAACCGGTTTGGGGCTGGCGGTGTTATCAATAAATACGCAGTTCGGCAGGTTCATCCCTTTCATCGTAGCCACAAATTCCGCAAGGTCGGCCGGTTTGTGCGAGGCCTGTAATTCATCCTGCCAGCTGTCCAGCGAAATGCCATCCGCGCTGAACAGCATTTTTCGGGTGTTACTGATACCGGCGATCTTTACCTGTATCCCGTTGTTCTGCTGCAGGTAATCCGTGTGGGCATTGAGCTGCCTGAACAAGGTTTGACCGATATTGCCGGTACCCAGGCAAAATGCATGCAGTGTTTTGGTTAACTGGGTAAAGAAGCCATCGTGTACGGCATTCAACGCTTTGGCAAGGTCCTTTGCCGAGATGATCACCGAAATGTTATACTCGGATGAGCCTTGCGCAATGGCCCTCACATTGATGCCATTTCGGCCCAATGCATGAAATAATTTGCCCGATACGCCGGGGGTTTGCTTCATATTTTCACCTACGATGGCGATGATGGCAAGGTCCCGCTCAATGACCGGTTCTTCCAGTTTTTTGGCGATGAGTTCAAGCTCAAACTCCTGTTTCATCAGCTTTTTGGCCTTTTCGGCATCGCCTGGCGATACGGCGAATGTGATGCTGTGCTCTGATGACGACTGGGTGATCAAAATAACGTTGATCCGCTCGCGTGCGAGCATGGAAAATAAGCGACCGCTAAAGCCCGCTTTGCCGACCATGCCGCTGCCTTCCAGGTTAAGGATACTGATGTTGTTAATAGAGGATATACCTTTTATCGGCAGGTTGGATGGTTTGCAGTCGTGCCGTATGATAGTGCCTTCGAAATCAGGGTCGAAGGTGTTTTTAATGACGATCGGTATCTTTTTCAAAAATGCCGGTATCATCGTTGGCGGATAGATCACCCTGGCGCCAAAGTACGATAGTTCCATCGCTTCGGTATAGGTCAATTCAGGCAATGAAAATGCTTTGGTTACCATACGCGGGTCGGCGGTCATCATGCCGTTCACGTCAGTCCATATCTGTATTTCTTCCGCATTAAGTGCAGCGCCGATAATAGCTGCAGTATAATCGCTTCCGCCGCGGCCCAGGGTGGTGACGTGGCCGGCGTCATTTGAGGCTATAAAACCGGTTACCAGTAACAGCTTATCCTTATTTTCCTGATAGAACAGCCGGATCAGCCGCTCTGACAGTTCGGTATCCACTTTTGCCTGGCCGAAGGAACTATCGGTTTTGATCAATTCGGATGCGTCAACACTGATGGCCTCCGGGAAATGCTGGGCAGCTATCTTGCCGATCATCAGCGTAGCGCAGCGCTCGCCGTAGCTTAAAACCTTGTCGCGTGTTTTGGGCGTTAGTTCGCGCAGGGTAAGCACGCCCTGTAAAAGCTCCTCTAATTCGTTGAAAAACAACTTTAGGCGGGTAAAGGCCGGGTTTTGATTTTGAGGGGTAAGCAAGCTTTTTACCACATCAAAGTGACGGCGTTCCAATTCAGCCAGCGCTTCGGTAAAGTCCATGCCGGCCGCCGCACCTTCAGCCATGTCAACAAGCAGGTTGGTGACCCCGCTCATGGCTGATAAAACCACCACCGGTTTTTGACCAGCCTTAACTTCGTGCTGTAAAATGTTTAATAAAGTCTGGATGCTCTGAACTGATCCTACGGAAGTACCGCCAAATTTTAATACCTTCATTGTAATAAATAAAACAAAACGCCTTCCCCGTTTCGGAGGAAGGCGCTCATTTGGTTCTTTATGTTTTACACCATACGATTACCGTCCTCCGTTTTGTACCCCGGTGGATGTAACTGTTGTTGTTATGGTGTGGTTGAATAGCATATTTCGGAGCAAAAGAAACCAGTTATTTTTTTAATATACAAATCGGATAGCCTTTATTTTCCTATTTAAACATAATTCTCCGGCTTAAACCTTTTCGCCAGTAAGCCGGTTGCTTTTTCAAGGTCGATGTCGGCGACAAAAACGCCCGGTTCTCCATAAACGCCATGGGCTATACAAACGCCGGCCGGTGAAATCAAACAGCTTGCCGACTCCGGAAAATAAGTAGTGTAATTCGAGCTGGCGAAATAAATCGTGTTTTCCATGGCCCGCAGCATGATCGCTTTTTCGTAATAGAGGTTTTCTTTGTGGCCCCATTCGACCGGTAGGGTGCCGCTTATGTTACTCCCGGTACAGTGGGGGTGAAACACGATCTGTGCGCCGTGCCGCGCCGCCCAGCGAACAGACTCGGGGTAGCGAAAACCCTCATGGCATATCGTTATGCCAAATTTTATTCCTTCAACCTCAAATAGCTGCCGTTGGGTGCCCGGACTCCAGATCGTGTCTTCGCTCGGATCCAGCTGGTTCTTCGACTGATAGCCTAAAACCTCGCCTATGGCAGAAATAACTACGGCAACATTATAAACCTTATTACCCTCATACCAATCCAGTGGGAGGATAATGCATATGCGGTTATCCCTCGCTATTTCAGAGGCGCGTGCAATTGCCGCCTTCATTTTTTCCGGCGAGCCCTTTTCAGGCTCATATTCTTCCAGCGGGTAGCCGGGAATAAAGGTTTCGGGGAAGCAGATGATCGCAGCTTTTTTAAGGGACGCTTCCGCAGCAAGTTTTTGAAGCCAGTAGAGCCCGTCGTCGATTGACTTCGGGAGTGGCGGAGACGCAATCGCAATTTTCATAAAGGAACGTTGATAACGAAGACCCTCAAATTTACACACTCGAATCGGGTTTAAAAACGCGAAATCGTTTTTTTCAGGGGCTGGCTGATACTCCCGCCGAAAATGCATATTCCGGGTGCTATTAAAAGCGTGTTCAAGCAAATAACCCGGGTCGCTGTTTTACCCGATTTGGCTATAAACGAAGCTTATGCTGGCAATCCCTGTTAACTTTCCTAAATTGCGCCCCGATTATGCACGGACTAATTGTCAAATCCACCGGAAGCTGGTACACCGTTCTCACCGATGATGGGATTAGGGTGGACTGCCGTATCAAAGGAAAATTCCGCATCAAAGGCATCGTTACCACTAACCCGCTGGCGGTGGGCGATAACGTGGATTTTGAAATGGAACCCGACCTGGAAACGGGCGTGATCACCGAACTGCACAATCGCAAAAATTATATCATCCGCAAGTCCATCAACCTTTCCCGCCAGGCACAGATCCTTGCAGCAAACCTCGACCAGGCGGTCCTTGTGGTTACCCTTGCATCCCCGCGCACGTCCCTGGGTTTTATCGACCGATTTTTAGTGACAGCCGAGGCCTATGATATTCCCGCAACGCTTATCTTTAATAAAGTCGATCTTTTTAGCGACGAGGGCCTCGATATTCTCGCTGACTTTATGAGCATTTACCAGCAGATAGGCTATCCATGCTATGAAGTGTCGGCGCTGGAAGGTACTAACCTTGCTGTTGTGAAAGGCTTGCTAAAAGATAAAGTGACACTCTTTTCCGGCCATTCGGGCGTAGGCAAGTCCAGCCTGATCAATACGCTGCTGCCCGACCTTGATCTGCGGACCAGCGAAGTATCGGACTGGAGCGATAAAGGCACGCATACCACCACCTTCGCCGAAATGTTTCAGTTGCCACAAGGCGGTTTCATTATCGATACGCCCGGCATTCGCGAGTTGGGTGTGATCGACATTGAAAAGCAGGAGTTAAGCCATTTCTTCCCGGAGATGCGCCGCCGCATGAACCAATGCCGCTTTAATAATTGCCGCCATATTAATGAGCCGGGCTGCGCCGTACTCGAAGCCGTGGAACAGGGTGAAATTGCCCTCTCGCGTTATGAAAGCTATTTGAGTATTTACAATGGGAATGAAACGAGAGGGTAGGGGGATTTCGGATTTGCGATTTACGATTTCGGATTTGAGATGATCAGATTTTGGAATTGATGGCAGAAGTTATAGTATAATTAATTCTTCCATTTTCTTTTTATCTTCTAATCGGTGCAGCACAGAAATGAGAGCAGATTGTTTGATTAAACCTTTCAGTGACAAGTCCTCGTCAATATTTCTCCATCGTATGCCAATACCGTTTCCTGTTAGCTCCCATCCATTGAGATCATCCTGCGTAGCATTTTTTAACCTGACAAAATGATGAATTGGTACTTGCAGGGCCTTTGCATTGCTTAACAATATGAGCATGGTATCCAGGGCTTTATCCACCAGGATATGTTTTACACGAAGACCCTTTTCAAAAATGAGCCTGTCGAAAGGGTCGGTAGCCCTTTTGTTAATTATTATTTCGTCCTTGGACTTATGCGAAGAATTTATTCCAGTGTTCGATGATTTTACCGGCATTTTCGATTACTAATTTTTTTATTTCTTTCCTTTCCCGCCCTTTGAAGCCATACGAGTATTCTTCGGCTATTTTGGGTAATATCCAATATTTTGCTTTAGCCCCTCCTTTGTCAACATGAATATGTATTGGTTCGTCGTTTTCATTGCTATAAAAGAAAAAACGATACCCATGTACTTCAAACACAGTTGGCATACTTACAAAAATACATCAATATAAACATAAATGAATAAAGTTTTAATTGCCATTTATAATGCTTTTTTCAGAGCTGGCAGCATATCACCGCGCCCAGCTACACGGTGATCAAGACTGTGGCACCAGTCGAAAGCGTTATCACGCCGCGAAAGTTATTTGAGTATTAATAATGGAAACGAGATGAGGGGGCGTATTGAGTCTTAAGTCGAAAGTCTAAATTATTTACCGGTCAAAAAATTGGTTAGACTTACAAAGTATCACCGCAATATATTAATTTAGATAAAAATTATGACATGGAATTATTTGCGAGATTTTCGGATACGTACCCTGTTGGTGACCGTAATATAGATGATGACAATAAGATAAATACAATGCTTAATGCAAAACTCATTAAGTTTTTAAAGGAAAATTCTATAAAAGAATATAGAATACTAAATGGACAAACATCGGGTATACCGGGGTCAACATTAGGATATGGCTCTTTACCATCTGTGCAGTGTTCGATAAATATTGCTTATACAAAATAGCAGTCAAGCTGTAGCAATATACCATTATAAAAAATGAGGATACAATTATGAAGGGTAAGGACACATTTACTTTAGCCGAAATTAATAAACTTGAAGAGTTAATTATTCTTCGTAACAAAACTCCGTCTTCCGGGCAAAAGGCTATAAGGCAGAAAATGAGAAATATTGGGTTTTATGGAAAAGATGACTGGGGGATAATAGACCTTCAAGTTGCCGACTTACCTTCTCTTATCAAATCTGGTAGAATAAAAGTTGTAGGTGGTAATTTTAATCAATCTCTTTCACCTTCAGCAACAAAAGTAGAAGTTCGTACAAAACCAAAGGAAACAACTTCTGCAATAATTAGTTTCGCAGATTTAGAATCCATTCTCAAAAGTTTTAAGAATAATCGGTTTGACCCACAAGTTGACAACGAATTAAAAGTAAATAATATTTCAGGGAATTACATTATATGTTTACGAAAAAACGCAAAACTCCCGAAAGTTTCAATCACTCCAATACTTACAAGTTTTGAAGGGCTGGAGGTTGTTTATACGGGTATCGCAAGTATTAGTTTACGAACTCGGGATTACAGACAACATTTTAAAGGCAATAACGCTGGACGTTCAACATTAAGAAAGAGTTTAGGTGCGCTATTTGGTTACAAACAAATTCCCAGGGATAAAGATCCGAACAGTGGTAAGACAAAATTTAATGAACAAGACGAAGGAAGACTATCGGAATGGATGCATTCAAATTTAATTATGTTCACTTTCCCGACAACAAATTTTATTAATATCGAAATAAAACTTATAAATCATTTTAATCCGCCGTTAAATTTAAAAAATAGTAAAAACTATATTAATTCTGATTTTAGACAGTTGCTTTCAAATTTAAGAAACACTTAAGTTTTTTTACGAAACCAGCCTTATTTTATGAAAGATTGTCAAATAATTTTTTTTGTATAAATCGTTATGTCAATACCAGTAAAAAAGAAACAAACCCCTAAAGGAGTTAGGTTAAATTGGACGCCCTTGAAGGAAGTTAGGCCAGTAAAGCTGACACCTGGTTTGTTAGCGGGAGAGAAGATTACTACATATAATGTGACAAACGAAGATTCTACCCGCCCTGCAAATTCATATTTGATTCCTTGAATTTCAATTCCCTTTGCTACTAACCTCTAATCACAATCCTTTTAGTAAACATCATCATGTGTACCAATATCTAACAATAAGATATTTTCTGTATTCGGGTGGCTGATGTCCTTTTCAATGGTGAAGATGATACGGCAATCGTATCCGCAAGAGCATGCCAGATAAGCAGCAAGTCTGCCGCTTAATCTGTGAGTTCGCAATGCAGGATCGAAAGCATCCTGCTGTAGTTTAAGCAAAGCTTTTTTACTAGCTGTTTTTAAAGACGGGTTGTTATTAGTGAACTTTTGATAGGATTTTTCAAAAGCGCGGGATAAAACAAGTTTTCTCGCTACAGGCATAAATATACTAAAGCGCCTCCAGCTTTCTTACTGCTTCATCAGCGGAGATAGGGGCGGTTTTGCCTGACTGGTAATCTTTTATCGATATTTTCGCCTGTCGGGCCATCTCCCCGCGCCGGGCTTCTATTTGCCTTTTTTGCAATATTTCTAACAGAATCTCTCTGGATGTATAATCCAATTGCATTATATCCTCTAAAGTTGAATTGATAGTTACCATGGTCACGACCCTTATTATTACAAAAATACAAATTTTGCTATCAAAAATTAAACACCAATTTTAGTTGAGCGCATGCTTAAAATCATGCATCAGATCATCCAAATCCTCAATACCAATGGACAGCCTGATCATCGACTCTGAAATGCCCATTTCAGCACGCTTTTCCGGACCGAGTTCATTGAAAATAGTATGCGCCACGGGTATCGCCAATGTCCTGGTATCACCCAGATTGCTTGATTTTATTACGAGTTTCAGCTTGTTCAGGAAGGCAAAGCAGTCGATGCTCTCATCCAGTTCAATGCTCATCAGCCCCCCATATTTTAAAAACAGCTTGCCGGCAAGTTTATGCTGCGGATGCGACGCCAGCCCGGGGTAATAAACCTTTTTAATGAGGGGGTGGCTTTCAAAAAATTTGGCTAATGCGAAGGCGTTTGTGCAGGCCCGCTCCAGCCGCAGGGCAAGCGTTTCGGAGCCTACCGATATGGTATGTGCAGCTTCCGGTGCAAGGGTGCCGCCGCCGTCACGCAATCCTTTTTTTCTTATCTGAGTGAGGCCCAGCACTTCGGGAATAACTTGTTTTTTAAAGCCTTCAAAGATATTCGGAAAAGTGGTCCAGTCGAAAAGGCCGGTGTCCGTCACGCTGCCGCCAAGGGCATTGCCATGGCCGCCGATGTACTTAGTGAGGGAATTGATCACCAGGCTGGCTTTTACATTTACCGGGGTGAACAGGTACGGCGAGGTCATGGTATTATCGACCATGTAAATAATGCCTTTTTCCGAACATAGCTTACCGATTTTTTCAAGGTCGGCAACCTGGGTGGCAGGGTTAGCAATGGTTTCCACAAAAACCATGCGGGTATTTTCCTTTAATCCCTTTTTGACCTCATCAACAGACGTCGCGTCAGCAAATGTGATATCCAAACCCAGGTCGATAAAAGATTGAAAAATACTGCGGGTATTCCCAAATAGGAAAGAACTGGCCAAAATATGGTCGCCTCTTTTTATCAACGACAGGACAGTCGCGGTTATAGCCGCCATCCCGGTCGAAAAGGTGACAGTAGCTAAACCATTTTCCATTGAGGTGATCTTAGTCTCCAGTGCTGTGGTGGTCGGATTCCCTTGTCTTGAATAGGCATAGCCTTTTTTGCGGTTCTGAAAAACTTCAATAAGGTCTTCCACTTCATCGTAACCAAATGTTACCGATGTGTGGATAGGTTTATGCAAAGCGCCATGCTCCGGTTTCGAAAGACGGTCTGAATGTAGTATAATAGTCGTAAATCCCCTTTTAGTCGTCATAGGGCGCGAATTTCATGATTTAATTCGTGAAATTCGCCAAAATTCGTGTAATTCGTGTGTTTATGAGAGCCGTCATCCAAAGAGTTTCTTCCGCCAGCTGCACCGTCGAAGCGGACGTCACCGGTTCAATTAGTGCCGGTTTCGTGGTTTTGTTAGGTATTGAAGATGCAGACACTGACGACGACCTGCAGTGGTTAGCCCAGAAGATCGTAAATCTGCGTGTTTTTGGCGACGAAAACGGCTTAATGAACAAAGCTTTAGCGGATATTGATGGCGAGATTTTATTGGTCTCGCAGTTCACCCTGTTCGCTCAAACAAAAAAAGGTAATCGCCCCTCATTTATCCGCGCCGCCCGGCCCGAAAAGGCCATACCTCTTTATGAAAATATGAAGACGACCCTGGAGCAGTTGAGCGGCAAAAAAGTCGCAACCGGAATTTTCGGTGCTGATATGAAGATCAGTCTCGTTAATGACGGGCCGGTCACGATAATAATGGATACTAAAAACAAAGAGTAAACACTAATTTCACGAATTTATAGACACTAATTTCACGAATTTTAGCGAATTTCACGAATGAGAATAGGCACGGGTTTCACGAATTAAGACATTTATAAAATTGTATGACCGATATATTATTCAAGGAAGAATCGTATAAAATAGTAGGTGCATGTTTTGAAGTGCACAGGATATTAGGTCATGGTTTTAAAGAATCCGTTTATAAAGACGCACTCGAACTAGAATTCATCCGATTGCAGATTCCGTTCACTAGAGAAAAATCATATCCGATATTTTACAAGGAAGAAAAGTTGAAACATTTTTTTGTGGCAGATTTCGTAGTGTATGACACGATAATTCTTGAAATCAAGACTGGAAGCTACATCGGTGAACCATATCTCAAACAAACGTTAAATTACTTAAAAGCTTCAGGTCTGCGTTTAGGTATAGTGCTAAATTTCGGAACGCCTTCGTTGGAACACAAAAGAATAGTTTTCTGACAACTGGAGACAAGCCTATCCGTATAATCCCGCCGAAATTAGTGAAATTCGTCCCAATCAATTCGTGAAATTCGCCAAAATTCGTGTAATTCGTGTTTATATGACGATCAAAGACGCTCAATTGACCATCGATACCTGGATAAAAACCACCGGCATCCGCTACTTCAATGAATTGACCAACACCGCGATTTTGATGGAAGAAGTCGGTGAGGTGGCCCGCATCATGGCACGGCAATATGGCGAGCAATCCTTTAAAAAATCGGATGAGGAGGTAAACCTGGCCGATGAAATGGCTGATGTTCTTTTTGTGCTGCTTTGCCTGGCCAATCAAACCGGTATAGATCTCACCGACGCACTCGAAAAAAACCTGGAGAAGAAAAATAACCGCGATTCAGGCCGCCATAAAGCAAATAATAAGTTGAAATAAATAATAACGATCATTAAACTATATTTGAACTGCTCCAGTCCAAACATACAATCTTCTTTAATGTTAGCCTAACATGACATACCCCTCTTTTCTCCGCGTGGCTGTAACAGCGTTGTTCCTCCTCGCTGTCACATCCGCTTTTGCAAAACATAAAGGTGCACCCGATAGCCCGGTTAGCATTGAGCAGTTTGGTGCACAAGCCGGCAATCCTAACTTTGATAACGGCCCGGCAATAATCAAGGCGCTGCAAAGCGCGAAGGCCGTTTTAATTCCCGCCAATAAGAACTATTATATCAGTTCAACAATATCAGTCACCGGCCTGGACGGCGTAACCATTACGGCAACCGGCAGCACCATCACAAATACCAATTACGATGTGCAGACCCTTCATTTCGTAAAATGCAGTAACATTACCATAAACGGCGGGCACTACACGCGTGATGTTATGCCCGACAAACAGGACGGAAAAAACCAGCATACTATTGAGTTTGTGTCATGCGCCAACGTTTCAATTACCTATGCCCATATCGAACGGTCCCCCGAAATGGGCATCGCCAATAATGTCGTAAACGGCGGTGTTTATACCAATAATACCATAGAGCATTGTATGCGGGATGGTATTTACGCCCATTACAGCATCAATTTAAAATATATCGATAATACAATAACCGACATAAAGGACGACGGTCTTTCCATGCACGACTACGGTATACCCGTGCAAAAATCAATGATCATACAGGCGGGGCACCCCCAGGCGGGTTATTCCGTAATTTCCGGCAACCATGTTTCAAACTGCGTCGAAGGCGTCGCTTCCATTGGTTGTACCCACCTTACAATATCGAATAATACCATCAAAAATACCGTTGATGCCGGTATTTCTCTGTTTAACAGCGAGGATCTGTCGCCGGGCTCCAATGCGCGCCTGTCTTTTATCACTGTGGTGAACAATACAATTGACAATGCGGGAGCCAATCTTACCGTTGATGGCGTTTTCTTTAAATCTACGGCAAAGTACATTGTCGGACGTTCGGCCATTTATATTGCATGCGTAAAACAGGGGCAGCCCTACTACTTAAGTAAGCTCCGCTCTTCTGATATAAATGTTCAGGGCAACAGGGTAAGCAATTGCCCGGTAAATGGCGCCACGCTTTACAATATCGACGGATTGGTTTTGAGGGATAACCAGTTCACCAATTGTCATTCCGACAACAACGCTGATACCGGTGATATTGTTGAAATACAAAATTGCACCGCCATAAATGTTTCAGACAACGAGGTGATCGATACACGCAGGCCGGCATTGCACGACCGGGGCTACGCCATTGTTAATTGCAGCGGTACGTTTAAACAGGGCGTGGTGAATGGCTTCAAGGTTGAAGCGGTTTCCATCAAAAATTCCCCTGGGCTTACCCATTGAGCAGGGGCTCCGGGTTACTATTCGTTCAACCGCACTAATTTGTCGCCTTTCAAAACGGGTATGGCAGTTGTCAGGTCAACCTGGAGGCAAAATTCGATATCTTTTTCAATACCCAGCTTTTTGAGCCGCTCGCTGTGTGAGGTTTTTTTAAGATAACCGTTGATATCCGCTTTGCCGGTTTGAAAAAGATCATTGGCCGCGATAGCTGCATCATCAAGTTTAAAATTCAGCGGTTTCAGCTGCTCCACTACCGCCCCGGCAAACAAGGTGTCTTCGAGGTTGAAATTGTTTTTCCAGCCCGCGCATGCCAGCAGGATATCTTCGCCCTGGCTTTTAAGCCAGTTGCACAACGAAGTGAGGTTTAGGAACGATCCAATAACAATTTTTTTCGCGTTTCGTGACAGATGTAGCGCATGTGTGCCGTTCGTGGTGGTTAATACGACGGTTTTGCCGGCCACTTTTTCTTTGGTATACGAGAATGGTGAATTCCCGAAATCAAATCCGTCTACCACTTTGCCATCGCGCTCGGCCGCCAACAGGTAACCCGCACCAAGTTCTCCGTAGGCGGCGCACTCCTCAACCTCTGCAACGGGAATGATGGCTTCGGCGCCATTCTCAATCCCGTAACAGATAGAAGATGTCGCCCTGAAAATATCAATAATAACAACGATATAGTCTTCCACCTTAAATAGCGGGATCAAAGCCGGCGAGAGGCAAACGTTTAGACGGTTCATTGGTTCACTGGTTCATTCGTTCATTAGTTCATTGGTTCACTGGTTCTCCCGATAGCTATCGGGAGGTTCACTGGTGACGGAGAGGTTAGTTCCAAATTGACGGCTTCCGGCATGCCGGGCGGAGTGATGATTATTTGATAAAAGGCGGCTTTACAACGGATGCCTTTATTTGGTTATCGCGTATCTTGATGAAGATTTCCGTCCCTTCTTTGGCAAATTCAGTTTTAACATACCCCATTCCGATTGCTTTTTGGAGCGACGGTGATTGCGTGCCCGAAGTTACTAT
>JABDGE010000112.1 GCA_013286235.1 Bacteroidota bacterium
GAGGTGAGCCTGGCATCGCCGGTGATATGATCGCGGGTATTTATCGTGGGCGCTTTATACCATTCGTGCTCTTTGTAAAATGCGTTCTTATCCTCGTACACGTTAATACCTTCCACGTTCCGGAAGTCAAGGGGATCCGGATACATCGACCAGGTGCCCCCATAGTAATCGGGGTAAAGCACCTGCAGCGCAAATGACTCCCATCCGCCCGTCGAGCCGCCGGTCAACAAGCGCGCCCAGCCCTCCGGAATACAGCGGAATTGTTTCTCGATCAATGGAATCAGCTCGGTTTGAATTGCGTCGGCGTAAGGGCCGTTGTTGGGGGTATTTACCGCGTACGAGTCGTCAAAATAAGGCGTAGGGTGCTGTAGTTTCACAGCAATAAAAGCCGGGAAACCGTCGGAGGCCCAGTCTTTATAAAATGGATTTTGGGGATCGTCTTTAAACCAGAAAGGCGCGCCCCATGAAAAATGATCCTCCTGGTAAATAGTAGGGTAATGCTTGCCGGGATTATCTTCATACCCCTTCGGCAGCAGGATCGTTGCGCCGATATAGATCGGTTGCCCCCAGAATTTGCTTAACAGTTCGCTTTTTATCTTGATACGCTTTACCCATTTGGTATCCGCAGGTACCGGGATTGGCGGCATTACCAAGCTCGTTTCCAATTTTATCGACTGCTGCTGATCCTGGTTAATGGAAACCTTTATCACTTTACTATACAAATTGCCCGGTGAAATCCGCCAGTCCTGGCCCTCCCATTGATCGTTGTGCATCCAGAGGGTATGGCCATCCAAACGCTTAAACTCCGTGTATTTGTTCAGCACAGCCTGCACATAATAGTCGCCCGGGGGAACATCTTTCAAATTATTGATAGGATAGCCCAACACAGTACCATCTGCGATCACCTCTTTTGCAGGTTTTAAATTTTCGAAATCTACGCCAAAAAATTGGGTGCCATACCGGCCGACCTGGAAACGCGGCTCGATACTATCCGTACGTGAAATGATCAAAAACATGCGTCCGGTTAACGGGGCATCATTTACCGATGCGGGGAAGGATAACTTAAACTCGAGTTTTCCCCTGGCTTCGGATTGTGCACTGGCTTTTAAGAATCCTGCAATAATAAGTAAGCAGAATATTGACAATAGTTTTGGTTTCATGGTGCTTTTTGCTGGTGACGGTTGAAATTACAAAGCATTTTCCAAATAATGTAAACCCATCCTAATTGTGACGTTAAAATCTGTTTGATAAAATGTATTATTGGTTTTTAAATTACCTCACAATGAAAAAAATCATTTTTGTACTTTTATTTATGGCGACTTCTATTGCTGCAGGTGCACAGGACAATACACAGTCAGGCGCTACCCGGACCATCTTTGCCTATGGCGGTGGCTTTACCAAAGAATTTATGCGGTATGTGATCAAGCTTACCAAAAAAGATAATCCAAAGATCTGTTTTATGGGTGCGGCAACGGGCGATAACCCGGCAACCATCACTGCATGGTATGCCGTATGTGAGGATCTGCCGATGCGCCCTTACGTGCAAAAAGTGTATGTAGCATCCTATACCGAAACCAAAACTTTTGAAGACAACCTGCTGAGCATGGATGCGATAGTAGTTGGCGGCGGCAACACCCTGAACATGATGGCCATTTGGAAAGCGCAGGGTATAGATACGGTATTGCGGAAAGCCTATGATAAGGGTATCATTTTAAGCGGCGGCAGCGCGGGTTCGCTATGCTGGTTCCAGGGAGGAACTACTGATTCAAGGCCGAAAGACCTTTCTATTGTGCACGGCCTTGGTTTTATACCCACCAGCCATTGTCCGCACTACCACAGCGAGCTCCTGCGCAAACCCTTGTATTTCGACAATATCTTAAAAGGAAAGCTAAGCCCAGGCTATGCAATTGATGATAAAGCCGGTATTGTATTCGAAAATGAAAAGTATGTTAAGTCGGTAGCTTTAGATGATAAGAACAATACGTATTACGTTTCGGTCGTGAACGGGCAGGTTGATGAAAAATTGTTGCCCGTAACGGAGATATTGAAGTAGCAAATTTCAACTTTCCATTAGTCGCGTGCGACTGTTAAATTTGAATTGTATTTTGTGAGTTGTACATTTGTATAAATCAATCATCTAATGGTGTATAAACAGGTATTCACTCCCAGCAAAAAAAATCACAGCATAGAAATGCCGGAAAAATTCTTTGGTAAAAGAGTTGAGGTGATTGTCGTGGAGTTAGAGAATCCATCCGAGAATACTAATTACCCATTGCCAGAGGGTAAACGAATTGCGGCGAGTGAATTGCTGGAACATTTCGGGCAGGCAGCCGATTTTCCGACGATTGATGAAATCAGATCAAAGGCCTGGCCGGCAAAGTGGTAATTTTTGATACCAATATCTTAATCGAACTTTATCGGGGCAATCCTATTGTAAAGCAGGAAGTGCTCCAACTCGATCCTGAAATTTTTTACATCAGCGTTATCACTGTTGCGGAATTTATGGTTGGAGCGAAGGATAAACATGACTTGGTTAGAATTGAAAATCAGCTAAGCAAGTATATTGTCATTCCACTAAATCCTGAAATAAGCGAAATTTTTACAGACCTATTCAAAAGATTTACACTTGGCAAACGTCCCGGAATTGCTGACACGCTCATCGCGGCAACAGCGCTGTATCACGATCTTCCAATTTACACGTTAAACAAAAAGCATTTCCAATTTATTCCGGGTGTTCAATTAGTGTGATCGTCAAACCTGACAGGCCTTTACTCGCTTTCGTCCTGCTACCACAAAAACAAAGGCATCAGCCAAATCGGTGAAATATAGTAGGGATCGTAATACGGTTCATAATATTCCACCGTCTCTTCTTCAACTACCGTATCTCCGTTATTTCCGCCATCCTGCGGGTTGTTGGCTTCCTGCTCTTTTTCCTGCTTCAGCAGTTTCATCATCAGTTCCGAGCCCTGGCCGATCATATCCAGCATGGCATCTTCGCCAACCTCGTCTGGTTTGATCGCGGTTGCACATATTTCTTCAATGTTGTCCCATTCGTTGTCTGATACCAGGTCCATCTGCCAGCCAGTTGAGGCGGTATCGAACCGGTTTTCGTTAATGAACGACATAAAAACGATCTCGGCCGGATCGATTTTTTTGAAGATAGCCACGGCGATCCGCAGATCATCAAAGCGCTCGTCGCCGGCAAAGCTCAACCAGGCCTCGTCTGTATCGAAATCAAAGTAACGGGAGAAGGCGAATTCACCTTTTTCAAGATCGACATAGGAATAAACGTCATACACCTTGAGGTATTCGGTATAGCGCTTCATAAAGGTATCGAATACCTCTTTGCCCTTACCTGTCACCTCGTAGTTGATGCCCGAGGTTTGAACGTATCCTTTCGACATCAGTTCAATAAACAAGGACTCCAATACGCTGTCGTCGCCATTTGCGACTGTTTTAAAAGCATGGCTGCCGTTGATCATTTCGTCCAGCAGAATGATGGCTTTAAAGGTTTTTTTATTATCGTCGGTTATATACATGGGTAAAATTCAAGATGGGTGAGCAAGTCAATTAGTTTTTTGGCTGAGTATTACCACGGTTCATATAAAAATGGTATAAATAGTTATAGTGAGGAGGCTGCTCTGCAGCCTGACACATTTTCTGTTTTTTGCTATAAACAGGAGGCTCCTCCGGAGCCGATAACTGGCTTTAACTGGCATGTCCCAAGAGTTTAGAACAATCCTATTGTATCGACAGCCCTTTTTAGACCCCGTAGGGTCGCCTGTTTATAGAAAACAACAATCAGACATTCTGGACTCCATAGGAGCCTCCTCACTCAAACTATTTGATCCAACGCGATTTCCAAACGTCGGTCATGCACGCCGTCACCGCCTGGGATAATACCGAACCGATGACGGGCATGCCTTGTCAAAATTAGTTTAACAGTTTTGTCCTCTTTGCTTTAATAGCTTCCAAAGCGTTTGATTGGGAGCCTGATCCCAGCACTTTGTTAATTTCCTGTTCGGTCGACATCGTGCTGTCATCGATCTGTGCGTACGCTGCTGCACGGAATTCCTGTGCCGAAGCTTTCTGATCCATACGGTTCAGGGTAGCCATCAGGCCGTCTGTATCCACGCTGGATAATGTTTTATTGATGCGTTCGGATACTTCGGCTGTTTTTGCCCGTGAGCTGATGATCTGGGCACGGCTTTCGGTTTCGGCTATCTGGTCTTTTATCTGCTTTATTTTCAAATCCATCACCGCCAGGGCGCTTTCTTCCTTTTCAGCCATCTTACCGTATTCATCTGCCTGTCCTAATGCAGCCTGGTATGATTCGGCTGCTTTGCTGGCCAGGTCATTGCCTTTTGCTTCGTCGAGTTGTTTGGTTTCAACCCGGTCCAGTAATTCATTTGTCTTTTTCTCCCAGTCCGAAGCGGTATTGCGGTATTGCAGCTCACTGGCGCGGTGCTGCAAGGCGAGCGCTTTTATTTCAGCCTCGCCCTGTATCGCTTGCTGGTAGTTGTCCCTCAGCTCGCGGAGGATTTGCACCGCCATTTTTTCGGGATCTTCTAAATGATCTACTGCTGCATTTGCTTCAGCCTTGCTGATGCGGAATAACCTATCGAATATGCTCATTTTTTAAAGTTTTATGTGTGTTTGTAATTGTATGAAAATTTTCATCGCCCATTTCGAGCTTTATTATTTTTAATCCATTTTCAAGTCAATGGTCATTAGTTATGTCGTTTTCCCGATTCAAGGCTTTCGACTTTCGGCTCAAGGCTTTCGGCTCAAGACTTTTGACTTAGAACTAATCGTCATCAATGCCTGCGTCCAAAACCACGGCTATGCCCAAAACCCGACCGACTCGGACTGCTGCTGTGACCAAAGCCACCGCTGCGGGTGCTTCCCGTGCTGCGTGAACCAAACGATCTTTGTGAGCTGGATGGGTTGCTCAAGCTGCGCCTGCTGCTCATCCGTGACGACATGGCCGATGAAGTAGTCGGCCTGAAGTTGCTCACGGTACGAACCCTTGTGTAATAGCTCGGGTAATAGCCGTAATGATACATGGGCATGTAGTACATGTGCGGGCGCATCAGGTAGCTAAGCAGCAGGAAATCGGTAAACGAGAACGAGGAATGATAGTAATTGTCGTACCCGGCATATTGAGGGTTGCCCTGGATGTTCAGGTTGGCCGTCTGGTTGGTGCTGTCGGGTTCTACGTTGATCCTGGCTACGGTTACCGAATCGGAGTCGCTCACATCGTCAACCACCTTAAGCTTGTTGGGGCCGGTTTCTTCTACCTTAAGATAGTCGATATTGCCGTCCTTGTCCAGGTCGAGGTTGTTGATGTGGTTGTTAGGGTCATTGATCGCTTTCTCGATCTTGCCGGGATCGGTGCTGGTTTTTACGATTTGAGCCAGCTTGTTCACATCAAAACCGGCCGGGGCCGAGCTTTGGATAGTGACATTGTTTTGTTGCGGCGGATTTTGCTGACAACTAACTGCAAACAGCATTGCTGCAGCAGATAACAGTATTAGTATTCGTTTCATGATGTTTTTAAATTGCTTTGGGACAAATTTTCGTTGGCGCCTGTTGCGACTCTTTGCCTTGCTTTCGCATTTTTGATTAGTACCATTTAGATGTACAATACATAGCAATGTTACAGAAATATTTTTTGTATTTCCGCAGCAATAGAAAATGTTTGAAACATGTTTGCCCCGTGTACAGTCCGTCCGGAAGAGTTAAAGGATAGTTTTTTCTATCTTTACCCGGTATGAAATACCTGCGCTGGCTTTTGATCCCTTTCTCATTGCTTTATGGCCTCGCGGTTGTTATCCGCAATTTTTGCTACGATGCGGGCGTATTCAAAACAACAAAATTCAGCAAACCCGTTATTTCGGTCGGTAACCTCGACGTAGGTGGCGCGGGAAAAAGCCCGATGACGGAATACCTTATTCGCTTATTGAAGGACAATTATAAACTGGCCACCTTAAGCCGCGGATATGGCCGGGAAACCAAAGGCTTCCTAACTGCTATTGCCACTGCCACTGCTACTGCTACTCCCACTTCAACTGCCACTAAAACAGGCGACGAGCCAGCCCAATTCAAGCACAAATTTCCGGATATTACGGTCGCGGTGTGCGAGGATAGGGTAGCGGGTTTAAAAAAGCTGCTGCCGGACCATGACGTGGTATTGCTTGACGACGCTTACCAGCACCGTGCCGTTGAACCGGGGCTGAGTATTTTATTGTTCGATTATAACCGCCTTAACGAGCCCCATTTGCTGTTACCCGCCGGAAACCTTCGCGAACCGTTCAGCGGGCGCTGGCGGGCCAAGGTTTTGGTGGTAACCAAATGCCCCGTTACGCTGACTGAAGAAGAGAAGTACAGCGCCGCTGCAAAGGTGCAGCCTTTGCCGTACCAGTCCCTGTTTTTTACATCCATTGCCTACCAGCCGTTAGCGCACCCAAATGGCGCACCATCGCCGCAGGTTATCGATGCGGATACGGTAGTGTTTTTACTTACGGGCATCGCCAATGCAAAACCCCTCGTTCAGTATTTAAGGAGTTTCACGTCGCAAATCGTTCAGCACAATTATCCCGATCATCACCGGTTTACCTTAAAAAATATCGCTAAACTTGCCGCTGAATTTTCAGCCTGCCCGTCACAAAAAAAGCTGATCGTCACAACAGAAAAGGATGCGCAGCGTTTAGAAAGTTCATGGTTAAAAGAGGTATTGCCGACAGGCGAAGACCTGCCGGTTTTTGTGATACCGATTAAGGTTGAATTTACAAATCACAGCGGCCCCCAGTTTGACCAGATCATAACGAATTATGTTAGAAAGCATTCAGCACACCACAGCATACATTAAAAGCCGGATAGGCGATTTTGAGCCTGAAGCGGGAATTATTTTGGGCACCGGGCTGGGCGGCCTGGTTAACGAGATAACAATCGAAAAGCAGCTGATGTACGCCAACATACCCGATTTCCCCATCTCGACGCTTGAATTTCATTCGGGTAAGCTGATTTTTGGAACGCTGGCAGGCGTAAAAGTTGTAGCCATGCAGGGCCGCCTGCATTACTACGAGGGTTATACCATGAAACAGATCACTTTCCCGGTACGGGTGATGAAAATGCTGGGTATAAAAACTTTGTTCGTTTCCAACGCGAGCGGTTCCTTGAACCCCGATTTTAAGAAGGGGGAACTGATGGTGATAGCCGATCATATCAACCTGCAGGGAGATAACCCTTTGCTGGGACGTAACGAGGATGAACTTGGACCCCGTTTTCCGGATATGAGCGAGCCCTATAACCGGATTTTGATAGAGAAAGCATTGAAGATTGCGAACGCAAACAATATTATATGCCATAAGGGAGTTTATGTTGCGGTAACAGGCCCTAACCTGGAAACAAAAGCTGAATACAGATATTTACGTACAATAGGCGGTGATGCAGTTGGAATGAGTACCGTGCCCGAGGTGATCGTGGCTGCCCATATGGGCTTGCCCGTATTTGCAATATCGGTACTTACAGACGAAGGATTTCCCGAAGTGCTTCAGCCGGTGTCGGTGGAAGAAATACTGGAAGTAGCCCGCGAAGCAGAGCCTAAAATGACAAAGATCCTTAAAGAATTGATTTCCGCGTCCTGATGTCTGTAAAGTTAAAATATATCATTTTGCTTTTGATGTGTGCAATTGGGCAGGCTGCCTTTGCGCAGGTGCCTAACTATCCCAATAATCCTAACGTACCTAATTACCCGGGGCAACAGCGACAGCCCAATTACAACGATACCGGGACGACCAAAGTTCTTTCTGCTGATCAGCAGTTAGACTCGCTGCGGAGGAAGATAGATAAGAAAAAGGATACCGTGGTTTTTAGTTCAAAATTTATCAGGGTTACCAACGAGCGGCTGCTTAAGGACAGTACCCAGCTTTTGCGCCTTGACACGGGTATTGTAAACTTTGAAAATTACAGCCCGGTACTCCAACCCAACGACCCTAAGATAACCCTGGGCAATACCGGCCTGCCCGAACGAAGCCTGTTATTTGAGCCGCCGCAAACGATCGGTTTCGATCCGGGGTTGCATGAATTGGATGCCTACCTGTTCGGGCCGCAGGATATTAATTATTACCGTGCCAGGGTGCCATTTACCGACCTGTATTTTGTGGAAGGCGGCCTGAAAGAGCAATTATTTAAGGCCATTCACACCCAAAATATAAACCCGCGGTTAAACGTGGGCCTTAATTTGAATTTTTTGGGCTCGCAGGGCTATTATAGCAGTAACGACGTTTTGCTGCAAAACGTGAGCAACGTGAACGTTGCGGGCTTTGTGTGGTACGAATCGAAAAATAAACGATACAATTTATTGGGCAACGTTATTTACAACGATCTGAAGGCTCCGGTTACCGGGTCGATATTAAACGATTCCATCTTTAAAACGGGTTCGCTGGATAAAACTACGGAGCTCGTGCGCTTGCCGAACACTTACGAAAACTGGAAGGAAGCCGGTTTTTACCTGAAACAGTTTTATTACATCGGCAGGATAGACAGCACGAAGAAGGGCACCGGAAATGAAAATATTTTACCCACGCAGCGGGTATCCTACACCATGTGGTACGATACACGGAAGTACAATTTTATACAAAATGACCCGGACGATTACCAGGTCTTTCCCGACTATTATTTCGAATCCAATTATGCGCGTGATTCGCTCACTGTCCGGCACTTCCAGAATACGTTCTCGTATAGTTTTTACCTCCGGAGTAAAAGCCAAAAGGCAAAAAATAATGAAGCCAAGCTCGATGTGGGGCTCACGCAGGACATCTGGTCATATAGCCAGTACGTTGCGGATACGGTATTAAATCAGTACGGGGCCAAGGTGAACCAGGCCTTAAAGGTGCAGGTTACTTCCTTCCAGGATATTACTTTGAACGGGAAGCTAAGCTACCGCCTCAGCGATAAGCTCCTGCTGGAAGGCAGCGCGAATCAAATTGCCGCTGGGCGCGATTTTGGTAATTTTTTGTATGACGGCAAACTTACACTGGCCAGCGGAGGCAAAGCGGGGAAGATCGTATTTGAAGGCTATTCGCAAAACAGCTCACCGCCCCTGGCTGCAACAGACTGGATATCCGACCATTTTATTTTTCATAACAGCTTTAGTACCATCAAAACTAACTGCCTTTCGTTTAATTATATCAACGAGGCCCTGCAGCTCGACCTTAAGGTGCAGTATTACCTCGTTGGCGATTATTTGTACTACCAGGCGCAACCGGGTGGTATCGATGCAACGCCTACCCAAATAACTTCGGATATCAGCATGCTGAAGGTCAGCCTGGGCAAAAACTTTTCCTGGCGCAGATGGCATTTTGATGATTACCTCGTGTATCAGAAATCTGACTATGAGTCAACACTCCGTACGCCTGAGTTTTATAATTACAGCAGTTTGTATTACAAAGCCTTTGCATTTAAGGTGCTGTATGCCAATATAGGCATTGATGTTCGCTATAACAGCGAATACCTTGCGCCCTCGTACGCGCCCGGCATGGGCCAGTTTTACAACGGGGCAAATGTGACATTTTCTTCATACCCCATCGCCGGTGTTTTCCTGAAGGGCACTTTGCTCCATACCAATTTTTTTGTGATGTATGATTATGTGAACCAGGGATTATTGAGCCCGGGCTACTACACCGTAAACCGCTACCCCCAATCCGATCGCCTGCTCAAATTCGGGGTATCCTGGTTGTTTTACAATTAAGAGCCAGGGTTCGAGCGACGTTTTAACCACGGAGGCCGCGGAGGAGGCACAGACGGCACGGAGTAATTTTCTAAAACGAGATATCAGCGAGTTCTAAAGCCCATTTTTCACCTTTCACCTTTTCTTCTTGGCTCTTTCCCGCACGTGCGGGATTGGCTCTTGATTCTTTCACCTTTCACCCCAATTATGTCTTCTGTTTCTTCCTTCTTGCAGCCGGAAAGAGCACATTATTCAGGATGAGCCGGTAGCCCGGCGAGTTGGGATGCAGCGAGAGATCGGTGGGCGGCTCACCGCTGTTGTGCGCATAATCCTCGGGGTCGTGGCCGCCGTAAAATGTCCATTGGCCTTTGCCATATTCGCCATGAATATAATGTGCCTCACCCGCGCTTTTTAATTCGCCGAGGATGGTTACGTCGGGCTTTAGCTTGCTGATATTAAAAGCCGTGGCGAGCCCCTTGAACCCTTTAATTACGCGGTCATGATCCTGGGTAAGCATGCAGGGCACAACATCCCATTTTGCCGAAAAATCAAATAGCGTAAAGAAGTCGTCCTCCCGCCGGATATGCCGGGTATGTGTAACGTCTATATCGCTGAAGACATGGGAGTACGGGTTTGTGTTTACAGTAAAATTTTGGAAGGCAAGGGTCTGCCCAAAATCCAATTTGGATTGCGCCATCGGATCGGCCGGGTCCCCGTCATAAACAGCTCCGCATATATCAGTATTGCATGCCGCCAGGGCTATATCGAAGCTATCCGCGCCGGAGCACATCGCAAACAAGAACCCGCCGCCTGCGCAATAATCGCGGATACGCCGCGCAACTGCCAGCTTCATTTGTGATACCTTTTGATAGCCGAAACTATGCGCGGTGGCCTCCTGCGCCTTTTTGTCTTCGATGAAAATGGGCTGGTCTTTAATGCGCCGGTAGCTTTTGCTATACTGTCCTGTAAAATCCTCGTGGTGCAGGTGCAGCCAGTCGTATTTCGACAGGTCGCCTTTTAATATTTCAGAATCATAAATAATGTCAAAAGGGATTTCGGCGTATTGCAGCACCAATATAACGGCATCGTCATTATCAACAAATCTTTCCTTTGGTGCATAGACGGCAATTTTCGGCGCTTTCTCCAGCTTTACCACATCCATGTTAACGGAGGGGTCGCTTATTTCGGTGATGATCTCATTGGCTTTAGCATCGGCTATTACCTCGTAGCTTATGCCGCGTATTTTGCACTCGTCCTCGGTTTTTTTTACATACTGGGTCATAAAGCTGCCGCCGCGGTAATTGAGCAGCCAATCCACTGTTTCGCCGTTCTTCAGCACCCAAAAAGCTATTCCATACGATTTCAAATGATCCTTCTGCACATCATCCATCGGTATCAGGATGAATGCGGCCTTCGCAGCAAACACAGAAAGTGTTAAAAATAGCGCTAAAAGGTATTTCATATCCAGGTAAACGGGGCCACACGCAGGATTGAACACTGGAACGTAGTGGCAATTCAAAGGTCTTTAGTCGTAGGCCCAAACTCAATCTTTTTGCCTTTCACCTTTTACCTCTTCTTCTTGGCTCTTGGTTCTTGGTTCTTGATTCTTTCACCTTACGTCTTCTGTTTCTTCTTCCTCGCGGCCGGGAACAATACGTTATTTAATATCAGCCGGTAACCGGGCGAGTTGGGGTGAAGCTTAAGATCGGTAGGAGGGTCGCCGACAATATGCTGGTAGTCTTCCGGGTCATGGCCTCCGTAGAAGGTCCATTGTCCCTTGCCGTATTCGCCGTGGATATACCTCGCTTCGTTATTGCTTTTCATTTCGCCCATAATGGTAATGCCGGGTTTTAGCATTTTTTCGTTGAAGGCGGTCGTCAGTCCCATAAAGCCTTTGATCACTTTCTCATGGTCCTGGGTAAGCATACTGGGGACGACATCCCATTTTGCCGAGAAATCAAATAAGGTGAAAAAATCCCTCGTACGATCCACCTGCCGGGTTGAGGTGACATCGATGTTGCTGAACTGGTGCGACATGGGGTTCATATCGAGCGTAAAATTCTGAAAGGCGAACGTCTGGCTAAAATCCAGTTTCGACTGTGCATCCGGGTCCGCTGCGTCGCCGTCAAACATCTGCCCACAGATGTCGGTATTGGCTGCGGCTAATGCTATATCAAGCGTATCCGTGCCGGAGCACATCGCAAACAGGAAGCCTCCTCCGGCGCAAAACTCCCGTATCTTTTCGGCCACTGCCAGCTTCATCTGCGATACCTTTTTGAAGCCTAGCTTTTGGGCCATCGCCTCTTGTATTTTCACATCCTCGTTGTACCAATCGGCAAAACGGAATGCGCCATAGAATTTACTATACTGCCCGGTGAAATCCTCATGGTGCAGGTGCAGCCAATCGTATTTGGGCAGGTCGCCCCTGATCACTTCTTCGTCATATACCACTTCATAGGGTATTTCGGCATACTTCAAAACCAGCGTAACAGCATCGTCCCAGGGCAATTTATTTTTTGGCGAATACACAGCGATGTTCGGCGCTTTTTCGAGCTTAACCACGTCCATATTCACGGATGGGTCGCTTACCTCGGTGATGATCTCGTTAACCTTCGCATCCGCGATCACCTCGTAGCTTACGCCGCGTATTTTGCATTCTTCCTCAACCTTCTGATCATATTTCGTCATAA
>JABDGE010000113.1 GCA_013286235.1 Bacteroidota bacterium
ATCGAAGTAATCGGCGAGGTTGTCCGTTTTGGTGTAGCTGCTTTTCAACCCCGCGCTAAGCTGCAGACCGCCGGCAAGAACACGGTTATAATCGGTCCGCGCCGAAAAGATGTTAAGATTTGAGGGCAGGTTGCCCGTAACCAGGTCATAGTCATATAACGCGCCATCCGGATAATAGCTGCTATTGGCAAAAGTTTGGTCGAGCTGTGTGTGATAGGTCACGTAGTCCAGGTCTGCGGTTAACTCACTCCCTTTTTTATCATAATCGTGCCGGTAATTCAGGTTGATGCTGCCATTTTTAAACTGCCGGTTATCTACGTTATTGGCCACGATGGTTGAGTCTAACTGGCCCTGTGTGCTGCTCAGCAGACTCGTGTTGGCGGTATGGTTGTCGCCTCGCGTAAACAGGCCGGTAAAGGCTGCGCCAAAGGTTGTTTTATCGGTGGCGTAATAATCTATATTTACCCTGCCGCTATAGTTTTCGGAATGGCGTTTGATGAACGATGTTTGGGTGAAATCGGGGGCAATATCCGTAATTACCGCAGGGTCAAAATAACGGTTTAGGTTGATGGCGTTATAATTGTTATTCAGGGTGTAGCCGACGTTGGCCGATACGTTCAGCTTGTTTTGCCGGTAATTAAGGTTAAGGCTGTTGTTGGTCCGGGTATATTCGCCTTGTATATAATTCAAATTCAGGTTGCCGTTAAAGCCGGTTTCTTTGGTGCGTTTGGTGCGGATGTTAATGACCCCGCCCGAGCCGGCCGCGTAATACCTGGCGGGCGGGTTGGTCATCAGTTCAATTCTGTCGATACCGGATGACGGCAACGCGCTTAGGTAATTCGCTAGATCGTCCCCCGAAAGGTAAGTTGGCTTATCGTCAATATAAATCATCACGCTGCTTTTGCCTTGCAGCGTGATGGTATTGTCATCAACGCTTACGCCCGGCGCTTTTGCCAGCAAATCCAACAGCGTTGTGCCGGCATTTCCGGGTAAAGAGCTTACGTTGACCACCGTGCGGTCGATCAGCTGTTCAACCGGCGGCTTTTTTGCGGTTATGGCCACTTCCTTCAGGCTGGTTTCACTTGGTTGCAGGATGATTGGCTGCAAAATCGAATCTTTTTGCAATTTGATCAACCCGCTTTTATAAATTTTGTAGCCGACAGTGCTTACCACAAGCCGGTAATCAGCGGCCTTGATTCCAGCGAAAACAAAATTGCCGCCCTGTTCAGTCAGGGAAGCCTTTACCAATGCCGAGTCTGCAGCGCGGTTGAGGTAGACGGTAGCACCGTCAAGCGGTTTTCCATCGGGTGCAGTTATTTTGCCTTTCAGCGACAATCTGGTTTGGGCCTGTGCAAAAGTTGCGGCAATAAGCAGCCATGCGGCTAAAAAAGCCGTTATTTTTTTGTTCACCTTATGATTCGATTAGCGTTTAATATCAGGCGCAGCGATGCCATGCCCTGTGCAGAGCGCTGTTATTTTTATCTGAAATTTTAATTACTGGTGGTTCTGATAGGTCCAGCTCCAATTGGTGCCGTTATTATCAGGCAGGTACTTATCCTTATACTTTTGGTAAATATCGGCGCTTTGCTTTTTGCCGTTTATGGTAAGTTTTTTGTCGGTTAATTTGAAGGACACATTATTCGGATCAGTTATCAAACCGTCCTGCAGCAGGTCGGCAACAAGTTTTTTATCCCTTTCGGCATCCAATCGCCGGCGCTCTTCGCCTTGTGCCTGGTAGTATGCTCCCGAATTGCGGTACCTGTTTCCGTACGGCGAATAATTTCCCGGGGTGTTGTGGTAATTCCAGTTCCAGTTATCGCCTGCATTGGCCGGTACATATTCCTGGCGGTATCTTTCAAATACCTCATCGGGTTGCACCAACCCGTTTATCACAAATGTTTTGGTAGTTAGCGTAAACGAAAGGTCCTTCCGGTTGTTTATAAAGCCCTCCCGCTGCATTTCGTCTATGATCTTCCTTTGCTGTTCGGCCCAATACGCCTGTTGCTCCATATGCGTATCCGGCAAGCCATTGTTGGTGTAAGTAATATTTGTGTTTTCGCCATATTTTTTGAACAGCATCCGGAACACGTCGTCCGGCTGCTTTACCCCATTGATGATCAGCCCCTGGCTGTTAAATACTGCGTGAATGTGGCGCTTATCTCTTATAACGCCATATTTAACCAGTGTATCGCCAAAATCTGGGATGATGGGCCCCGTAGGCTCAGGACCATCTGACGGGACATAGTTATAACCATAATGGGCGCTGTAATTATTACTTTCACGCTTCCTGCCGAATTGCGCGTATATCCTTGCATGTACATCTTCGGGCATTCTCACGCCGTTGACTATCAATTCCCGCTCATTCAGGCTGATATTCAGATGATCGGTATCCGTCAACAGCCGTTCGCGGTAAAGCTCCATACCAATGTCATGCATTGATTTAGCTGCCGTTTTGTTCCGGGTTTTCCAGGTGGTATCGCGGATGCCGAAACCGTCTTTAAATGGATTTCCGCCCTGGTCTGATGCCTGGCTGTTTTCTTTTTTCAAACTATCGACGTTATGGACCAGTGCATCCAGCGCCGGGCTGCCTGTGGTTTTGGATGTGTCGTGGCTAAGCTGTTGCACCCGGTTCTGCAGCGCGGTTAGGTCATTTGCCGGCGCAGGCTGCTTCTTTTTTGTGGTGTCGTTTTGAACTGTTTTGGGATTCAGTGCTGCAGCTTCGTGATGAATTACTGCAGCGATGGATTTCATAGCTTTCTTAATATCCTTACGGGCAGCGAATGCCGATACACCCAAACCGAACGCCACCAGGCAAACCGCCAGCACGGTTTTTTCAAACATATTAAGCGACTGGTTACGGTTACTGGCCATGCGCTTTACCCGGTGAAGCAGCGTATGCTTACCGCCCGGAAATGCCATGGCAAAAGCCGCTCCCGTAGCTTGATGCTCCTCGCAGTTCACCAGCGCGTTAATGTAATTTACCTTGCTATTGGTTTGCGCAAGCGCTATATCGTCGCAGCAGTTTTCCCTTTCGGTTTTGATGAGCTGCGATATCCATAAAACCGCCGGGTTGAAAAAGAAAACGATCTCCATAAAGCTTTGCAGCAGGTTTACCAGGTAATCCCTGCGGCGGATATGCGCCAGCTCGTGCACTAAAATTGCTTCGACCTCATCGGCAGTCAATGAATTGATTAGCCCTACCGGGATCAATATCACCGGTTTCAAATGGCCTATTACCAACGGCACCTTTGCAATGCCCGATTCCATTAATCCGATGGCCTGTTTGATATGGAGTTGCGCTGCCAGTTTTAAAAGCCTGTTCTCCCAATCTTTACCAACCTTAAAAACTTTTGTCCGCTTTAAATGGAATACGCTATGCAGTCCCACCGCCATCTGCACACTTTTAGCGCAGATAATTAAAAACCATATTAAAACGATGACATTATAATGGTTGTTAAAATAGTTGATCACAGTTTCGGTCACGGTCTCTTTAGCACTTTGCGGGGCAACAGGCGTAGCTATTTGTATAGCAGCTGGCTTAGTTGCTGTAGTGTTAACCGGATAAGCTACAGGTGCAGCCGCAGTGGTATTAGCCAGGTAAGCTATTGTATTGTGGAGCAGTTGCGGCTGGCGCAGTTGCCACATAAAAGTAAACAGCACGCTGCCTGCAAATAAAGCCAGCGCGCATACCAGCAGGTTATACCTATATGCAGCGCTTCCCTTTTTTGTAAAAATGATGATAGCGCCTGCTACTATGGCAAGTAAGATTCCCTGCCACAAGGAGTGCAGCAAAGTATTGCACAATGCTTTTATGATATGATCGCTCAGGAATGTATTTGCTTCCATAATTTGTCCGTTTTATACAAAAATTAATCTATTTTATCCTTTACTTTTCACCTTCTTCGTCCGCCATAGCTTTTTTTAATCGCCGAAGCTTCAGCGAAGGAGGTAGCGGCGGCGGATACCTTTCACCACTCAACCATTCACCACTCACCTTTCTCCAGTTTATTCAGCATTTCTTTTATCGCTCGCAGGTCTTCTTTTGATGTGTTTTTGTTGCCCAGCAACTGCATCACCAGCTTGCTTGCCGAACCTTTGTACATCGAGTCCACAAATTTTTCCAGCAGGTGGTCCTTTGTTTTTTGCTCGTCTTCGGCAACGCGATAGATGTGTTTCATTTGGCTTTCGTCCCGGGCGAGTATGCCCTTGTCGGCCATGATCTGCATCAGCTTTAGGGTGGTAGTATAGTTTACATCCTTTTGCTTCGATAGCTCATTGTTTACTTCGCGCACAGTCGACGGGCCGTTTTCCCACAAAACCTGCAGTATTTCCAACTCCGATTTAGTGGGCTCCAATTGTTTATTTTGATCGTTCATATTCATCACGAATCAAAGGTAGGAAAATTTTCGTACGAAACAAATATTATGTTAAAAATATTTTAGTTTCTGATTTTGATTGTCCTGATGTGGTATATTTATCAGCTTAGTTGATTGTTTAATGATGAAAAAGACAATATGGGTGTTGCTGGTCTTTTGGTCTGCTTGTTCCCGGCAGTCCAAAATGCCGGCAGTTCACATCCGGTTGGTTGATAGCGGGAAGTCAGTTGCATTAACCGGCATAGATCCATCTATCATGGGCGAAATAAGCCGGGATACGGTTCAGAACGTTTGGGAGAACCTCATCCCCGTTTTCCGGATGCCGGCTGATACAGATATGAAAGATTTCCAACCTGTTCAGCACGGTGTTTACCGGGTAAAAGACAGCGTTGTGGTATTTACGCCTGATACGGCATTTGTTAAGGGACGTACTTACTTCATCCGTTATTACCAGTTTAATGGAGGTCTTAGCGCTTGGGACCTCGTCCGCAAAAAAAAGAAGCTCGGGAGGGTGGCCTACATCGATCTTGTATTTAGGAAATAGTTTCGTCTTGATGTTCAGGTGTACGGATTTGCAAGTCGATGTCGTTTAGGCAAGCAAAATACATCAGTAAAAAGAACACTTTATCCTTTTGAGCTGCAGCTAAATCCCTCTCTCTTGGAGAGGGATTTAGGGCGAGGCGTGAATAATGTTCTTAACTAAATGACATAGACGCGCTGATTTGTCCCGCACGTGCGGGATGCAGATGCGCTAAGTGATTAAATTGAGTGGGGTTACTGATTTTAAACCCCGTAATTATTCTTGCTTAACTTACCACGCCACTATTCACCGCTCATCATGCACTCCCCCGGTAGCCATCGGGAGTCGATTGCGGAATGAGAAGAATGGACAGTCGAAGGCCGGATCTTGATGGCTCATACCCACCTTTGGCAAATATGGCTTGAGTTTCGAAAATGTTGCTTTTTAGCCCACACTTAAGGCTTAACCTTGTCGAGTTGAAAGCCGATGCCTATTTGCAGGGTGCCACTGTTGGTTTTGCTGCTTCCCAAACCGGAGGAGACGCGGTAGCCGCTGATGCTGTTGAGCCAGGTTGCATCAAATATCCAACGCTTAAATTTCGTACCGATGCCGACTGAAATCCCAAAGTTTACTCCACGCTCATAATTGGTCGTGTTCAAAATAGAGGTGACTTTTGCATAATATGCACTGTCAGTTTTAATGGCCGCCGGTTGCAACAGGCTGTTGGTACCGATCTGCTTTACCGGAAAGCTGATCACCGGCCCGGCTTTAAGGAAAATGTTGCTGCCTGGCTTGTAAACTACCGAGAGCGGAATGTTTACCGAATAAATTTTTCGGGTCGCCGTAATGCTGAGCACCTGGTTGGAATCAACATTGCTTTGATTGGCATGGGTATAAGTGGTGCTTACCGTCTGCGGGCTGAACAGTCGGGCCTGAGCGTTCAATGCCCAGCTGTCATTGAGTTTAAAAGAAGCAAACAAGCCGGGGTAAAAATCGACGGGCGAGCTGCCGTAAAAATTGGCATTCTGGTTTTTCGGCGTGAAGCTGCCGGATGTATTTACACCGATAAACAGCCCCCAAATCCAGCGTTGATGGCTTTTGCGGTTTGGTGTTTTTGCTTTTTCCCGGTTTGTCTGAACCTGGTGATAGTGTATAGCCCGTCGCCAAAAGTAAATTTTGCGGTGGCGCGAAGGTCCGCAGATAATCGGCATCCAGGCCGAAGGCCGGCGTTGTTGCTGCCAAAACCGGCAGGCCCGCAGACTGGTCGCTGACTTTAGCAGGTTCCAGGTGCGATCCGCTGGAAGCCCCTGGCCCGTTGCCGGGCGTAGCCACGCCACGGTTCAGGCTGGCGAGTTTTGGTTTGCCGGTCCAACGCTTTTTGTTTCCGCCGCTGTTATTCGAATTTGGGCCGGCGCCATGGATCAGGGTGAAGGAACCCGCAGAACTACCCTTGAACTTGTTTGCATACCGACCTGCACTTTTATCGCCGGTTGCCTGCGGACGGCCGTTAACAAGCGCCAGGCTGTCGGCGCCAGGCCGGCTTTGATCTTTCAGCGAGACCGGCGAATTTCGGCCTGATGGACTTTTAACGGCGGCACTATCGGACTTTGCTCCGGGCTTGTTTGCAGCTGCGGCGCTATCCTTATTACCCGGGCCCCCTGGCGAAACGGTTAGCGCTTCCTGGTTGGAATCATTGGATAGTCTACCCGGTTTCAGCGCGTGTTTTGCTGTGTGCCTGTGTTTTTCGTGGGTATAAAACTGCGAAGCCAAATAGATCATCGCCGCGGCGGATAATGCAACCAACAACGTTGGCAGAAACTCAAATCCTTTGAAAGGCGGTTTTTTGACAGCAGCACCTGGTGAGACAGGCAAATGCTGGTCTAAAAGGGATTGCATCCCGGGCCAGTCTGCCTGCACATCGGCATTAACCGGCAGTTCAGCCCGCTTTTTAGACCACAATTCCGAATATTTTACATGGTTCTTCATTCCGGCTTAGTCCTCCTTTCCTTTTTTGCGTTCGAAGAAAGGGGTTCGAGCAGCTGCCTGAGCTGTCTCCTGCCTTCGGAGAGATGCCACCTGGAAGTACCTTCACTTATACACAATTGGGCGCTGATCTCCTGGTGCGAAAAGCCGTCGAAAAGGGCCAGGTTGAAAACCGCCTGCGTAGCAAGGGGAAGTCTCCGGATCGCCCTGATGATGTCTTCGGCATACAGTTTCTCCAAAACCTGCGGCGAAATAAACATTTCGTTTTCTTCGATGGTGCTGATCTGAACAGGGTCAAACTTCAGTTCGCTTCGCAGCAAGTCGATAGCGGTGTTGATCATGATCCGCCGTATCCAGCCACCCAGTTCGCCCTTATCCGGATCAAAAGAACCTATCGACTGAAACACCTTCAAAAACCCCATGTTAAACGCTTCTTTGGCCAATTCTTTGTCGGGGAGGTAACTCAGGCAAACACGCATCATATCCCCATGGTAAAACTTGTACAAAGTCTCCTGGGCTGTGCGGTCGTTATTTACACATGCTTTTGCAAGGCGTAAAACCTGTTTTTTGGAAAAGGCCATTCAATATCTGTCCACCCGGGGTTACTCAAAAAATCCTCTACGCAAACCCGAATCGAAACGTTGGGTAAAAATGAAAATATTTTTACCCAACTAACCCAACTGTTCTTTTATCACCGGGATATTTGCGTGGGTGAAATTAAAACGCCTGATGTGTACGTCCAATTGAAACTGATAGTCGTTGCGGTAACCTGGATGCTGCCGGTATACGTCGTTCCGTTCAAGGTAACCGACAAGGTGAACGTACCCGCAGGCAAAGGTGCGGGCTGATTTGTGGTGAAGTTGATCACTGCGGCTACCGGCGTTTCGCCGATTGTGCACGGGCTTTGTTGCCACACCCGGATAAAATTAATAAAGTACTGGTTGTTTTTGAGGCTGTCTGTAAGTTGTAGTATACCGGTTGAGCAATAATAGTTTTTGGTTTGCGCGACAAAAGAAATATACGTTGAATCGCCGCTTGCCACATAATGCGGCACAAGCGTGATTTGGTCGCCGGTGAGGGGTGTGAAGACATATTGGATTGTTGGGTGATAGACCGAATCCGATACTGAGATCGAAACCGTGCCGGCCCCTGAAATTTTATCAACGGCTTTTACTGAATAAGTGCCGGCCTTTTTGAAAAAGACAAGGGCTGCGTTGTTTTTGGTAACTAACGAATCAAATCCGGTAGGCATAACGCGCCAGGTTACGGAATCCGTCGACTTGCCCGTAGTGAGCAGCAGGGAATCGGGTTGACTGATTGCTACTTTGTAGGATGAGGCAACCAGGTTTCCGGATTGCCCCGAAAGCTGGCCATACTTGTTGCAGGACGCCATAGCTGCAAATACAGTCAGAAGCAAGGTGATTTTTAATAATCGCTTTTTCATATTCTTGATTTTTGGAGGTAATAAACCGTTTTAATGCATCATCGGAAGGCGAAGGGGAAACGTTGGGTGATGTTCTAATTTTAATCATTTACAGTTTGTCCGCCTTTTTTTTGTATTGATTGGGGCTTTCACTGAATGCGCCTTTGCTCATATAGATTGGTTGTTATCTTTGCATTATGTACCATCGTTGCCGGAAACTTTTGCTGATCACTTTAATACTCATTTTTCCGGTTTATCCTATTTATTCCATGGATAAAAGCAGGCCAAAAACAGTAGATATTTATACGGTAAACGGTTATCTGGCCAGGACGATAAACATCGCCTTTACGTTTGATGCCCCAAAAGAAGGGGCCTGGGGGCATACACTACAGGCAAGCGATTTTAAATTGATCAAAGATGCGGGCTTTACCGCCGTCCGTTTACCTATTCAATGGGTTACGAGGATGAACGCCGACGCTCCATTTACCATTGATCCGCAATTTTTAGCCAGGATAGACTGGGCAATAAAAAAGGCATTAAAAAACCACCTCGCGATCATACTCGATAACCACCTGGATGCGCAGCTGATGAAGGAGCCTGCGGTTTACCGCGAAAGATTTTTGAGCCTTTGGAAGCAATTGTCGGCACATTACCGGGATGAACCGCAACAGGTTATGTTTGAAGTGATGGCTGAACCAAGTGGCCAGCTCAATGCCGTTTGGAACGATTATTTTAAGGATGCACTGGCTATCATCAGGGAAACAAACCCCAGCCGGGCGGTTATTGCCGGGCCTGCGTTTTATAACTCGATGCTTAAGTTGAACGACCTGCAATTGCCTGCGGACGATTACCTGATCCTCACCATTCATTATTATAACCCCATACATTTCACCATGCAAGGGGAAGATTGGTTCCCTATGGGCAAGCCGCGCGAGTGGATCGGCACCACATGGATGGGAAATGAACAGGAAAAGAATGATATCACCCACGCTATGGATATCGTTTCGGATTGGGCGAAAAAAAATAAACGGCCAGTGTTTTTAGGCGAATTCGGTGCGGGGAATCGTGCAGACACGGTTTCCAAAGCGCGATACTTTAGCTGGATAAGACAACAGGCAGAGCTGCACGGTTTTTCATGGGGCGTTTTTAATTTCGCAGTAGGCTTCAGCATCTACGACCTTGCCGCTAAAGCCTGGCGCCAGGACTTGTTGCAAGCTTTAATACCTGCGGACGATAAACGTTAGTGGTTAAATACCGATCGCAGCCACTGCCAATCGAAACCTAAATCTTGCTACCTTTACCCGATGAATTTCTCTCCTGAAATTGAAGAACGGCTGGCCCGCTTGCAGGAAAAATACGAGGCAATGGGCCAGGATATGGTTTCGTATCTTGACGGCTTGCTCCATGCCGATTTCCTGACCTATTGGGATTATATCCACCTGGATACCCTCCTTAGCCTGCAAAGCCCCAAAACACCATTTCCCGACGAGGAGATATTTATCATTTATCACCAAATAACCGAGCTTTATTTTAAGCTGGCGCTGCATGAGTGCAGGCAGATCACTGATCAACAACCGCTGTCCACCGATTTTTTTGCTGCGCGTATCCGGCGCATCAACCGGTATTTTGAGGCGCTGACCAAGTCGTTCGAGATCATGGTTGACGGCATGGAAAAGGAGCAGTTTCTCAAGTTCCGGATGTCGCTGTTGCCGGCGAGTGGCTTTCAATCGGGGCAGTACCGGATGATAGAGATCTTCGCTACCGATTTTATCCGGCTGGTGATCAGCGATAAAAGGGAGGAGCTGAAAAACGCAGCCATTGAATATCAATTTGAATACCTGTACTGGAAATACGGCGCCACGGAATTATCCACCGGTAAAAAAACGCTCACCCTAAAGCAATTCGAAAAAAAGTACGCCAAAACTTTTATCGAACTGGGTAAAAGCAATATCGCCTCGAATTTTAATGCGCTTTACCAAGTGCTTAAACAAAAAGGAGAAGCAACCACTGAACTGGAGACAGAACTGAAGAAACTGGATGTGAATGTAAATGTGAACTGGCCATTGGTACACTACAAATCGGCGGTACGTTACCTTAACCGCGAACCTGAAGAAATAAAGGCAACGGGCGGTACCAACTGGCAAAAATATTTGCCGCCGAGATTTCAAAAAAGGATCTTTTATCCAAGTCTGTGGTCGGACGAGGAAGTTGCAAATTGGGGGAAAGGATGGGTGGAGGAGATTATCGTGGGGAATTAGAACCACGAAATATTTAAGCAATTTCGGTTTTATCATTGTTGTATTATCGTTTAAGGTTGCGCGGTAATTAATCACCCGGAATATATCCCTTTTGTAAAAAAACCGTCCATTTTGCAAAAAAAGCGCGCTTTTGCCACACCGCGTGAAAGTCGAACTAAAAAAATCCGTAACTTGCCATTTTCAGAATTAAACACAAAGGGCCATGACTGAGACGCTGGACATCAAGATCACCAAAAGCAAGCATTCCCGTTTACACGAAACGGATTTTACTAATTTACCTTTCGGCCGTACTTTTTCGGACCACATGTTTGTGGCCGACTATGCGGACGGTGAATGGAAAGATTTTGAGATTGTCCCTTATGGCGAAATGTCATTCAGCCCGGCTATTTCCGCCTTGCACTACGGCCAGGCTTTTTTTTGAAGGACTGAAGGCTTACAAACATGCCGATGGGCAGGTTTCGGTTTTCCGCCCCGATAAAAACGCCATCCGTTTTAACAAATCGGCCGAACGCCTGTGCATGCCGGAGCTTCCAGAAGAAATATTCGTCCAAAGTATTGCCGCTGTAGTGGATATCGACCGCGAGTGGATCCCTTCAAAGGCCCACCATGCCTTGTATATCCGCCCGGTAATGTTTGCCACCGACCCGTTTTTAGGCGTACAGCCATCGGCCACCTATAAATACATCGTAATGACAGGCCCTGTTGGCCCCTATTTTTCAAAGATATTACGGGTGAAGGTGGAAACCAATTTTACAAGGGCTGCCGAAGGTGGCATGGGTTATGCCAAAGCCGCCGGGAATTACGGCGGGGCGATGCTTGCGTCGCGCCAGGCTGCCAAAGAAGGCTTTGACCAAATGATATGGACCGATGCCAAAGAGCATAAATACGTAGAGGAAATGGGCGCCGCGAACGTGATGTTTGTACTGGATGGCACGCTCATCACGCCTTCGACCCGCGATACCATATTAGACGGCGTAACCCGCGATACCGTTTTAGCGCTGGCCCGCGAATGGGGCATGCCGGTTGAAGAACGCCGTGTTTCCGTTGCTGAAATACTGGAAGGCGCAAAAAACGGCAAGCTTACCGACGCTTTTGGCGCAGGTACTGCCGCTACGATCGCACCGGTAGGTTCTATCAGCCATGATGGTGAAGAATATTTCCTCATCGATCCGAAAGAAAGAGAGTTCTCGCAAAAAGTGCTCAAAACACTGGATGCCATCCGTTACGGAGAAGTAGCGGACACACATGGATGGAATTATTTGGTGTGAGGCGGTGTCCCGATAGCTATCAGCTTTTTTATTGTCTCTAATTATTTTGGTCACTTAAAGCGGAAGTCCAATTTATAATCAAAGAGCCAGGGGATTTTAGGATTGACGCCCTCGGCTTCAAGTATTTTCGGCAGGTTTTCATAATGTTGCCTGAGTTTTAGCTTTTCATGGTCGCGG
>JABDGE010000114.1 GCA_013286235.1 Bacteroidota bacterium
TCCGCCGGTCGAACCGCTTAATAAAATAGATGTCCTTTAAATTGGTGCAGGTATTGTGCACCATCAAAATCTCCTGCCTGTTGCTCAGCAAAGGAATTACCGACTGTATGGAGTTTCGCGCCAGCGGCCTGAAATGGGCTATATCAATGCCCAGTGTCTTATACAGGTCCACAAAGCTACCCTGCTTGTAGCGATAGAATTTGTTTTCATCATCGCATTCCTGGTTATGAATGCTAATGAGGTTTTCGTGCGTATCGCAATAATTTTTAATAAGCTTGAACAGCTCTTTGGACACTGAATAAGGCGCATGTGGTGTTATAGAGGAGGAAAGGGGTTTAAATTCGTTTAAAAGATCCAGCGTTTTATCAAACGTTTCCCGGGCCCGCGCCGGTAGGAACCCAAAAGCTTCGATAAAACTATGGTAATACAGCTTGCTGACCATTTTAACACCTATGCTGGCATTGGTATTGGAGATATCGCCGACCGCGACGATCCCGTTTTGGTACATGTCCTCATCAGCTTTATAGGCCGCTTCCAAAATGATACCCGGATCCGCTGCCCTGATCTTTTGCAGGTCGATGATAAAATTAACTAAACCGGTATGCTGTTGTAGTTTGCCTTTTAGGTGCGAAAGCTCAAGATGGCAGTGCGTATTGACGAAACCGGGACAAATAATGCCAGTGAAGTATTCAGTCTGATTGTTTTCAGCAATGGTGTGTTGATCGGATACGCTGATAATCTTACCAGCATCATCTACGGTAACAACTCCATTCTTTATTGGATCGGCACTAACAGGAAAAACGTAATCGGCTCTAAAAATCTTCATTTGAACAATAATGACAATCTCGTTAGGTTCTAAACACACCGACCCAAACCTTAAAAACCTTAACTTAAAGTTATAGTTTTTAAATGTAAAAACAAAATGTGCTAAAACATAGTTTTTTAAAAATCGTACCTTTGCAACGTGAATATTGCAAAAGACAAAATAGACATCCGAAGCCTTAGCCTTGAAGCCCTTACCGAACACTTTTCCCGCGTTTTCGACGGGGAAAAATCCTTTAGGGCAAAACAGGTCTACGAATGGCTGTGGAAGAAATCATGCTTTTCTTTCGACGAGATGGGTAATATTTCAAAAGAACTTCGCATAAAACTTAATAAGAACTTCACCATAAATAATGTTAAAATTCACAATTCGCAATATAGCGCGGATAAAACTATAAAAAATTCTTTTATTTTATTCGATAATCACTTAATTGAGGGCGTTTTAATTCCAACACCCGGTAGAATGACCGCCTGCGTATCCTCGCAGGTAGGCTGCAGCTTAACCTGTAAGTTTTGCGCTACCGGGTATATGGAGCGAAAACGCAACCTGAATCCCGACGAGATTTACGACCAGGTGGTATTGATAGACCGCCAGGCTAAAGAAAATTATGGGCTGCCTTTGTCGAACATTGTTTACATGGGCATGGGCGAACCCTTGCTCAACTATAAAAACGTGCTGGAGTCTGTCGACAAGATCACGTCGGAAGACGGGTTAAATATGGCTGCCAAAAGAATAACTTTGTCGACGGCAGGGATAGCCAAAATGATCAAAAAGCTGGGCGACGATCAGGTAAAATTCAACGTTGCCCTTTCATTGCACGCGGCTAATGACGAAAAACGGAACACGATAATGCCCATTAACGAACAAAATTCGTTGAAAGCGCTTGCCGAGGCCTTGAAATATTATTTTGCGAAGACAAAAAATCCTGTTACCTACGAATACATTGTTTTTGACGGATTTAACGATACCGTGCAGGACGCCGCGGAACTTGCCCGCTTTTGCCGGCATTTGCCATGCAAAGTGAACATCATTGAATACAACCCTATTTCATTCGCCAACTTTATCAACGCCGGCGAAGATAAGATCGAAATATTTGCCGATTACCTGCGCAACCAGGGCATCACCGTGAATATCCGCCGCAGCCGCGGCAGGGATATCGACGCCGCTTGCGGACAGCTGGCTATTAAGGAGAAGGCTGTAGTTTGATGTGCGGATATGCAGATGTGCGGATGTGGGAGGGCTCATAGTTCATAGATCATAGTTCATAGCCGGAGGTGCGGATTTGCGGATGTGAGATATGAGAGGGTTCATAGTTCATAGTTCATAGCCGGAGGCAGATGTGCACATGCATCTCAAGCATCTCTGTCGTAAAAAAACTGCCTTTTTTCGAAAATTCTATCCTATCTTCATCACATGAAACTGCGGGAAAGCTACCTGGCCGATTTTGTATCACTTTTGTTTCCGCAGCTTTGCACGGCCTGCGGCCAAAGCTTGGTGGCAAATGAGCATTTGATCTGCACTAAATGCAGGCTCACGCTACCGCGCACCGGCTTTCATTTACAGGCCGATAATATCGTAGCGCAGCAGTTTTGGGGAAAGATAGAACTGCAGAGCGCTTATGCACTTTTTTATTTCGCCAAAGGCGGGAAGGTGCAAAACCTTATGCATCACCTTAAATATAAGGGGATAAAAGAATTAGGGAACCTGGCCGGGGAAATGGCAGGAAGTGAGCTGATAAGAAATGATGTATTCAAAACCGTCGATGTTAT
The DNA here is from genome assembly GCA_013286235.1 of Bacteroidota bacterium. GTDB lineage: Bacteria > Bacteroidota > Bacteroidia > Sphingobacteriales > Sphingobacteriaceae > Mucilaginibacter. The sequence continues at coordinate 2,593 of JABDGE010000114.1, forward strand.
CATCCCCGTCCCGCTGCATAAAAAACGGCTGAGGGAGAGAGGGTATAACCAAAGCGCCCATTTTGCTTATGGTTTAGCCAAAACCCTGAATGCAGCGGTAGATGAAGACAACCTGGTGCGGGTGGCTGCGACCGAAACTCAAACCCACAAATCGCGGTTCGAGCGGTTTAACAATATGCAGGAGATTTTTAAGATCAAATTTCCGGAAAATTTAAAGGGGAAGCATGTACTGCTGGTGGACGATGTGATCACCACGGGCTCAACGCTGGAAGCGTGCGGAATTCAGCTTTTGCAAATAGAAGGGGTGAAATTGAGTATTGCGACTATTGCGTATGCGGAGTGAGACTGATTTCGGATGTAGGATGTTCGATTTCGGATGTTTTTAATGCGGAAGTCGGAATGCCGATTGCGGAATTATTTTAATGTGGAAGTCGGAAGTTGAATTTCGAATGTCGATTTCGGATGTTTTATGTCGGGTGTTCGATTTTGTAAAGAATAGAAATCTGACTTCCGGCTTTGGGCTTAAAACCTCCGGCTTAATTTTACGATCTAACCTCTTCGCGTACTTTTTGGTAAGCGCTCAGCTTATCGAATAAGTTTGAGGGATCGAAGGGCTTCAGTATAAAATCGTTCATGCCCGATTCTTCAATCTGCACCCTTTCGGTGCTCAGCATGGAAGCGGTTAAAGCAATGATGGGGAGTTGTTTAAAATAGGGGTCGCTTTTAGCTCTGATAACCTGGGTGGCTTCGATGCCGCCCATTTCGGGCATATAAACATCCATCAAAACAGCATCGTAATTGCGGTTGCTTGTGATTTTCTCAACAGCTTGCAGCCCGTTTTCAGCGAAATCGGTGCTCGCTCCCCACCTGGTTAACACTTTATTGATCAATAACCTGTTGATATTGTTATCGTCGACGATGAGCACATTAATCTTGAGATCTGTTTCCAAAATAGTTTATGAGTTAATCTATTCTGTTTAACGTTAACGGCTTCCGAAAGGTTCTAAAAAAAGCAGGTTAATTGCTTAATTTATTATGCGTACAACGGGTGGTCCTCCATGAGTTTATGCACTTTCTTTTTCACCCGCTTAATAGTATGTTCGTTTTCAGGGTCGCTGATCACATCGTCTATGAGCTCGACCACCTCTTCCATGTGCTTTTCCTTCAATCCGCGTGTACTAATGGCAGCTGTTCCAACCCGGATGCCCGAAGTAACAAATGGCGATTTATCGTCAAACGGCACCATATTTTTGTTTACCGTGATGTCCGCCGAAACCAATGCATTTTCGGCCGCTTTGCCGGTAATATTTTTATTGCGGAGATCTATCAGCATTAAATGGTTATCCGTGCCGCCCGAAATGATCTCATAACTACGTTCAGTAAAGGCTTTGGCCATGGCTGCCGCGTTCAGCTTAACCTGGAGGATGTACTTAATATACTCTTCGGTCAGCGCTTCGCCAAAGGCAATTGCTTTCGCCGCAATAATGTGCTCCAATGGGCCGCCCTGCGTTCCTGGGAAAACACCCATATCCAGCAGCGACGACATCATTTTTATCTCCCCCTTCGGCGTTTTCAGGCCCCATGGATTTTCAAAATCTTTGCCTAATAATATCATCCCGCCGCGGGGCCCGCGCAGGGTTTTGTGCGTAGTGGTAGTTACGATATGGCAGTAAGGCATCGGGTCGGCGAGCAGGCCGCGCGCAATAAGCCCTGCCGGGTGCGAAATATCGGCCAGCACCAAAGCGCCAACCTCGTCGGCGATCTTGCGGATGTATGCATAATCCCAGTCGCGCGAGTAAGCCGATGCACCACAGATAATCATTTTGGGCTTTACTTCGAGCGCCACTTTCTCCATATGCTCGTAATCTACATACCCGGTCTCTTTATTTACCCCATAAAAATGCGGCTCATAAAGTTTACCCGAAAAGTTCACCGGCGAACCATGGGTCAAGTGGCCGCCGTGCGACAGGTCGAACCCTAAAATTTTATCCCCCGGGTTCAGGCAGGCCAGCATAACAGCGGCATTAGCCTGGGCGCCCGAGTGCGGCTGAACGTTTGCCCATTCGGCATTAAATAATTGTTTGGCCCGCTCAATAGCTATCGTCTCAATTTCGTCCACCACCTGGCAACCGCCGTAATAGCGCTTTCCGGGCAAGCCTTCAGCGTATTTATTGGTTGCAACAGAGCCTGCGGCTTCCATTACCTGCCGGCTAACAAAATTTTCCGACGCGATCAGCTCGATGCCTTCTTCCTGGCGCTGCTGCTCGTCGTCCAACAGCTTAAATATGAGTTTGTCTCTTTTCATTGTGTATGTAAAACGGGGGCTAAATTAGGAAAAAAGTCGGGAAGTCCGAAAGTCGGGAAGTCCGAAGAAGCTGCAACTGACGTTTAGGGAAAAACAACTTAAGTCATATAAATACTGGATGGGGATTTGAGATTAGTCGGGAAGTCGGAATCCCGATAGCTATCGAGACCGGAAGTTGGAAAGGGGAAGATTAAATTAGAAAGTGATTTTGTCCTGGCCTGAAATAGTGGCTGCACAGAGTTAAGCGAAATTAAAGACGCTCATTTTGCTCAATTTAATTTAACCGATGAATTTTGTTTCGGTAGGCTGACAATGGTAGATTGAATGGCGTTTTGCGGTTAAAAAAACAGGCTTGTTACCTTTTGAATTTTTTTGCGTAACATTATATCGAACCGGCTAATGAGAAGATTTAGACTTTTTATAACTACAATCCTATTTCTTGTCCCGTTTACTAAACAAGCAGCGGCGCAAGGCAGCCAGGTGGTAAATAATGGTGCGGCAACTACTGCAATTGGTTTTCCGGGCGCGGGATGTTACTATAGCTGGCTCAATGATACGCCGGGTATTGGATTGGCTGCAAGCGGCGCCGAGAGTATCCCTTCTTTTACCGCGGTTAATACGGGAAGTAGCCCTGTTACTGCTACGATTACGGCCACGCTTGTGCCGCCGGCTGCCTATATAGCAAATGCGGGCGATAATACTGTCTCGGTCATCACCACGGCCAATGGTAAGGTTGTAGCTACCATTAAGGTGGGCGACTCCCCCATAGGTGTATCAGTAAGCCCCGATGGCGGCCGGGTATATGTGGCTGGCGGAGGCTCCCCGGGCGTTGTTTCCGTTATAAACACTGCAGCGAATACAGTCGTTGCTACGATCCAGTTAGCAGACGTTTCAAACAACGTGCTGGTAAGCCCCGATGGCAGCAAAGTGTACGTGACAACTAATAATGACCTGACCGTTATTAGCACGGCGACTAATTCAATAATAGCTTCAATCGCATTGGCATCACCATTTGGCATGGCCATAAGTCCTGATGGCAACACCCTTTATGTGACAACCCAGGGAGGTAACAGTGTTTTTGTTGTCAATACCCAAACCGATAAAGTAACGGCTACTATTCCGGTGGGTTCAGACGCGGTTTTGGATGCTGTAAGCCCTGATGGCAGCCGGCTGTATGTGGTAAATTACAGTTCGGCCAGCGTCTCTGTTATCAACACGGCCACCAACCTCGTGATCGCTACGGTCCCGGTAGGTCCAAGCCCTTTTGGCATTGCGATAACTCCCGACGGAAGCATGGTTTATGTTGGTAATGCAGGCGCTAATAATGTATCGGCCATAAGTACCTCAACGAATACTGTGCAATCCACTATCTCCTATGGCACGGGCGTACTTGCAGAACCCTATGGGTTATGTGTAAGCCCGGATGGCACACAGCTTTACATTGCAAATGCGAATGCCAATCAAGTTACAGTTCTCGATACCAAAACAAATGCCGTAATAACAACCGTCGCTGTTGGCTTAGGGCCAAATTCGCATGGCAACTTTATTACGGGCGGTTCAGGCTGCAGCAATACGCCTGTCAAATTCACCATTACCGTAAACCCGGCGGCGTCAGCGCCCCCCTCCATTACAGCCGGAACAGCCACCGGCACCATTTCTGCATGCGCAGGTACTGACTCGGCAAGCCCAAATATTCAACAATTCACCATTTCGGGCAGCGGGTTAACGGCGGCTGTGACAGTGACAGCCCCGCCCGATTTTGAGGTTTCACTCACCGCGGGCAGCAACTATGCAAATAGTATGACGCTTACCGAAACAAGCGTCCTGGCAAATACAACCATTTATGTACGTTCGGGGTCCGCTGCGCCGGCAGGAAATATATCTGGTAATGTAATCATATCTTCGCCGGGGGCAACCAGTGAAAATGTGGCTGTAACCGGCACTATCAATTCACTACCTACGGTGAATGCTGTGCCTCCCCAAACTGTCAGCAATGGCACGGCCACGACTGCCATTAATTTCACTGGCACAGGAAATACTTATACCTGGGTTAATAATACGCCCGGCATAGGTTTACCGGCAAGTGGTACGGGCAGCATCCCCTCTTTTACAGCGATAAACATCGGAAGCAACTCGATAACGGCTTCAATTACTGTTATGCCTGCAGGGCCAAGTCTGGCTTATATAACAAATTCAGGCAGTAGCACTGTTTCGGTTATCAATACGGCAAATAATTCTGTTATAGCTACAATTCCGGTAGGATCGGTGCCCTCGGGGGTAGCGCTAAGCCCTGACGGAAGTTGGGCTTACATTGGAAACGGCAATTCAAAAAATGTTTCAGTTATTAACACAAGCACTAATACAGTAGTTTCAACGATAGCGTTAGGGTCGCAGCCATTTGGCCTGACGGTAAGTTCGGATGGCAGTCGATTATATGTATCGACGACGGCCGGAACTGTCATTGTTATCAACACCTCGGGCAATACAGTTATAGCCACTATTCCGGTAGGTTCACAGCCAGACGGTATCTGTATTAATCCAAGCTCCGGCCTGCTGTATGTGGCAAATAACCAATCAAACAATATCTCGGTGGTTAATACCGTGAGCAATACAGTCGTCACTACCATTCCTGATGGCGGCGGCCCGGCGGACGTAGCGATAAGCCCTGATGGCAGCCTGTTATATGTGACAAATTACAATTCAAATAATGTCTGGGTGATCAATACCGCAAATAACGTATTGGTTGCCACCATACCGGTCGGAACAAATCCCAATCGTATTGCATTGAGTCCGGATGGCAGCGTGGCTTATGTTGCTAATTACGGCGGAGCTGATATTTCAGTAATTAATACCACTACCAATATGGTGATATCAAGTATTCCGGCAGGCAATGGTCCAATGGGAGTATCTGTCAGCCCTGATGGGAGTGAACTGTATGTGACAAGGTATGCGAGCGCGGTTTTGGTTGTTAGTACCGCGACAAATTCGACGTTGGCAACGATTCAAGTTGGGTCAAATCCTGCTTCATTTGGTAATTTTATTACCCCTGGCACCGGTTGCATCGGTACGCCATACACATTTATCATTACGGTGAACCCAGCCGCAGCAACACAACCCTCAATTACCGCAGGCCTGGTAACAGGCAACATCACAGCCTGCGTAGGCACAGCCTCGGCCAGCCCCAACCTGCAACAGTTTACCGTTTCGGGCAGCAACCTAATTGCGGATATTACAGCCACTGCCCAGCCAGGCTTTGAAATATCGCTTAATCCCGAAGCCGGTTTTGGCGCAACTGCGGATATTGTCGAAACAGGCGGCGAAGTGAAAACGATCGTCTTTGTAAGATCATCGGCAACGGCCAATGCAGGCGTCAGTTACAGCAATGTGCTTTTAACTTCAACAGGCGCAGCCAGTCAAAGTGTTAGTGTAAGCTCCCTCGTAAGTGCATTTCCAACGATGAATAACCCGGGTAACCAAAGCCTGAATGCAGGCAGTGTAACAGCGGGTATTAATTTTACCGGCACGGGCAATACGTTCGACTGGACGAATGACACCCCGTCCATCGGGCTTGCGGCAAGCGGAACAGGGAATATCGGCTCATTCACCGCTGTAAACGCGGGCAGTACCCCGGTTACAGCCACCATCACTGTTACGCCTAAAAATTCCGGGTATGCTTACATCGCCAATGGCGGCTCGAACACGGTATCTGTAATTAACACAGGCACTAACCAGGTGGTGGCAACTATCCCGGTAGGAAATTCCCCTTACGCCGTGGCTGTAAGCCCGCACGGCGATTGGGTGTATGTAACAAATAGCCTCGACAATACAGTTTCGATCATAGACGGCTACACAAATAAAGTTAGTTATACAGTACCCGTCGGTATCGATCCGGTGAGCTTGTCGGTAAGCCCAAGCGGCGGTATGCTTTACGTTGCAAACGAAGCATCAAACACTGTTTCGGTAATAAATACAGCAACCCATACCGTTGTAAACACCATAACGGCAGGGAATTACCCTGTTTGTGTTTTGGTAAGCCCCGATGGCAGCCGCTTATACGTGGACAATCAAAATGACCATACGATATCGGTATTTAATACCATCACTTATGCGTTGATATATACCCTACCGGTTCCACGCTACACGCCTGCGCAAATGGCAATCAGCGGCGATGGGAGCACGCTGTACGTTGCAGCGCTTGATAATGGTGGCAGCTTTTTGGTTATAAACACCACAACCTATGCTTATGTTATTACGGGTTCGTTGTCGGTGAGCAGTTTCACGCAAGGGATAGCGCTAACTGCCGATGGAAGTAAAATATACGCAGAGTCAACCGAACTTTCAGTAATCAACACCGCAACTGATTCGCTACTGGCAACCATCCCGGTTGGGGCGGGTCCTGAAGGTGTGGCAATCACCTCGGATGGCGGTTTTGTATATGAGGTAAACGGAGCCATCGGATCTGTTTCAGTTATCAGTACAGCCACCAACCAGGTAACAGCCACCATCCCTGTCGGCGAAGGTCCAATTTCGATAGGCAATTTTATTGGCCCGGATTCCCGTTGCCCGGGCGCGCCGGTCAGCTTTACGATTACTGTAGCGGCATCAACATCGCCATTAATAACTGCCGGCCCGGTAACGGGCAGTATCACAGCGTGCGCAGGCGCAGCTTCGGCAAACCCCGATATCCAGCAATTTACAGTATCGGGACTTAACCTGCTTGCTGATATTACAGCCACGGCTCCCACCGGCTTCGAAATATCGCTTAATGCCAGCAGCGGTTTTGGCGCCACTGCGGATATTCCGGAAACGGGGGGCAAAGTAACCAATGTGATAGTTTATGTACGATCGTCGGCAACGGCGCCTGCGGGCGGCCCTTCGGGTAATGTGGTTTTAAGTTCGACGGGCGCACCCAGCCAAAACGTAGCGGTAACAGGTACAGTTAATGCCCCCGAGGCTCCTTCAGTCAGCATTGTTGCATCTGCAAATAATGTCTGTGCGGGTTCACCGCTCACGTTCACGGCCACCCCAACCAACGGCGGCAGTTTACCAGTCTATCAATGGTTGCTTAACGGGAATAATACGGGAACAAACAGCGCAACGTTTGGGGGCAGCGATTTTGCTAACGGAGACATTGTAAGCTGCACCATTACCAGCAATGCAGCCTGTGCCACGCCGGTAAGTGCAACAAGTAATGCAATAACCGTTAAGGTTACCACGCCGGTAACGCCTTCGGTAAACATTTCAGCATCAACAAACAATATTTGCGCGGGCACACCAGTTACATTCACTGCCGTACCCGCCAACGGCGGCAGTACACCTGTTTACCAGTGGCTGCTCAATGGCAACAGCACCGGAACCGGCGATGCGGAATTTACCGGTAATACCCTTGCTAACGGCGATATCGTAACTTGTATGATGACCAGCAGCGCGTTATGCGCCGTCCCGGTTAGCGTAACAAGCAATAGCATAGTCATAACCGTCAACCCGGCCCCAACCGTCAATGCCGGCGGTAATAAAACGATCCAGGAAGGAAACAGCACGTCATTAAATGCTACGGCCACCGGCAATATTTCCGATATTACCTGGAGTCCGCCTGCGGGTTTAAGTAACAATAAAATTTTGAACCCGGTAGCCAGCCCTTTTTCAACAACAACCTATACTTTGACGGTACAGGCAACCGATGGCTGCGTTGGCGTGGATTCACTGACGGTACATGTATTGGCTCCAACTATTATTATCCCCAATACTTTTACCCCAAACGGCGATGGCATAAACGATACCTGGGTTATCAAATACCTTGATTTCTACCCGCAATGCACCGTACAAATATTCACGAGGTGGGGCCAAAGTGTATATTCGTCAATAGGCTACGGGACTCCCTGGGACGGAACCTATAGAGGCGCTGCCCTGCCATCGGGCACGTATTACTATGTCATTAATCTTAAAAATAACACCCAACTGCTGTCGGGTTTTGTGGCAATCATCAGGTAGGATGGTGAGTGGGCAGTGGGGAGTGGCAGTTGGCGGTGTGGGCAGTGTGGCAGGGGTGGGGAGTAGCAGTAGGCAGTAGCAGTTGGCAGTCGGCAGTGTGGCAGGGGTGGGGAGTAGCAGTAGCAGTAGGCAGTGCGCAGTTTGGCGGTTGGACAGGTGGGGAGAGATGTTTGTTCTTTTTGGATGAAAATTGGTGATTTGGCAAAGATTAACCAATTCGTGAATGTCGGGGTAAGCGGGTGAAAGCCACCTGCGAATGAAGCAGACGCTGCCCCCTATCCCTCCCGAAAAGCTTCCTTCTAATGATATTGTTACTCACGCAACACTATCATATTGCACATCCCCACCTTAGGCTATCTTAAAGTTAAACAGCAATATTATTTATTCTATGTTATGAAATAGCTCATAGCACGAATTTTAAATTTGCTGTTATAAGGATTGAATGACGTTTTCTTCGCGAAAGATAACAGCGTTGTTATCTTTTGCTTTTTTTTACGTAACGTTATATCAAACCGGGATGAATGAGAAGATTCTTTCATTTTATAGCCATACCCCTATTTCTTGTCCAGTTAACTTATCAGGCAGCGGCACAAGGCAGCCAGACGGTAAACAACGGCGCGGCAACTACTGCAGTTGGTTTTCCGGGAACAGGATGTTATTATAGCTGGGTCAATGATACGCCGGGTATAGGGTTAGCTGCAAGCGGCGCCGGCGGTATTCCTTCATTCACCGCTGTTAATACTGGGAATAGTGCAGT
>JABDGE010000115.1:0-116 GCA_013286235.1 Bacteroidota bacterium
CGTTTGTGCGTTTTTTGGCGAATGGCATGTGCGATTATATGACCTCCAGGTTGTAAAATATAAGTCTTATGGACTGGGCCTGCGAGATAACCGGCCAATGAAATTGAGTACCGATA
>JABDGE010000115.1:126-11239 GCA_013286235.1 Bacteroidota bacterium
TGCAGGTAGCATCTATGTGGCCGATTATCTGAATAACGTAGTTCGAAAGATTAGTTTATAATGAGAACCAAAAATCCGAAACCGTCAATCAAACGGCAGGCAGTGAAGTATAACTGGAAAAAGCGCAAAAGAAATATTTAAGCTTATTACTTCAACCGCTTAGCATGAAGTGGCAAGTATTATTTTTTCGCGGTGCATTGTTTTTTCTAAAATAACGCCCCAGGTTTGCAATAATCAGGCTGTTATTCAATATCTTTAGCCATTATAAACACCAGGTAAACCATTTTAATGCCTTAGCCCCCAAAGGTATTTGGCAACCCGACTGATGAAGAAGCTTCTATTACTATTAGCGAGTGCGGCTCTGTGTGTAATGGCCTGTCGACATACCGGCGAAGGCGAGGTAAGCACCTATGCAGGCAACGGCCGTATCGGTTCCGTTAACGGGATCAAGGATTCAGCCACTTTTTCAAACCTGATGGGCCTGGCTGTTGATTCGGGTAATAACATCTATGTGGCCGATTCGCGCAACAACCTTATCCGCAAGATCAGCGCCGATGGAGTAGTAAGCACCCTGGCGGGAAGCGGAAAAACCGGAACCGCCGATGGAAAGGGAACATCAGCTTCTTTCTTTTTTCCAACAGCTATTGCAGTTGATGCGCACGGCGTAGTGTATGTTGCCGATACCCAGAACAGCCTGGTACGCAAAGTAATGCCCGATGGCACTGTGACTACTATAGCCGGCCGGCCATCGCCCGAAATCGAAAAGAACCGCGATACCGTTGCAAAGTTGAACAGGCCATATGGAATCGCTGTCGACAAAAATGATAATGTCTATGTCTCCGATTGGGAAAGAGACATGATCAAGAAAATAAGCCCCGACGGGAAAATTACTGCCTTTGCCGGTACCGGGCACAAGGGGATAAAAGACGGAAAGGGGTCCGAAGCGTCATTTTATCTGCCCCAGGGACTCGCCATTGATCAGCAGGGTAACCTTTATGTAGCCGATACCTACAATAACATGATCCGGAAAATAACCCCCGATGGCATGGTTTCTACGCTGGCCGGCATGATAGCGAAAGGGTCGGCAGATGGCAAAGGAAAAGAGGCGTTATTTGCGCATCCGGATGGCCTGGCGGTTGACAGAAAGGGGAATATCTTTGTTGCCGATGTGGGGAATAACAAAATCCGGAAAATAACCCCCGAGGGTACGGTAACCTCAATAGCCGGAGCAAGAAAAAGGGGTGCTGATAACGGCCCCTTGAATACAGCCACGTTTAACAGGCCCTATGGGGTAACGGTTGATAATGCAGGTAGCATCTATGTGGCCGATTATCTGAATAACGTAGTTCGAAAGATTAGTTTATAATGAGAATCAAAGAGCCAAGAACCAAGAGCCAAGACAAAACCTGGCGCTCATTTGCTGCTTTAGGGGGGAACGAACGGCTTAAATTATTCCATTTTTATTCCCGGTTGACGTTGATTCTTGGTTCGCACTTATAATAGTTTTTAAATATAACATTAACTAAAGGCATATGATAAAGAAGATCGCCCTGCCAATATTGATCATCGCCATCTGCATGGGCTGCAGCAAAAAAAACAATACGCCTATACCTCCGGTAAAACCACCCGCACCTACAGATACTGTCGGCAAGCTTAATACGGAAACGATAAATGTGCTTACGCAGCACAACGACAACACCCGGGCCGGCTTTAACAGCCACGAAACGGTATTAACTACATCAAACGTCAACAGCACACAATTTGGCAAATTGTTCAGCTTATCGGTGGATGAACACGTTTTTGCGCAGCCACTGGTTTACAGCGGTTTAACAATCAACGGCGGAACACACAATGTGCTTTATGTTGCCACCGTAAATAATACCGTTTATGCTTTTGACGGCACCACCGGGGTATTGTACTGGAAAAAAAACTTTACGCAACCTGGAATGCGCACACCAATCCCATCTGACATGAACTCGTCCTGGTGCAACCCATACGGGGATTTCCTAAGTAATATTGGCATTGTGGGCACACCGGTAATTGATTCCGTTTCCAAAACCATGTATTTTGTTGCCAGGAGCACTAATGGCACTACTTTTTATCAGTACCTGCATGCAATAAGCCTGGCAACCGGCAGCGACCAGGCAGGAAGCCCTGTGCTGATTACCGCCAGTGTGCCCGGTACAGGAGACGGGAACGTGAATGGGGTGGTGAGCTTCGACCCGCAGCGTAACAACCAAAGGCAAGGGCTGGCCCTCGTAAACGGCATAGTTTATGTTGCCTGGGCCTCGCATTGCGACTGGAACCCTTACCATGGCTGGATACTCGGCTACAATAAAACCACACTAAAACAGGAGATCGTGTACAACGATACGCCAAACGGCGAAGCGGGCGGATTGTGGCAAAGCGGGATGGGTATAGCCGCCGACGCACAAGGCAACTTATACGAAACATCCGGGAACGGCACGGTTGGAGACGATCTGTACACCAGTTCGGACAATGGCACTACGCCCAGCACAACCAATCCTAACCCGTCGGACCTAACCAACCGCGGCGAAAGCGCTTTGAAGTTAACGCCGACAGGCGCCACCTTACAGGTAAGCAGTTTCTTTACGCCGAGTAGCTATTATAATATGGATGAAAACGACCTGGATTACGGCGTAATGGGCACCTTCCTGATACCTGAAAGCAATTACTATCTTACCGGTTGCAAAGACGGGAACCTGTATTTGCTGAATAAAGACAACATGGGTGGCTATAATACCGCAGGTAACACCGTAGTGCAAACCATTCCGTTAAATGTGTCTTTACATTGCCAGCCAACTTTTTACTTAGGGAGCGCGGGCTCTTTTATGTATGTATGGTCCGAGAATGACGCGCTTAGGGCTTTTTCTTTCAACAGTGGCAGCGGTTTCAATACCACGCCAACGGTTTCATCCGACGCAGGTCCCGCCGGCTCGGGGGCACAGATGTCCGTTTCGTCAAACGGCTCAACCAGCGGCACCGGCATATTATGGGCCTGGTATGGTATAGACGGAGATGCAAGTGCCGGGATAGTTCCCGGAATTTTAAGGGCATTCGATGCCAGCAACATCACCAAAGAATTGTGGAACAGCGGCATGGTTTCGACCGACAATCCGGGTTATTTCTCGAAGTTTTGTACGCCTACCATCGTTAACGGGCATGTGTACCTGGCAACGTTTTCGAATAAGGTAGATGTATACGGGCTTAAAGCGACCAGCAATTAGTACCCGCTTTTTAACTGTTCCGATGTCCCGGTAAACCTTGTTTTATCGGGACATTGGTGCTTTTTATCCATTCTTTATACCGTTACTAAAATAAAACCGGGCCATTTAAGTTAAATGGCAACTGCAGGCCGGCTTAGGTCGTAATGCTTTTAAAACAACTAACGTATTGTTTTCAGTCGGAATTAGCCGTAAAGCATGGTTTCATGGGATGGATCTGTTAATAAATGTTAAAAGCGTATTGTTATCCCCGCAATGAAAATCAATTTCATTTTTACTACAGATTTTTCGGGTAATATTGTTGAACACCATAGTACCCGGAGCAACTGGCGTTAACAGGCACCAATTATCATAAATAGTTTAATGAGCGCGCCAGTAGTTTTTAAGCGAAGTTGTAAATTAATGGGCAACCATTTTGAGCTAAGCGTAGTTGCTGATGATGAAGGCTGGGCCGATGAGCGAATAGAAGCCGGTATAACGGAGATCAGGCGTATCGAAAAATTGCTGACCACGTTCAGTGACGACAGTGAAACCAACCTGGTGAATCAAAATGCCGGAATCATGCCGGTAACGGTAAGCAGGGAAACGTTTAACCTGGTGGAGCGTTCCATAAGGATTTCGAGCCTTACGCAAGGCGCTTTTGATATTACCTATGGCTCCATCGACAAGCGGCTCTGGAATTTCGATCAAAGTATGACCGAAATGCCCGACAAGGAGACGGCAAAGCGAATGGTACGCCTCATCAACTGTAGGAACATTGACCTGGACGCTGAAAAATGTTCGATTTACCTGAAGGAAAAGGGCATGCGCATCGGCTTCGGCGGCATTGGCAAAGGGTATGCGGCCGAAAGGGCCAAACAGGTCATGAAGGAGTCAGGGGTTACAAGCGGGGTGGTAAACGCCTCGGGCGACCTTACAACCTGGGGACTTCAGCCCAATGGAAGACCATGGACGGTGGGGATCGTTAATCCCAATTCCCCGCATGAGATATTTTCTCACTTGTCAGTGTCTGATATGGCTGTGGCAACCTCGGGCAATTATGAAAAATATGTGATGATAGGCGGCAAAAAGTATTCGCATACCATTGATCCACGTACCGGGTTACCGGTAACAGGCATCAAAAGTGTCACGATCATCAGTACTAATGCTGAGATCGCCGATGCCATGGCTACCCCGGTAATGATCATGGGGATACATACCGGACTTGACCTGATCAACCAGGTGAAAAATATAGAAGCCATCATTATTGACGATGATGACAAACTGTACACTTCTAACAATATAAATATTAAATAACCCCAATAGAATGACAAAGCAAACAGGGAAGATCGTTGCGGGAGCGATCTTGATGGCATCGGCGACTTCGTGCGTACACTTAAAAGAGTACCAAAAGACCCGTCTGAATGATTCGGAAATGGCGCTTACCAACAGGAAAGTAGAAAAGAACGAGTTGAACTTTCAGTCGTATGAAGAAGCGGCCTCAGGCGCCAACGCCGGAAAAACCGGTGGCGGGTGCGGGTGCAATTAATTTCTGCTTATAAAAATTCTGCAATTAATTTATGAAGAAAAAGTTTTTATCCATACTTGGATTCGCCCTTGTTTGCCGTATGTACGCGTTTTCGCAGACGTCGTCGGATTCAAGCTTATTTAAAACGAAGCCGGTAAGCCTGTATACGCCTGTAGAACTTGATTCAGCAAAAAAAAGCAACTACAATCCGCGGAGGCTGAGGATCGACGAAATTGACCTTATTTCCAGCTATTATTCACAAACCGGGGATCACTCCCCTGTTACAGGCGGTATCGGCACGCAACAGGTTACCGATTTTTCAAATGGTATTAACCTGAACATGGTATGGCTTAACGATGCCAGCAACAAAAATACCTTAACCGCAGGCCTGGGCTACGATCATCACTCTTCGGCGTCAGCGGCTTACGTTGCGCTTAATGGCGGGGCAAAAACCGGAGGGACCCGTCTGTATCCTTCCCTCGATTGGACGATTGAAAACAGCAAAACCGGAGGGACCTTCGGTATTGGCGCCTATTATTCCGGTGAGTATAACTATAAATCAAAGGAGCTGGACTTGCACTGGTCGACTAAAACCGACGACAAAAACGGCGAGTTTGGTGTGAAGCTGCAGGGGTATTTTGACAGGGTGACGATAATCCTGCCTTCGGAATTCGTCCCGGTAGCGACAACTACCATATCACAACCTGGCACAACGGTGATCACTACCGCGAGTGGTAACACGGTTACGCTGAGCAGCAACGGCCAGGTGATCTCCAACTCAAAAAACAGCTTGCCAAGCAGCGAAAGAAACACGTACACCGCGGCATTTTCCTACACACAGCAGGTCAACTCCAGGCTACAGGTTATGTTCCTCGGCGACCTGGTTGAGCAAAATGGCTACCTGGGGCTGCCCTTCCATCGGGTATATTTCAATACCAGCAAAGACAGTGATGCCGTTGAAAAGCTTCCGTCATCGCGTTTTAAGCTTCCCGTTGGCGCGCGCCTTAACTATTTCCTTGGCGACAATATAATCCTGCGGGCATATTACCGTTATTATATGGATAGCTGGGGAATACGATCGAATACCGCGGGTTTGGAAGTGCCTTACAAGGTAACACCGTTTTTTTCCATATCGCCATTTTACAGGTTTTATGACCAAACAGCCGCGCGGTATTTTGCTCCGTATGAAGTGCACAGTCCGACCGACGAATACTACACGAGCAATTACGAATACTCGGATTTCCAAAGCAGCTTTTTCGGTATAGGATTCCGGCTGGCGCCGCCCAATGGAGTATTTGGATGGCAAAACCTGCACGATCTGGAAATAAGATACGGGCACTATTCGCAAACCACCGACCTGGTTTCAGATGTTGTTTCGATCAGCCTTGGCTTTAAATAAAGGGGTATGTGCCGTAGTTGTTAACAGTGTATTAATTTTTAATTGTTAATATTATTTTATCGTAAACTTCAATTATCCTACAGAATGTATGTGTAAATTGCATGTACATAAAGCGGATAAAGTGATTTTCAATTTTTTAAGATGAAACTACTTTTGATCTCATTTATGGCGTTCTTCACCGGCAATGTAACATGGCTGGGCGATTTTAAGGAAGCGAAAATTGAGGCTGTGCAGCAGCACAAACTGATCCTGATCAATTTTTCGGGTTCTGACTGGTGTGGACCATGCATAAGGTTACGGAAGGAAATTTTGGAATCAGCCACGTTTGAGAATTATGCAGCAGATCACCTGGTGCTGGTTAGGGCCGATTTTCCGCGTCAGAAAAAAAATCAGCTCAGTCCGGATCAGGTAAAACTGAACGAAGCATTGGCTGATAAATATAATGCCGATGGAAAGTTTCCCTATACGCTGCTGGTTGATGAGAATGGAAAGGTACTCAACCAATGGGATGGCTTTCCGAATGAATCGGCTGGACAATTTATAACACAAATTGATCAATTTGCTGTTCAAAAGAAGGGTAGTTGATAAACTTCGGTTTTCCCGCACTAAATCCGGAGCGTGCTTATTAAAAAGATAACATTTATATTAATATACTGGGTTATGACAACAGATGCAGTAAAAACCGGTAACAGCGAAACATATCTGTTCTATTTTTGGTTGGTGTTGATGGGTGCAATTTTTTTGCTGAGCGGCTTACTTGTTTAAGCCGGAATTTATTTCCGCAGCGCTGGTCAGTTCTTGACTTTTATTAAATAAAGGCCCTTGGGTTCTTGTGGGAATTTTCTCCTCTTTTTCGTAAATAAATTATTTTTTACTGAAACCACAGCCGCAGCTTCTTTCGGACTTATCTCCCCCCATTGATCATATCTGATACAATGCCCCGGCTATCCTTACGCTCGGCCAGGAATACGCCCGCGAGGTGCAGAAAAATGAAGCCCAGGATGAGGTACATCGTAAAAGAATGAATCTCGCGGAACGCATGCATGGCTTTTAATGCCGGCACGTCATCTTCGAAGGCCAGGCACAGGCCGGTTATGGATTGGGTTACCAGCATAAGGTAAAACATCGCGTACAGCGTTTTAACCCAAAATTCATGGCGCGATAGTTCCCGGTTTTTCTTGGTCACCAGGTAGTTATTACGCGCGACTTTAAGTTTGTGCAAAAACTTCTGGTCGACTACTTGAAAAAACTCAAGCAAGAGCCTGAAGACCAACAAACCAACCAGGACATAGCCAAAATAAGTATGCCAGGTCCAGTCTTTGTCACTTAGCTCATGGGCAGCTGATCGCGCCTGCTGTTGCGTAACGGTAACGCCTGCATCCTTCAGTTGGTCTGTTATCACCTTTGCGTTTTGCCGGGTATTAAGAAGCGTTGAGTTGAGTAAAACCGTAAGCAGGGAGCCGGTAATAACCACAGCATTTAACCAATGCCAGAGCCTGAGCGAAGCGGAATTTTTTTTAATTTGATGCGGATGCTCCACATCCTGCCTTTTTGGTTCGATAACTGCCATTTAGTTCAAATATTAATAAATACATCAGGAGGCTGCATTGCCGAGATAAAGCCCGACTGCAAAAACAATCCCACCACCCACAATCACCTGTAAAACAGTCGCGTAAAGTGGTGTCTTCATAAATCTGTAACGGATAAAAGCAATGGCAAACAGTTCACAGATCACCACGATATAGGCCAGGTGCAATGCTGACTGTAAGTTGGGGATCAGAAAAGGCAGGGTATGCAGCATACCCCCCAGTGCTGTTGCAAATGCAGTGATCGCTCCCCGGATGATAGGGTTGCCGCGGCCGGTTACTTTTCCATCGTCGCTTAGGGCCTCTGCCAGGCCCATACTGATCCCCGCGCCAAGGGACGCCGCAAGCCCCACATAAAATGCTTTTATAGGCTCATGGGTCAGGCCTGCCGTGGCAAAAATGGGCGCCAGCGTCGAAACCGAACCATCCATCAAACCAAGCAAGCCGGGCTGAACCTTTTGGATAACAAATTGTGCGCTTGTTTCTTCTTCAGTCATTTTTAAAGATACGCGTCCTGGCTGAAAAACCCGCGCAATGCTTATTTGATAGTTCAAATTAAAATCTTCGGCCTAAAATCACCTTGAAAATAGCCCTGTCGGTGCTGTTGGTAAGCCCCCATCCGTAACCTGCATTGAACTCCCATTTCGGGTCAAAATTAAGGTCCGTAGCCACAAATATTTGGTGCTGCTGCTGTTGAATCGGGTCGTAGTTGAAAAAAGGCCCGGTGCTGCCATAATACTCCAGGCCCAGGGCAATAACCTTCGTTAAATCGTAGCTCCCTTTAACGTTCGGCGAAAAAATTAATCCGCGGTTTTGATCGGGCCCTCTAAAACTTTGATCGAGCGTGGGATTCACCGAAACGTACAATCCCCCCCACTTTTTGTCTATGATTGGCCTTATCTCAAGGGTGGCTGTATTCGGTGAGTATTGAGGTTTTTGAAAACCGAACTCAAGCGATAAACTTACTCCGACAGGCCACTTCCAGCTTTCAGGCGCCCTAACACGGGGCCGGATGTGCGAACCCACATAGGCTGTGCGGTTATCACTGCCAATGGTGTTAAAAAAATAAAAACCTGTTTCAAACCAAGGCGTCCAACCATGGGTGATCTCAATCGTTTCATGGAAAACATGGTCTGTTGGCAACATTCCATCAATTACCGTGGTGCTGCCCTCAAAGGTGTAATTGCTGTGTAATTCAACCATGGTGCGGCCAGGATCAACGGTCTCTGAACCATAAACTTGTATTTCGTAATTATCCTGCGCTTTCGCTCCAATGGCCGATATCAAGCAGAAAAAAAAGAGAATGTAGAATTTTCGCATACCGTTTGTTACCCTTAAGGTGTCTGCCGGCTTCGAAATTAGACCTGAATTTTGGAGCAAAATTGAAGTTTTAGGCCAGGGTTTGGCCAAAAAGGTCGGCACCGTTTTACCCGCCTTTTCTTCAGCTTTACTTCAATATTGTTATTTAGATTTAGCGAAAATTTAATTTTGAAACTGCTGCTGATCGAGGACGAACTGGCGCTAAGCGAAACGATTGAAAAGTATTTTACCGACGAGGGTAGTATTTGCGAGGTCTGCTCAAACGTGAGCACAGCAATCGAAAAAATTTCGTTGTACGAATATGATTGCATCCTGCTGGATATCGGGCTGCCTGATGGCGATGGTTTTGCAGTGATGGAATTCCTGCAGTCATCCGGAAAGAATGAATGCGTTTTGATCATTTCGGCGCGGAACTCCCTGGACGACAAAATAAAAGGGTTAAACATCGGGGCCGACGACTATATTACCAAACCCTTCCACCTGGCTGAACTGAAAGCGCGTTTAATGGCTATTTTCAGACGAAAGGCATTCGGTAGCAGTAATATTCTCAATTACAACGAGATCAGTGTGGACCTTTTGGGGAGAACGGTACATGTGAACAATAAGCCCACGATCCTTACCAAAAAGGAATACGATATGCTGTTATATTTTATCGCCAATAAAGGTCGGGTAGTTTCGAAAAATGCCCTTGCCGAACACCTTTGGGGTGATGAAATGGATATGCTCGACAGCTTTGACTTTATTTATACCCATATCAAGAACCTGAGAAAAAAATTATTTGAATTGAGCGGGAAAGACTTTTTCGCCACTATTTACGGCGTTGGCTATAAATTTTCTTAATAAATGAAATTAGCCGCACATTATAACCGGGCAAGTATTATCATCAGCGTTTCCGTCTTACTGGCGTCGGCGGTTGTCTATTACCTGGTGATCAATCATATTGCCCGCCAGCAACTGGACAACGATCTGGTTGAAGAATTGGAAGAAGTGATCACCTATGTTAATCAGAACCATCATCTGCCCCGATCTGTTGATTTTGACGAAGACGTTACAATATTTACAAAAACGAACGAGGAAAGCTTCGCTACCGTATTTTTTGACACCCCATACCACAATTCAAAAGAAATTAAGTCGGAGGAGGGGCGTGCTATTGCTGGGCTTGTGAAAGCAAATGGTCAAAATTACATTGTTACGATTGTTGAATCGCGTGAGGAAACCGAATACCTTATACAGATCATTACCGGTGTTACGCTCATACTGACAGCTGTTTTGTTGGGTGTGCTTATAGTTACCAACCGCTTCGTGCTAAACGGCCTGTGGCGCCCCTTTTATAGCATTGTTGAACAGGTTAAATGGTTCGATGTGGCAGATAAGCATAAAGTTGTGCCGGTTGAAGCCCGCGCCGACGAATTTAAAGATTTGAGCGATGCAATTGTCAAAATGTCCGCCCGCGTAAGCGGCGAATACCAGGGGCTGAAAGCTTTCACAGAAAACGCGTCGCACGAAATGATGACGCCCCTTGCGATCATTACTTCCAAACTGGATATGCTGATACAGGACGAAACACTTAATCCGGGACAATTTAACCAGATCAGCGACATTTATTCGGCGGCCAGCCGGCTGTCAAGATTGAACCAATCCTTGCTGCTGCTGATGAAAATAGATAACAATTTATTAAAAGACGCCGAAAAAGTAAGCCTGCGAACAGTTATCCTTGAAAAGGCCCATCAGTTTAATGAAATGATGCAGAATAAAAACATCGAACTGGAATATAAACTCGACGATCTTGAAGTTAAGGCCAGCAAATATTTGATGGAGGTATTGATCAGTAACCTGTTCAGTAATGCTATCAGGCACAATAAAAATCCCGGTAAAATCCTGATTACTTTGCTTGGCAATAAGCTCAGTGTCAAAAATACCGGCGATGCCCCGGAGCTAGACAGGGAGACCGTTTTCGAACGATTTTACAAGGGACGCAACTCCGAAGGCACCGGGCTGGGTTTGGCCATTATGAAAAATATCTGCACGTTGTATAGCTGCGAAATTGGTTACGCGC
>JABDGE010000115.1:11295-11621 GCA_013286235.1 Bacteroidota bacterium
CCTTGATCTAACAAGATTACTGATCTGACCCACAGTTTCTTCTGTGAATTGTTTCGCCTTGTCGAAAAAATCGGGAGCCTTATCGGCAAGATCGTCAAGGATAGAACGGCCGTGGTCGTCTTTTTGGATAATATAATTGATGCCATACCCTACGGCTGCACCAACAATAATGAATGTTAATAAACGCATGGTGGATGTTTTTTTAACTACAAACGGCATTCCGGGCTGAATGTTTTATGCCACACCGTTTTCGGACACACTGACGCGTCAAAATAAATATTATTTTCTGAAAATGAGGCTTTTGCATTATTATAATTACCTTTAAA
>JABDGE010000116.1 GCA_013286235.1 Bacteroidota bacterium
ATATTGATGCACGACAATTACAAGAATACGATAATTTTCCCTTATCACGGCGGCAAAGAAATGGGAAAAGGAATTGAAAATGCCCTGCTTAAACAAGCAGGATTAAAATAAATAATGGATGAAAAAAGTAAAATTTAATGTAGAGAAAACGAATACCGGTTATTCAGCTTATCATGAAAACCGGCATGGGATCATAGCAACCACCGGGGATACTTTAGCCGACCTAAGGGCCAATATCGTAGAGGCATATAATTTGCAGGCTGCGCATTACAAGAAAAACGGAATAGATGAAGAGAATATAAGTTTGGTGTTTGATCTGCAACAGTTTTTTGAATATTATAATGCTATAAATGTAAAAGGACTGGCTGCCAGGATGAATATGAATTATACATTATTATCACAGTATATTACCGGGGTAAAAGTTCCATCGGAAAAACAAGTGCACAAAGTTTTAGAAGGGGTAAAACAACTTGGTAAGGAATTGTCGGAGGCTGATTTTGCTTGACGATGCGCAGTATGAATTAGATAAAGCTTTTTTATAATTGATGCTCGTCATCGCCTTAAAAATGGGCCTTTAGGCGACTATTTCAGTCAACGCTGCTGTCAACCTGTTTATTGCCGGATACGACACTTTCCGGAAAACGGGACCCCTTCAGGCTCACAAAAAAAGTAGTCCCGATACCTGCTTCGCTTTCAAATCCTATATGCCCATGCTGCAATTCAGTAAACTCTTTGCATAAAAGTAAACCCAGGCCTGTTCCCTTTTCGTTTTTTGTACCGTAGGTCGACTGGCTTTTGATGGAGAAAATGGTGTCTTTACGGTCATTGGCGATCCCGATCCCGCTATCCTTTACCAGGATGCGCCAATATTGCCCGCGGCGCTCGGATGAAAGGGTAATATTCCCGCCCGGGGCCGTAAACTTGATCGCATTGTTCAGCAGGTTCCGAAACACCAACTGCAGCATGTTAGTGTCCGCAATAACCCATGCTTGATTGGCTATCATATTTTCTACCCCAATGAACTTTTCGGCGGCTATAGCACTTTGCATAGCTATAATGGGCCTAAAAGTCTCCGATAGCTGCAATTCTTCCAGCCTGACAGTAACGCCGTCCATTTGATTAGCGGTCCACAACAACAGGTTAGAAAGCATTTGCCCGGTATTCCTGGTCTTTTCCAGCAGGTCCTGTTCCATGCCTCTCTTTTCATCCGCCGACAGATGAAACTCTGTCAGCATTTCGAGGTAGGTTTGAATAGACGCCAGGGGAGCGCGGAGATCATGCGCCACAATAGATAACAATTTATTTTTGGTCTCATTGGCGTTTTCCAGCTCTGCTGCTTTTTTTATTAACTCCAGCCGCTGCTGGTTATAGCTTTTACGGATATAAAGCGTGATCAGCACGATCAGAAGCGCAATGACGACATAGGAATAAGCGAAATCGATATAGCGGTCTTCGCTGTGCGGATAAGTAAGCGGAACAGATCGGGGATGATGATATTGCAGAAAAAGCAATACGCCCACCAAAACAATATTCAGGGGCGCCCAAAGGCGGGATTGAATTTTGGGCGCGACCGTGATGATCAGGAACAGCGAAAGCAGGAAGATGAGCAGGCTGGGGCCGTCGATTCCCGAGTTCTGGTAATAATTAAGGGTAACAAACACATTGATCAGCAAACAGAACAGGAAAAAACTGGTGTTCAGCTTTCGTTGGAAACGCGAATAATAATAAATAAACCAAACTATAAAAAGGAGCGCCGTCATCAATAAGGACAACGAGGGGACGCCTACCAGGTAATTCATCGGGATATTAAGGGCAACCGTCACCATCGACACGAGGCAGGTCATATGAAAGATGCGGGCTTCCATGGAAAAGTCATGGCGGCTGCCAATCAGACCGGCGGATACCCGTCTAATACCAGCTAAAATCCTATCTTTCCCGTTCCCCATCATTTCCTTGCCTGGCGCTGTTACTTCCTAAAAAGTCATGAAACTGCCCCGATGCCTGGCCACAGCACAGCCAGCCACGCTAACACAACACCCTTTTCATCTATTTGTTATATGAGAATTATCACTCAAAGTTCCGGTATCTGCAGGACTGATCCGGGAAGAAGCTTTGGTGCAATTCGACCTAAAAACCGAACTGCGGTATTCGTTCCATTTTAAATTTCAAAGGTAAAAGAAAATCAATTGCCTTTTATGCAGTATTTTATAAACAAAATATCATTTTAAAAGACAAACCCCCATTGGTGCGAATTAAGGCTTGACAGAAGCCCCACTATTCGGGTTTTAATAACGCGCATGTAACCCAACCACGCTGGCCACGAATAGATCAAACCTTAGTAAAGCCACCGCCGTCTCACCACATTATAGTTTATAGGTCAATGAGCTAAGCGATAACTACACTATGAAAAATCAATTTATCATTGAACGGGATTTTACGCTTTTTTTTCAGGTGTTTTTACGCTTGTTTTAAATCAGCAGAGTTGTTACTTTGCTTAATTAAACCAAACCCGATGGCCGATCCTGATTTCCCACTGATCAACAACGTTTTTGTGCTGATGCTCGAAAACCACTCTTTTGATAACCTGCTTGGCTTCTCCGGCATGAAGGGGAATGATGCCCAAACCGGGAACCCGACACAGATCAACGGCCTCACCGGCCACGAAAGCAATACACTGGCCGGGCAGGCTTATTTCACAAACGAGCCGGCGCCCTTATCAATGAGTGTAGACCCCGGTCATGAGTTCACAGATACAGTGCTGCAGCTTACCGGCCAAAGCAATTACGATGCTGCTGCGGGTTATCCGCCTATTGACTGCAGCGGATTTGTAAATGACTATGTTAACAGCACCACTCCCGGCGAAGGACATCCTGCGGCAAATATTGGCGATATTATGCTTGGCTTCTCGGCGGCACAATTACCGGTACTCAATGCCCTTGCCGGCGAGTTTGCCGTATGCGATAACTGGTTCTCGTCCATGCCGGGACCGACCTGGCCCAACCGCTTTTTCCTTCATGCGGCTTCTTCCGGAGGGCTCGATCACAGCCCCACCACGACAGAGATCCTCGCCTGGCAGAACCTGGGCGGGGTGGACTTTAAAAACGGCACTGTTTTCGACCAGCTAAGGCGACTGTTCGACAACCCCTACCGGATATACCGCGGCGACGCCTTTCTTAGTGACACTTTCCCGGGAGTAGCCGCCCTCAAAGGAATTAACGCGCTCGACTGTCATCCGATCAGTAGCTTCGCCGGCGACATCGGGGGAGATTATCCATGGGCCTACACCTTTATAGAACCGAGTTACGGCGACGTACTGAACAACACCTATTATGGCGGCACTTCCATGCATCCCATGGACAGCGCAACAGGCGGTGAAACATTGATCAAACAAGTTTACGAAACCATCCGCAATTCCCCGCTTTGGGAAAAAAGCCTGCTCATCGTGACGTGGGACGAACATGGTGGTTTTTATGACCACGTGCAGCCACCCAAGGCACAGGCGCCGGGTGACGGCATTGTTACCCCCTCTATGAATCAATACGGCTTTGATTTCACGCAATACGGCGTGCGCGTTGCTGCCGTCATCTGTTCACCGCTCATTTCGAAGAACACCATCGATCACCGGCTGTACGACCATAGCTGCATATCCCGGACGCTGAATGACCTCTTCCAGACAGGCCTGCTCACAGAACGGGACGCGAACGCCAATTCGCTCCTCCCGCTTCTGCTAATGCAAGCAAGCCCAAGGACCGATTGCATCACAACTTTACCGAATCCTGCAAGCCCGGCGCCGCCCCCGGCCGTCACTGTCGTTGCGCCGGCCGCCATCCCGGCCAACCACGGCAGCCTTCCGGGCTTTCTCCATGCGGCGCTTAAAACCGACCTCGATCTTTCCCCGCCGGCCGACCACCCGGAGATCATGGAACGATTCGGCGCAATCGCTACCCAGCAGGACGCCGCAGCGTATATGACATCAGTACAGGCCAAGATGCCGGGTGCCGGAACAACCGCCGCTAATCAATAATATCCTGACTTGACATTGCTGTTTCCCTATTAGCCGTCGATGCCCGCCGCAAACAAAACAAAACTCAATAAAGCCAGCACCGTCCTTACCACGTTATAATATTGCCAGCGGTTGCGCAACTGTTCCCAATCCGGCGGCGTATTTTCAGCGGTCCAGGTGACCACCTCGTTGTTGATCGGCACCTCGATAGCCGTGGTAATAACCAGCGAGCCGATGATCAACAGCAAGGATGCTATCATAGCATAAAAATTCCAGCAGCCTTTTTCGGGATAAAAGGCGATGGATAACCCCATCAGCACCAGGCAGAGCAGGGATATGTTTCTCATAGGCACTTCGAGGTTGCGGACGATGGTCCGCGCTATTTTGGCTAATTCAACCGGGGTAAACACCTGGTAGCTGCGGCTCAGCGCAAAGTAAAGTCCCCAAAAAACACCGCAAACCAGCATTAAGGCAAATAAGGTGGCGATGAAAAGATAGTGGGTGCCCCCCAGCCCCCGCCAGCTGGCGGGGGAGCTTTTGATTTGGAGCACGGCCAGTTTAAGCGGCAAGTTTGCTTCGATGAAAAGACGGCGGATCATAGCCTTTATGACGAATGGAGGCGGAAAAGATTTTAAGTTGCGTCCATTTTCCCAACCATCGCAATTACAGCTATATTTATCAAAATTTGTAACCCAGCCTTGCAATTGCAACCCGGGAATGCTTTGACTTTTACTAATACCGCCCCTTCGCTTTAACGCCTCAATGGAATTCGAAATATTACCTACGGAGTTGCTGGAGCAATATAAGCTGGTAATCGATGACGACGCCCTCACCGCGGCTTTCAACTTGCTCCACGATGCCGAACTCTCCACAGAAGGTTTCAGCTTTTACACGTCCGTTGCATCGGTGTACTCAGGCAAGATTGAAGGTGAGAACATAGATCTCGACTCTTTTATAAAGTACAAACGTTTTGGGATCGAATTCGAACCTGATTATACCCGAAAAATTGATGACCTGTACCTCGCTTACCAGTTTGCAAAGGAGCATAAACCGGGTCAGGAAAGCATTGCAAAAGCTCATACAATACTGGCAAAGCACATCGTCCACAAAAACTGGCAGGGCAAACTCCGCACTCAGAACATGTATGTGACCACGCCAGATGGGAAGATAGAATATGTTGCTGCATCGCCTTTTGACGTACCTGCGGAAATGGACAAATTGTACCGGGACATCGACAAGCTATTAGAAGAAAACTTAAAGATTAATGAGGTGTTTTATTTTGCCAGCCTTATTCATTTGGTATTTGTAAAAATACACCCCTGGAATGACGGAAACGGACGAAGCGCCCGCCTTTTGGAAAAATGGTTCGTTGCCCAAAAGCTGGGTGATGAATCATGGTTCATGCAATCCGAGAAGTATTATTACCTGCACCATCAAACCTATTACCGGCACATCAGGGAGTTGGGGATTGAATACCCAGACCTGGATTATTCCCGGGCATTGCCTTTCCTATTGATGCCGCCCGGGGCGTTAAACGCTGAATCAACAAAGTAAGGCGACTAAGTTCCAGCCTCCGTTTTTCCTTGAGTATAATAACCCATCGGGCTCCGATGTTTGCGCATCAGTTAACACTATTGCACTTTTTATGTACTTTTAGGTGTCGATTTACATCTGCCCATGAAACGCATTTACTTAAGCTTATTCCTGGTAGCTGCCATAAAGCTTGTTTTGGGGCAAACCCATACGCTGGATAGCTTGCGGCGGGTTTATGCCACCAAAAAAACCGACAGCGGCCGCGTTGATCTGCTTTGCCAAATGGGCGATGCCTACGAACAAAACCGCCCCGACTCCCAGCTTTTTTTAGCACAGCGTGCCCTGATCATCAGCAACCGGATCAAATATATTCCCGGCCAACTGCGGGCCCTAAAACTGATGGCCGAAGCCTACCAATACCTGGGCAATTATCCCGTTTCGTTGCGCTACTACCTGCAAGAGTTAAAACTTGCCGAAAAACGGAAGAATCCGGAGTGGCAGGTGGTAAATCTCCTCAGCATTTCAAATGTTTACCAAAACGAAGGCGACTATTCGCAGGCGCTTGTCTATGAAAAAAAGGCATACAATCTTATCGACCGTAACAGGCTGAATGATTACCGCTGGTATAGCTATATGGCTTTTGGCGAAACGTATGAGAAAAAAAACGATATTCCAAATGCCTTATCGTATGATAAAAAAGCCTATGACCTGGCGGTAAAAACAAAAAACGGTGCATGGCTGGGGATGTGTCTAAACAATACCGGGAACGTATTGGTGAAATCGGGTCAAAGCGGCCTTGCTATGGCCAATTACAAGGCTGCCATTCCATACTTAAAGACGAACAATAACGAAAGTTTTTTATGTGAAGCCTACCAGGGTGTCGCCGGCCTGCTGCTTGCCGCGGGGAGATTAGATTCGGCGGCCTTTTATGGAAAGCTAAGTCTTAACCTTGCGCTGAGCCGCAGCTTCAGTCAGAAATATTTGCGGTCGTGCCAGCTGCTTACGGGCATATACCGCGCACTGCATTTACCCGACAGCGCCCTGGCCTACGAAGATAAATTGTTGGTGATGAAGGACTCCATCTACAGCCAGGATAAGGAGCGGCAGCTATCAAACCTCACCATTTCGGAGGAGTTACGGCAAAAAGAGATCCAGCAGGAACTGCTGGAAGCGCAAAAGGAACGCGACTACCAGCTAAAGCTGCTGCTGGTGGGGCTATTGATCCCCTTTTCGTTTTTGATAAGCCTGGTGCTGAGCAAAAGAAAAATGCATCGCAAAATTGTAGAGTTTTCGGGCGTTATCTCCCTGCTGATGCTTTTTGAATACCTCACCATCCTGCTGCACCCGGTGGTGGTAAAATGGACCAATCATTCGCCCTTCCTGGAGATATTGATATTTGTATGCATTGCCGCGGTATTAACGCCTTCGCATCACCGGCTGGAACACTGGATGCTGCATAAACTCACCCATCACCACCAGCCGGCACCGGCTACAGGCGTCGATTCAGCTACGGAAAGTGGGGGGCTATTTATTCCGGACGCCTCCGAACAGCCAAAAGAAACCGACGCCGGGGAGGAAGCACCCGGGTAGGATTATTTGTGCCCAACGAAGCCGGATTCCTCAGGGATTTTTTGGATTGGGCACCACCACGGTATCACGGCCGCCACCGTTATCGGTATTTACATCATCACCTGAGGCTTTTTTGTGAGCTGGTTTTTTTGCTTTTTTACCGGATTTCTCTTTTTTTTCAGACTTTGCCATAGTAGAGGTAACTGAGGTTGTTGTTGAAGAGATAAATATATACTTATTTTGAGCAGGATTCCAAAAAATTCAGTAATTATGTTTTATATATCAGGGTATTAGGCAATCCTGATTTTACAAGGTAATTCAAACCTCATCCTCATTAAAGAACGAACCTATGGCCAAAGCATCCCAATACTACCTGCAGTATATCCACGAAGCTTCGGGCGGCTACCGCGCCACCTGGGACCCGGCCCTGCCGCTGCAAATCGGCGATCTGGTTAAGATCGACGGTTTTGGTGTGTTAAATATTTTTGGCTCGCTGGCAGATAAGGGCATTACACCGGCTGTAAGGACGACGGCATCGCCGCTCGATTGGAAACTATCCTCGCAACAAGGCATTAAGGTAAATGTGAAACTGGCCGGTAAACTGCCTGTAGCTACATCCGCCCTCGCTGACGCGGACGCAGGCTTTAACATCCAGTTTGACGGCAGTAACAGCGTGCTTTTCAATATCAGCGGATACAAAACCACGACGATCACCAACCTGGATGAAATAGAGACGGCTGTTTTAGCACTATATCACGACCAAAAATGGGATACCGATCTGCTGATCATCTCAAACCTGGTACACGCGGATGCGGCCACTATCATAATCGCTGACAAAGGCGCCGCGTCGATAGACCTGAAAGCAAAGGCTAACATACAAGCTGCCGACTTAAAATTAACAGATACTTCGCTGGGCTTAACCTGCACAAGGGAGACTGGCAGCACCACCCAGTTTATTGCACTGGACGGCCTTACGCCCCTCTATAAAGTGGTGGGCCTGCGCGGCCTTTTTTCAAAACACCTGGATACCCGCGAGGCAGGTTTTACAGATGAGGCCCCGGCAGTTGAGAGCCCCGCCCTAAGAGAGATTGAACCGGATTTTTTTTAACGTGATACAATAGCCGATCGCCCCATGTCGCAACTATATGCTGTACTGGTTGGTATAAATAAGTATACCACGGTAGTGCCTTTAAACGGATGCATCAACGATATTAAAGCCGTGGAAGCCTGGTTGAAAAAAAGCTACCGGAAGAAAGGTGCATTAAACATCCGGCGCTTGACCGACGAAGAAACGTCAGTCGACCTGCTTCCTGAAAAAAATAATATTATCGCCGCCTTTGATCTTTTTGCCGCCGCGAAAGACGACGATATATGCCTTTTTTATTACTGCGGGCACGGCGCAAACCTAAATGCACCCAAAGAGTTTGCTTATAACGGAAGTGTGCTGCAGGCCCTGGTCTGCCTGGATTTTTATGGCAGCAACCCCTCCGAACCGGTTAAAGGTGCGCTAACGGATAAGGAACTGGGCTTCCTGATCTGGAAAACCATGAAAGACAAACCCGGTGTATCCTTTGTAGCGATTACCGACTGCTGCCATAGCGGCACCATGACCAGGGATGCTGAGGTGTTCGACGGGCTGACGACTGCGGTACGCGGACTGTCTACCATTTTTACATCGCCGCCGCTTCAGGAGTATTATGGTTTTGATACTGCTACCGGTTACCAGTTGAAAGATGGCAGATGCAGCGTACAGGAAGGGCGGCATCTCCATTTTGCTGCTGCGCAGAATGACGAGGTTGCACGTGAGGTTACACCAGCCGGCGGTGATACGCACGGCGCTTTTACCTATGCCATGCTTAGTTTGCTGGATGCGGAACTGGGCCTTCTAAGCTATGAGCAGCTGTCCGGAGGCATCAAGGGCAAAATACAGAACTATTTTTTTAACGGAAGCGGCCCGGTTCAAACGCCCGCAATTTCACGATCGTACAACCTGCCCGCACTGGTAAAGGACAATATTTTTCTTTCAAACAAAAACGCCGGGCAGGAGCGAAGCTATATCGTTCAGTACAGCAAGCAATACGGCTGGTGCATCAAGGCGGGACAGCTGCAAAACTTGTCTGTCGGCGACAAAGTAACTGTAGATACCGGCAATGACGAACCACTCGTCTTTACGGTAAAGGAAACCCACCCGGATTTTTCGGTAATAGCTGCCGCTGCCGAATTAGGGCCGCTGGGAGAGTTATTCAGGGGCAAAGTTACCGGGCAGATGCAAAACACCTGCAAATTCTTCTTCGACGACAGTTTACCGCGAGACTTGCAGCAGCAAATATGGAACGGGCAATATAAAAATCCGCAAGGCAATGATGCGGTTAATTTTGCCTGTATGGAGCTGGTTGCAACCGGCGCTTACCAGCCCGGCCAAAATTATGTGCTGTCCGTAGCAAATGGTAGCATCATCCTTACCGGCCCCGGCGCGCAATTATCGCTCGCTGCGACGACGGCCACATCGCCCGACCAGGTCATCGCGCTGCTCGAAAACCTTAATACAGTTGCCGGCTGGGATCTTTTGCTCCGTTTTGATAATCCTGCGGCAAGTACCGCAAAACCATACCGGCTCGACCTGCAGTATTCAACCGGGATCGATGCGGGAGGATATATCATGACAGCCGGACAAACCGATAGATCGCTTAATCCCATCACTTACCTTTCCAATGGCGGCGCCGAGCCCGCGTTTAAACTGGGCATAACTAACACAGGGCTGGAACCGCTGCATATAACCTTCGCCTATCTTTCGGCAGATTATGGCATCACCACAAACGGGTTTTACATGCTGGATGTTCAGCCAGGCGAAACAAAATGGATGAGGTTCCAGGATTCGGACTCGGACGAAATAAATCTCAGCAATACAACTGCGGAAATCGTAAATGAATACCTGAAAGTTTGCATTGCCGCAATACCCGGCGGTATCCCTTTAGATAACCTGTACCAGGCCGGCGCAGGCACCCGCTCCATCGGGTCGGCAAAACCATCGTTGCCGCCACCGGGCACTTACTGGAAAACGGAAACGATAGGGTTTGCTATTCAACCCAAATAGACACCGGCTTTAATTACCGGGGCCAGGGTGCAGTTGCTTCCAAAGGTTGAATTGTTTGTATTTACATACTTTATAATGGGCGGCGGCTTCTGTTTCGTATTCAGCGCGAACTTTTTTCAGTTCTTCCGCGGGTACAGATTCGGGTTCGCTGCTGCCCACATTAAGCAGCGATCCCGTAAGCGCAATGGCTTGCTTTTGGAACAGCTCAGCCGGCATATCGATGTCTGAACCGAGGGTTTTAACCGACGATCCGTCAAAATAATAAAGGGTATATCTGTTGAAAACAGCCTGAGGGTCATATTCCCGCCCATTCGGTTCCCGATACTTTTTGATTGTTCCCTTCCCTGTTGAAATATCGATGAAATTAATTGTTTTATCTGTTAAAACTACCAGCTGATTATCATCATTGTTTAAAGCAAGCGTATAGCTGCCTCGTCCGTCTAATCCCGCTATCGGGAAAGATGCGGTCATAGCTCCCGTAACCAAATCAAATAATCCAAACTTGTTCTCGTCATAAACCACCATCAACCTGTTGTTATCATTACTTAAAAACACTTTGTTGATTGCGTTGATGGGTTTAAAATTATGGAAGATGTTCTCCTCTTTCCATTGCCTGAAATTATATACCGCGATTCCTTTTGAAAAAACCATCATAAATCTGTCGTTACTGATAAACTGTTCAAAAAAAGGTGGATGGTTCTTTTCGCCTTCAGGAATGTGAATTGTATGAGCACCGATTCGTCCCGGTTTACCACTCAGGGATTTGCTTAAATTAAACTCCGCTACAATAGGGCTGGGGTATGGACTGCCCGCCACCAGGTACGTTCCGTCCTCATTAAAACGGACGTTGCTTCTGTACTGCTCAGGCAGTCGGCCAATCACGCCTTGCTTTCCACCTGCGAGGTTGAATAAATGAATATACCCCCCTTCGTCACAAAAAATGCACGAATGATCTTTTTCAACGAAGCCGGCTGGTATTACCAGGCCAGCCATACCATCTTCATAATCTCCGCTTATATATTTACACAACAACTGTATGCTACCCTTTTCAAAATCTAACAAGTATAGTGATGTATCGGCAATTTGGGCAAGCGCATGCCTCCCGTCCCCGCTAAAGGAAATATTCCTAAAACGCAAGCTGTCACTATCGGTTTTTAACAGCTTAATAAGGCTGATTGCAACCATCTTTTTTACTTTTTGGTCCTCGCTCCGGTTGTGGTTATACAGGCGAAGGATATTTTTCTTATCCAGCGTCAAACTGAATTGACCATCCTTCGAAAAGCAGGCCACATCCAGGTCTGTTGCCTCTGCCGACCCCGGCGCATCAAACAGATCATACATAT
>JABDGE010000117.1 GCA_013286235.1 Bacteroidota bacterium
ATTTACCTGTAAAACTTGTCGTATACAACAATGGCTCCCTTGGTTTTGTAGCGATGGAAATGAAGGTGATCGGTATGTCGCCGTTTGGCACCGATTTAAAGAATCCCAACTTCGCCAAAATGGCCGAAGCCATTGGTATTAAGGGGATACGTGTAGAACATTCAGAAGATGTGCCCCGGGCGATTGAAGAAGCGCTGGCGCACGACGGCCCGGTTTTAATTGATGTATTAACAAATCCCGCCGAACTGGCCATGCCGCCAAAAATCGACTTCGGGGAGGCAAAAGGGTTTGGAATTTATATGATCAGGCAAACCTTGCTGGGCGATGGTGCAGAAGTTTGGGATACGCTTAAAACAAATTTTTTGGAATAGTAAATACTGCAACGTTTCGGAGCACTAACCAACTCAATACGATCTTTTAATGATGTTGTGGTCAAATCCGGCTCAAAATTTGGAGGAACCGGCAGTTTTTTTATAATTTTTACGGAACCCGGCTTTTTCAACCTAAAGTTTGAGCAGCTAAGGGATCAGGCTGAGGCGTCTTCCCTTCTCAACCGCCTGGGTTCGCCGCTCTACTTCCATTTTTAGAAAAAGATTCGCTGCATGCGTCTTTATTGTATTTAACGATACAAATAAACGATCCGCTATTTGCTGGTTGCTCAGGCCCTGTGCCATTAGCGTCAAGATCTCCAGCTCGCGGGTACTGATGCGCAATTCACGCAGCATCGCTTCATCCAGGCTGAAAACACCTTTTGGGACAACCGTTTCAATCACTACGGTTTGTAATTTTGGCCTGGTGAGTTTTAGCGCCAGCCATATCCCCAGGGCGGTAAAGACTACCGCAATAGCCCCTGCATATATTTCGAAAGAATAATGGATAATAATAAAATTAAGTTCCAGCCATTTTAACAGGAACAATAACAAGGCAAGCGACACCCCGTAAAGCAGTATTTGTTTTATCACCGTCCATTTATTAGGATTCATCAGCACTAATATAACATCACCAGGGCTTTTTTTTCACAAATCATTTGATATTTAAAGCGCGTTTCTTCTTTTTTTCGTCATCCTGAAGCATGACTCATTCAATACCTATCTGTAAAGTGCACAAAAAAGCCTTTAGCGGTAAACTAAAGGCTTTTTGTTTCTCCCTATTTGCCAATTATGTTCGGGCGGCAAACAACCCAATCAGTTGGTCAAAGGCTTATTGCTGTATAAATGGTATTCCCCCGGAGCCATCGTGTACTGGTAAGGCAGCGTTGTAACCGAAATGCTTGTTCCTGTGATATTATCATACCATGTTCCCGTCGATGGGAAAGTTATGGCGGCGGCTACAGGCGTCACATTAAAATTGCCGACCACCTCAACATTATTATTGTTGTTAGGATCAAGCAACTGGATAGTTTTAATAGGCCCGCCAAGATTATATGTATAGGTAGTTGTAGTGAAAGCCGAATTATTGATCTTCCACTTGATCATCTGCGCGTAGGTGGCGAATAATTGCTGCCTGTCTGACTCGGTATCATAGTTCCACAAAATTGGCTTATCCCCCAGGCGGCCGTTATAGTTGATGGATATATCATAGCCTACCTCGCCAAATTGCCATACCATTTTTGGCCCGGGTGATGAGAACATGAAAACCGCCCCCATTTGATCTCGATGTAGTCCCGTTGGGATGCTTTGGGTGTTATAACTGCCCTGGCTGTTTCCATAGGTTTCATTTTGATACTGCAGCCTTTCCTGGTCATGACTTTCGAAATAAGAGATGATGCTGTAAGCCTGCGACGACGGAAAGCTAAACTGATCGTAGAATAAGGGCGAAAGGTCCCACACCGGGTTGGTAGGCCATCCCATAGTGGCCTGCTCGCCTTGCGAGCTCAGGTTATTCCACATCATATAACCCAATTTTGCCACGGCTAATTGTTCCTGTGCCACTGTCCAGTATTCACCGGTTATCAGGATGTTAGGCTTAATGCTCTGCATAAAGCTGATATATTTAGCCCAGATGGCAACCCTGCTGGCATCATAAGCTTGCTGCGCCGAAACGCTCGACCCCGAATTGGTTTGCGTAAAGGCCTGGCCCGAGTCAAACCTGAAACCATCTATATGGTACTGCTGGATCCAATATTGCATCACATTTTCAGTGTAATAAACGGTGGCGGCGCTTTCATGATTCAATTGGTAGCCTACCGCATTCGGGTACATGTTAGTTTGGTCAAACCAGGGGCTATTTGCCGCCGGCTGACCGGCTGAAGAATTCCAGTACATCTGCACCATTGGCGATGTGCCGAATTGGTCTTCCAACACGATATCCTGGATAACAGCTATTCCCCTGGCGTGGCAGGCGTCAATAAAGGCCTTGTAGGTGTTTTCTGGTCCGTAATATTTATCAAGGGCCATCATAAAATCGGGGTTATAGCCCCAGGAATCATTGCCTTCAAACTCATTTACCGGCATCAGCTCGATCGCGTTTACGCCAAGTCGTGCCATATAATTCAGCGTATCGGTCAGCGTTTGATAGCTGTGGGTAGCCACAAAATCACGTACCAGTATTTCATAGATAACCAGGTTTTTAGGAGCGGGGGGCGTAAAGCTGGTAACCTTCCAGCTATAAGCCGGCGCGCTGTATTGAATATCGGATACGTAACCTGTTGTAAGGCCTGTAGGGTACGCTTTTAGGTTAGGGTACACACTGGCGGGGATACCGGGGTCATTGGCAGGGTCGAGTATTTTGTTGCTGTAAGGGTCAGCTACTTTCAGCGATCCGTCGATCAAATATTGATAACCATATTCCGTAGCCGGGTTTAAGCCATCAACTTCTAACCACCAGCGCGTACCATCCGGGGTGTTGGTCATGGCGTATTTGGAGCTTGCTGTCCAGTTGTTAAAATCCCCGATCAGGCTTACCGAGGTCTTACTGGGTGCATATAGATTAAACATGGCCGAAGTGCCATTGTTAAAAAAGGTAACGCCATCGCCGTAACCTGCCGGAACAGGCTTGCCCGTCGGATTTACGGGAACGTTCCCGGAACCGGGTTGAGGAGTAGACGGTTTTGAGCATGATGTTGCTCCCACAAGCAATATGCCAATGAGAAAGAAGTACAAATTCCTGAAGTTCATAAAGTTTTTTTATAATTGGTTCTTAAACTCAAACTGGTATTTCCTGCAATTCGTATAGAAAAACAAGATAAAATCCGCAAATGCAAACCTGCCCGACAGGTTAAATTTGCGAATCGGCTATAAAGTTACAATTAGACAAACAAATACAAGAAAGGTTTAAGCGATTTTAACGTTTTTTGTCTGTAACGCCAGATAACACCACCCACAGTTCGGCAGGTCCGACGTATTTCACTCATACGGCAAAGGATTTACTCCGCAGCTTTTTTCAGATCTTTCAGTCCCCATTCCTGTAAAACACTGATCACCGGCATTAACGACAGGCCGTATTCGGTAATTTTGTATTCCACCCTTGGGGGGACCTCTGCGTAAATGATCCTTTCGAGGATTTTATCCTCTTCCAATTCCCTTAACTGCGTAACCAGCATCTGCTTGCTGATGGCGGGCATTGCCTTTTGCATTTTACTGAAGCGGTTGCAATTCAGGCTCACCGCATATATGATCAGAATCTTCCATTTCCCGCCGATCAGGTTCATGCAATGCGTAACGGGGCAATTATAAGGGTTAAAATTCCTGTTTTTTCGCGTGTTTTCCATTAGTCTGAAATTTCATACTAAGCAATTAAAAATTGACTACTTGCATTTATGGGCTTAAGTTAACAATTTTACGCTTACGGAAACAGGCGCATATAAACGCAGCCTAAAAGCGCTATTTAAAATCAAGAAATAATGACAACGGAAGAAGTAAAACAGTTAAGCGTGGGTACATGGGTTAGCATCGCCCCCGAAGTGCGGCCCAGCATTTCCAAAAACGCGGATGGGAGTATGAAGCCTTTTTATTTAACGCGGACTTTCAGTTATTCGGCGGATGGAAAATTTACGCTTCAAATGATCAACACTGCCGATGCCTATGGTAAAATTTCCCTTGTAAAAATTATTTTGAAGGGGCGCACTGTTTGGCAGGGTGAACATCCCATTGCCGCCGGCGCACAAAAAATAGATTATATAGCCGACGAGGCTTATGAGCTTACCCCACTGATCCAGGGATTTGCTGATGCCATGAACCATGCCACCGGCGACGCGTTTGGTAAATGGGAGGTGGATGCGCCAACGAGCATCTTAGGCAAGGCATTCCCGCCGTTTGGATTGTCGGAGGGGCAGATCTATGGCGAGTTTGACCTGATCTATATTTTAAACGACCTGATGTTTTGGGGAGCCAAGCATGTAGATGGACGTAGTTTTGACAAAGCAGAAAACCGTCCTGACAATTTGCAGATCCCGTTGATCAGGAAATGATAGCGTACGCCTGCTCTGCGAGTGGTAAAATTTGAACGACTAAAGTCTATGGTTTCAGCCCGGATGTCAGGAAGGCTGCCAGGTCAAACTTAAGCGCCGCGCTGCCAAACTCGCGGCTTATCCCTTCAACCAGTTTTTCCTCCATTTCCTTATATTTTTCAGGGTCTTTTTCCAATACCTGTTGTCCGAGCGAATGTTTTACAAATAAGCCATTGATGACCTGCTCCGGGGAGTCGGCGCCCGAGGGCAGCACCACCCGGTTACAATCCACATTTGTAAAACCCGCCTCATGCATCCAGGTTTGCAATTGTGCCGGATCATGCAACGAAAAAGGAACCAGCAATCGCTGCGGGTCATCTCCTCCCAGGCAGGGAATGATCACATCATTGAACACCAATTTCAAAACCGGGATATTTTCGGTCTTGTCCCAGGTGCTGAATATAAAGCGTCCGCCCGGTTTTAAAACCCGCAAGGCTTCTTTAATGCCTTTTGGCTTGTCTGTCAAAAACATCAGGCCGAAATAGCATATTACCAGATCGAACGAATTATCCGGGAATGATAGATCTTGCGCGTCCTCTACCCTGAAATCGATTGACGGGTGGGACAGCACGCTTTTGGCAACCTCCAGCATGTCATTGCTGAAATCTGAAGCCGTTAATTTTACCGGAGGCTTAAAATACCGGCGCAGGTGCCGGGTTACCCTTCCGGTACCATAGGCAATTTCCAGCACGTTGGATACAGGCCCATATTCCGCTAACCTGGACATTAGGTCCCGTGCATATGGCTCAAACAAAACAGGGCCGAGGTAACGATCGTAATTCGACGCTCCCTCCCCGGAGAATTTAAAAGCAGTTGCAGACATAGCCAATAAGTTTAAGCTCAAATGTAAAAATTATCCCGTTGGTCTTTCGACTCGTTATCCCCCACTTTCATGGGGTAATGGCACTAACTTAGTCAAAAAATGCGCGGCGAATTAATAACGAATAATGAATTTTTCGCGTAGTGTTTGTTGTTAATGGCGTTCAAGATTGCTTCGTAATTTCGACCATATAGCTATCGGTTGTCCAATGTCGAGGTTTCAACTTGCCACAGCCGGGCGTTAGATTCAAAATATTTTATACTATGTGCTGTTAATCAATTTTTTTATATTTACAGTTCCATTTTAAACCGTTAACCATGAAAAAGTATCTTTTGTCCTTCGCTTTGGTGGTGTGCATCAGCGCATCATTTGCATTCAGGGCCGATGAGGTTCACCTGAAAGGCTATATCGAAGATTCGACATGTGCGGCAAGCAAATCGCAGATGTCCCCGGTGGATTCCCGCATTGCCTGCGTAAAAAAATGTCTTAAATCAGGCGCTTCGGCGGTGCTGGTGGTGGGCGATAAGGTTTATAAGATCGCTAACCAAAAAGATGTCGTAAAATTTGCCGGGCAGGATGTTGCTGTCGACGGTACCGTAACTGGCGATACCATCCAGGTTACCAAAATTACAGCCAGCAAATCATAAGCCATGTGCGTCTCCGCAGGGGTCTCGTTGGAGACCCTGAGAGGGCGAAAGAGGCCGTCCCCAATAGTTATTTGGGGATGGAACATCGCCTGCATTGGCCCAAATGTCTCATGGTGAGTTGCGTACCTACGGCACGCTAATATTTTTCTATTTATTTTCTACCGATATTTTGCACCTACGGCGCAATGTGAAACAACTTCCATGGCAACGTGTGTGCCGTTAACGGCTTTAATTTATGGGCTAACCTAAACGTTGGAGACCCTCCGAGGACGATTGGCTTGCAATAAAGCGTTCATTCCAGTGTCCCGTGATCATCGGCGGGACACCGGAATGTCTTATACATCCTCCAGCCCGTATTGCTTCAATACGTCTAAGGGTACGCCTTCCCATTTGCCCGGAGCATTGCCTTTGTAGCCAAGGTCGGCTATCCCGATTTTGCTGGTAAAAAATCCTATCGCCGTCAAATCGCGCATTTTATTAAAAAAAGCCACACCGGCTTGCATTCGCGGCTTTGCCTGCATCGGGTAAGCAATGTCTTCCAATATTTGCTTTTGCTGTTGCGCGTTGCAGCCTATAAAATCTTTGTCGTACCGGTTAAGGCTTTCTACATCCAGCCATTTTAGGCCGCCACGCATGGGCAACTGGTGTTCCGGCTCGTCTTTTACAATAAATTCAATGAAGTCAGCAACCTTTGCATCCGATGCGCTCCCGCTATGCTCATCTTTTGGGATGATGATATCGGCGAGCAGCGTGATGGTTGCCGTTTCGTGCGCATCAAAAAAGGTTTCCTGTATTAATGACTTGTCGCGTGCAATTTCAAAATCCTGCCTGCCGGTGGTCGCTACTGCCGCGTCGCTTGCGGTTGTTTTGTCTTTAGGTTCGGTAGTGCAACCAGCGATCAGCGCTGTGGCCGACACGGCGCCCAATCCGATTGCCTTTAAACTATCTCTTCTGTTCATGGTTTTTGAGGGTTAGGGTCAAACATTTTGTTTTTTGCGCTGATCTATTAAATATTCTGCCGAGCGCATCGCCAGCGCCAGGATGGTCCAGGTTGGGTTTTTCTCCGACTGCTGGGTAAACATCGACCCATCGGTAACGAAAAGGTTCTTGCAGTCAAATGCCTGCCCCCATTCGTTCAGCGGCGCTTTTTTGGCATCGTCGCCCATGCGTACCGTACCCACCTCGTGGATGCCTTTGCCGGGTTTATCCAGACCGTAATTGGTTTCCGGCCCGGCCGGCTGTACTAAGGAGATACCACCCATGCCCTTGATGATCTCCTGGCAGGTGTCCTGCATGTGCTTTGCCTGGGCCACATCATCCGGACTCCATTTATAGCGAAAACGCAGCACAGGTATGCCATATTTATCCACCACGGTTGGATCAATTTCACAATAATTATCCTCGCGCGCGGTCGACGCGCCATGCCCGCCCACGCCGGCCAAACTGCCGTAAAAACGCCGGTAATCATTTTTTAAACCCGCGCCATAACCACCTGCCGGTTTCATCTTACCATCCGAGCCCGGTATAAAGCCATTTAAATAGGGCACCGGTGCGCCTTCAAATCCAAAGTATCCGCCATAGCCGGGCATCATCATCCCGCCAAAAATTTCGAGGTGGTATCCCCTCGAAAAATTTTGCTTCCTGCTATCGAGCCACCATGGGGCGTACAGGTGCAGGCTGCCCACGCCGTCTTCATTGAAACGTTTGCGGTCAAATAATTGCGGCAGTATCACGGCCCCGCCACCCTGGGTGGAATCGTGCAGGTACTTGCCAACTGCGTTACTGCTGTTTGCCAGCCCGTTGGGATGAGCATCGGATTTGGAATTCAGCAATATCCTGGCCGATTCGCAGGTACTTGCCGCCAGTATAACGGTTTTGGCATTGACACGGTATTCCTGCATATCGTCTTTGCTGATGTAGGATACGCCGTTTGCCAGGCCTTCTTTATCAGTCAATATTTCGCGCACCACGGCATTGGTAACCACTTTTAAATTGCCGGTCTTGATGGCCGGTATCACGAGGCACGATGACGACGAAAAATCGCCATATATTTTACAGCTGCGGTTGCACTGTCCGCAAAAAAAACAGGCGCCCCTGTCTTTGTTGCCGGGCAGCGCGGTGGTAAGGACGGAGCCGCGGCCGGCAATTACTTTAATGCCCTTTGCTGTTGCCGCCTTTTTTACGAACAGCTCCCCGAGGCGAGGTTTTGGCGCGGGCAGAAATATCCCATCAGGGTCGTTTTCCATACCTTCCATCGAACCGTAAACACCAAGCAAACGGTCAACCTTATCGTAGTAGGGTTTAATCTCATCATAGGTGATGGGCCAGTCGTCGCCCGCGCCATAGGCGGTTTTGCATTTAAAATCCTTCGGCCCCATACGCAACGATATACGGCTCCAGTGGTTGGTGCGCCCGCCCAGCATCCGCGACCTGTACCATTGAAATTCCGAGCCATCTTTTTGGGTGTAGGGCTCGCCGTCGATCTTCCAGCCGCCATAGGAGGCGTCAAAATCGCCCATGGGCCGGGTAGCATTGCCGCCGCGCCGTGGTGATTCATACGACCATTTAAGTTGCTGCGAATCCCTGGCCGGGTCGAAGAACGGTCCCGCCTCCAGCATTAAAACTTTTATTCCGGCATTTGCCAGCACGTACCCCGACATGCCACCGCCTGCCCCCGACCCAATGATGACCACATCATAAACGGTCGCTGATTTTTTTATTTCCATCGTTGTTTAAACTTCAGGTTTAATGGTACCTCTAAAAACTCGGTTTGTTTGTTTGCCTCACCTTTAATTCCTCTCCAAAGGAGAGGAAAAGGAGAGTTTTTAGAGGCGCCCTAATGATTATCAGGCGGCGCGGCCTGCCTTTTCTGCCAGGTTTTTGGTAGCGGTAACGCCTGCATAATCGTCCAGGTACTTACTGTCTTTGGTGTACATTTTCAGCAGGCCGCCCTCATATTCAACGCTTGCCCAGCCGGTAAAACCCGACTGCTTGATGATCTTGAACATACGATAAAAATCGGTTTCAATATCGTTGCCGGCAGCATCAAAGATGTGTGATTTGATATGTATGCCCCTGGCGTAGGGCATAAGTTCGGCTATGCCTTTGTAGCGGTCATATTCTTCGAGGCATTTGGTTTTCATATAACCGGCGATGTCCTGGGTTGGCGGCTTGGTGCGGTTGATGCAAAAGTTCCCGAAATCGGCCAGTGTGCCGCAATGCGGGCTGTTCACCTGTTTCATCACGCCGGCCAGCCAGGCGCCATTACATGAGATACCCACATGGTTTTCGACAATAACATCGATATTTTGCTTCTGGCCGTATTCCAGCAAACGTCCTAAACTATCGACCGATGCTTTGGCTACATCGTCCGGGTTGCCATCTCCCTCCACATTAACCCTGATCATCGGGCAACCTAATGTCGCCGCCGCATCTATCCACTTATGGTGGTTGTCAACTGCTTGTAATCGTGTGGTCTCGTCAAGGTCGCCCAGCACCCCTTCACCATCTACCATGATTCGCAAATTGTAGCTCCCATTGTCGGCTGCCCGTTTTTTCAACTCGGCCAAAAAGGCATTGTCGTGCGCCTTATCGGCAAAAAACATGGAGCAATAATCCAGGCCGCTTATGCCCAATTCCTTTGATTTTGCCGCAAAATCGAGCGGATCGAGTTGCTTTGTCCAAAACTCGCTTGCGAATGAAAATTGTGAAATGGCAAACTTGAAGAACAGGTCGTTCCCGGTGCCTGCGTACAAATAATTTGGTAAGGCAGCCGCCAAACCCAAGCCAGCCGCACCCATCGCGGTTTGTTTAATAAAGCTTCTTCTATCGGTTTTCATTGATTTATTGGTTTATTTAGTAAATTTTACGAAATGAAGGTATAAACATTTATTTATTATTTAGTAAATTTCACAAAATAAATTTTTAAACAGGTTTTTTGTACATAGAATGTTAATTTTACTCCATGAAAACGCAGGAAGATGTTGAGGAATTTATCTTACACGGGCATAGGGAATAT
Organism: Bacteroidota bacterium; assembly: GCA_013286235.1. Lineage (GTDB taxonomy): Bacteria > Bacteroidota > Bacteroidia > Sphingobacteriales > Sphingobacteriaceae > Mucilaginibacter. The sequence continues at coordinate 9,933 of JABDGE010000117.1, forward strand.
GTACCCCATGTATCTTTGGACTGCGCCATCTTCGGCTACCACGAGCAACAATTGAAACTGCTGCTCATCACCTATCCGGCATTGGATGGCTGGTGCCTGCCCGGCGGATACATCAAACGTACCGAGAAATTGATCGAGGCCGCCAACCGCAATGTAAAGGAACGTACCGGCGTTGACAACCTGTTTTTAGAGCAGTTTAAAACCTTTGGCGACCCGGACAGGGCCAAGCTAAGTAACTTTGACGAAGATGCCTGGTTCAAAATGACAGGTGTACGGCTGACCGATGACAACTGGCTGATCGACCAAACCTTCTCCATAGGTTTTTACGCCATCACAGATTTTTCGAAAACCAACCTGCAAACCGACTACCTGATCATGAAATGCGCCTGGTTTGATATTGATAACCTGCCAAAGCTCGAATTTGATCACGAAGAAATGGTGCGCGAGGCCCTCCACACGATGCGGGTGCAGTTATATCATTACCCAATCGGTTACAACCTCCTGCCCGAAAAATTTACATTGTCCGAGATCCATGCTTTATACGAGACCCTGCTGGGCAAGAAGCTCGACATCAGCAATTTCCCCAAAAAGCTAATAGCCCTGGGCCTGCTCAAAAAGCTGGACGAGAAACGCAGCATCGGGGCGCACCGGTCGCCGTACCTGTACACATTTGATAAAGAACGGTATGATGAAGCGCTGAAGGAAGGGGTGGTGTTGAGCTGATTTGTATGGCCGTACTTCCATCAACCCACCTGAGATATGAGATGTGAGAAGGTTCATAGTTCATGGCTCATTGTTCATGGCCGGAGGCTCGTTGCGATGTGCAGGTATGCGGATGCGGGAAGGTGGTTCATAGATCATCCCGCACGGGCGGGATAGCCGGATGTACGACTTGAGGAATGAGATTTGCGAGGTGTGTGTATTTTATTTCCAGGAAATTTATCATTAAGGGCGTACGGAGCAAAATTAAACATGTTAAATAGCTAATTACCAACTGTTTATTAATGTTTGGGAAGAAAAAATGCCGTGTGAATTCCGTGTGATTCGAGTGTATTTTCGTGTGATCGGCGTGTGAATTCCATGTGAATGGCGTGTGAATTACGGGTGATTTTTTTTCGATAACCTAGCTGCGGGAGCCATCCTGCGTGAAGCGATATTTTTGGCGCCGAGTGATGAAAGGACAAAAAATTTAATGTTTTGCATGCGAATAACGAGATCCGGAGTAAAATTTCAATATGTCAAAGAACTGTATATCAGCTATTTGCTGGTAAAAACAGAGGCATTACCACCCTGTTTTTTATTGTATTTTAATGGTGGCTGATGGTGATTTCATTGTGGTTAATGGTGATTTCATTGTGGTTGATAGTGATTTCATTGTGGTTGATAGTGATTTCATTGTGGTTGATGGTGGCTTTTTTGTTTTGATTCTTCACGGGTTGTCTTTTTTTGAGCTGCGTTCATGAGGACGCTGCGCTTAGTTTCACTGCCGCCTTCGCTTAGGCTACGGCGGTCGAAGGATTTTTTTGCCGGCTCAACCAGTCCCGCACGTGC
>JABDGE010000118.1 GCA_013286235.1 Bacteroidota bacterium
AATTTGTTTCGCTTAGAGGTTAAGCACCCTTCCCCTAAAAAAACCCCGCGTTTACAAAACGCTGATTGTTCAGAAAAGCACCACTTATCCAGCGGTGCTTTTTTGTGCGCCGTGCAGAAGACACGTTATCGTTCGCGCCTCAATGTCGTTTAGTTGAGAACATTATTCACGCCTCACCCTAAATCCCTCTCCGAGGGAGAGGGACTTTATCTGCAAGCTCAAATGGTAAAGTGTTCTTTTTACTAATGTACTTTGCTTACCCAACGACATTAATCTGCATCCCGCACGTGCAGGACACATCTATTTCCCCTGCCCCTCAAACAGCAAAAACCAAAACCCCATTGGCCGGGATCGACAGCGTGGCTGAATAGTTAAAGCCGTCGTATGGTTCTTTATCCGTGCTTACCTGGCCGCCGTTGCCGCAAACGTTCGGGTTCACCCAGTCTTCGTAAACATCGCTGTTAAAAGCCTCTATCCACGTGCCTCCTGCCGGAAAACCGATCCGGTAGTTGCATGTATCAGTGTTGCATAGGCTGACCACCACCATCACGTCCTGCCCCACATCCGGTATCCAGCGATGAAAGGCCAGTATCCGCCCTGCATTATTGTTGTGCGTGAAGGCGAATCCCTGTCCGCGCAGCGCAGCGTATTGCCAGCGTAAATGGATCAAATCGGTGGTAAAACGGAGAAAATCCGACATTTGCTTCTGCAGGCTAAGGCCTTCCCAATACAGCAAATACTGGCTCATGGTAAAACCATCCGACCAAAGTTTATCCTCGAGGAATTCCTGTCCCATAAACATCATGGGGATGCCAGGCCCGGTAAGGCATATGCCCATCGCTACCCGCGAACGGCTGGTGGCGTACCAGGAACGCGCGTTGGAAGGGTCGCTTAAATGCGTGATGCGGATGGCGCCGCCGGTATTGTAGTAGGTAATATCATGGTTCTCGGGCCCCTGCACCAGCTGCCATTCCTGCGGAAAGCCGTTTTCCCAAAGCCCCTGGCCCAGTTCGAGCATGTTGAGGGGGTTATCGTTCGGCTGGCTGGCGGCGGCGACAAGGTCTCTTACGGCATTTCGTAGGCTATCGGATAGCACGGTATCAAATCCCGCTCCCTGCGGCGACGGCACTACCACCTGGCTCTTAGCTATCCAATATTCGCCTGCCCAGTATTCGGCATGCTGAAGAGCGCCGGGCTTCAGGAGTTTCAGGGTGCTGGTAAGGTTTTGGCAAAATTGCCAGGCATAGGGCTGCTCGCCATAAGCGTTCAGGTTGCTGATCTCGTCGTAACGGAAGCCATCCACGTGGTATTCCTCCAGGAAGGACGCGGCGTTTCGGATCAGGAAATCGCAAACTTCGGGCTTACTGAAGTCGAATACCTGGCCGATATAGCCGGTGGTGGTTAAGTACAGCGATTGTGCGAAATTTGGGAGCACGCCCTGCATATCAAGGAACGACAGGTCGTTGGCGTCAAAGTCGGGGCCGGCGTGATGATAAACGAGGTCAAACAGCACCGCTATTCCATAACAATGGCAAATATCGATCAGCGCGCGCAACTGAGCGGGGCCGCCATGGATATCGGTCAAAGTATAATGCGTGAGCTGTTTGTTGCTCAGTAGTGCGTTGAGCACCGGAAGGTAGCCTGGCAGCGCCACGTCGGCTACGGTGTACAATTGCTCGGGCGAATAAAAATCACAACCGTTATAGCCTTCGCTGCACGAGGTATTGAACTCATGAATAGGCAAAAGCTGTACGACGGTGACACCGAGCGCAGCAAGGTAAGGCACTTTTGCCACCACATCCAGGAAAGTGCCGCAAGCCGGGAAATTGGGCGTGTAATAGCTGCCGACATGAAGCTGGTAGATCACCATATCGCTGAAAGCGGGCGTAACAAAACTTTGATCGTGCCAGGGAAATGCAGCACTCTCGAGGATGCACTTCCAATCCAGGGAATCTTCCTCCGGCGTTAAAGCCCTGGCCACGGGGTCACGCTTGAGGCCCTGCCCCGCCGTACCCGCCACGTAGAACATATAGAGCTGCCCCTTTTTCAGCCCCGGGAAAAACCCCATCCAGTGTCCCTGGGCATTCTTGGTGAGCAGCAAGCCCTGATCGGTGGGTTCCGTCACGGTAGCCGCGGTAAAATCAAAAATAACGTACACCCTGAGCGCATTGGGCGCCCACACGCGAAAGGATGCGCCGTCCGCAATCAGGTTGGCCCCCATCGGGGTATTTTCGTCGATATGTTGAAGTGATGCCGCCATAATTTAAGATTTAGTATGCGTTATAAATTTACCTATTTCCCGCCAGTTCAAGCACCTTTCGCCTGAATTTACAAATTTTTCGGCGTCCGCGTTGAATTAGGATAAGCATCCGGTATTTGACGCTGAGTTTGAATGGATTTATAACTATCAGGATAAAAAACAAAACATAATCCCCAAAACGTTATTCTACCAAAGCAATGATTTGATTTATTAAAAAAAAGAAAATGGAAACTTTCAGTGTGACGATAGGGAACGAGCCGAATGTACAAACATTCGAGGTGAAAGATTATGCCCATGACACGGATGACGAATGCCACAGGTGTAAGTTTGAGGTGTTTAGGGATGGTACCTTCGTATTAAGCCTTCAGCCTGATGATAGCTTTTTGCGAACCTGCGCCGACCCCGGCATACTCGATGATGAAGTAATTCATCAAATTATTGGAAAGATAGAAGCGCATTCACTGTAGTGAGCTTCTGCATAGCTGAACGGATAAAATTTAACCACGGAGAAACAGCGGCCGACGCGGAGAACGCAGAGGCATCTGTCCCTTTACTCCTCCCAACCTACCCTAAATTTAGGGGATGAGTTTTTTTTTAGGTCTTCGGTGCACTACTAATTTACCCGTCAAGCATAGGAGATCGAGGAGACTTTTGTCCCCTTCAGATTTACGGCACCTTATAGAGCATGCCAAGGGCAATGCCTTCCGTGCCCTGCAGGGATGCGGATGATGTTTTATCATAAAGCAATGTGGCGTTCACTGTCATGGCGATAAGGCGGGTTATCTTGGCCGTCAGCGTAGCGTCGATACGGTGGCTGGTGTAGGCCAGGGGTTGGATATAAGGGATAAAGAGGGCGTAGCGGGCGCTGACGTGGATGGTTTTGGTAAGGTCTTTGTCATACGTTGCCACTACCGAAACCGCCATCTGGTTGTACTCAGTATGATCGATAGGCACGCCGTAGTTGTCGGATTGGTTTTTATACAGGGTGGTATCGAGCACGAATGTTTGCCGCGCGGCAAGAGCGCCGAGGCGGAGGTCGAAAAATTTGTTGGGCTTGTACTCAACACCAAGCGATTCGGTTAGGTAACCCGGCGACATAAAATCAGAGATCAGGTAAGGGTTTTGAGCGGCCGACCCGTCGGGGTTGGTGTAGTTGTAGCCGGCCGCAAACTGCGACTCGAAAGTTAGCGAGCCAAAGAACAACCAGTTTTTTGACAGCTGGGTGCCAAGCTTGTTATCGAAAAAAATACGGTCGTTGGTTTTGCGGGATCCCTCGCCCTGGCTTTTTGCCACGCCGTATATCAGGTTGGTTTCAGTGGTGAAATCGAGGGGCTTTTTGTTGTACTCGTCTTTGTAATCGAAATTTGAATTCAAGGCGATGCCGCTGATGCCCCCGGCGGAATAGTTGCTGGTAAAAGCCGACTGACTGAAATTGAGCGAGAAAATAATCGATTTATGCCAATAGTTTATCTTGTAATCCAACAGGTTTACGGGCATCAATTGTTCGCCGATCTGCACCGGGCGAAATAGGAAAGGCAAAGAATTGTGGCCGGGATCGATGCGGTATTTGTTGAGGAGGCTGGTATCAACCTTAGTGCTGTCTTTTTGCTGCGCAAGGGCCGGCAGCGTCAAACTGAACAAAAACAAAAAGAAAAACCCCGTGACGGTTTTTAACATATCAATAGTTTAAAGCTGAAAGCTGAAAACGCTGCCGGCGGTTGCCGGGTGCATCAACTTTACTTGCTGTATAACAAGTTTGCGGCAAATTTATTGTAAATTGTGGGAAGGTAGCTAAGGGCCTTGTAAAAAAATTGTAATTGGGAGAATTACCTTGATAGCTATTGCCGGGAAGTTTTCTAAATTTATGGTTTGAGCGATTGTCAAAAATCAATACCATGGAAAAGTTAGAAGCATCGGGTTACGCAACTGTAAACGGCCTGCAAATGTATTACGAAATTTATGGCGAAGGCGATGTTCCGCTGGTGCTGATTCATGGCGGCGGCTCCACTATTGAAAGCACATTTGGGGTACTGATGCCACTGCTTTATCAGCATGGTAAAGTTATAGCCCTTGAGCTGCAGGCACATGGGCGTACTTCCGACCGGGACGCGCCCGAATCGTTTGAGCAGGATGCGGATGATGTAGCAGGATTGCTGCAATACCTTAAAGTGCAAAAGGCGAACGTGTTGGGGTTCAGCAACGGCGGCAGCGCGACAATGCGGCTGGCCATCAGGCACCCCAAATTGGTAAATAAGATCGTGGTTATTGCGGGCGCTTATCAAAAGGAGGGGTTTGTGCCCGGCCTTTTTGAAGGGATGGAGCATGCCACCCTGGATAATCTTCCCAAGCCGTTGCACGCTGCTTTCCTGGCTGTGACGCCGGATGAAAAGCGACTAAAGAATATGTTTGACAAGGATGTGTACAGAATGCTACATTTTAAAGATTTCCCGGATGATGCGCTGCCGTCTATCAAAGCGCCGGCCTTATTCATCTCTTCGGACCGGGATGTAATCCTGGCGGCGCATACGTTAAAAATGTCGCAACTGGTACCGGGCGCAAGGCTAATCATCTTACCCGGCCCGCATGGGGCTTGTATTGGTGCGGTGGAAGTTCCGAAAATAGATGGGCTGCCGGAGATTACGGCTACATTGGTTCAGGGTTTTTTAGCTGATTAGGCCAAACAAAGCATTTGCATTTGTCCCTTGAAGTGTGCGATCGCCGGGAAGCCTGCGGCGGTTGATACCGTTGTTTAATCAATCAAACTGTATTTAACCGCAAAACGGATCAGTTCGGCGGAGTTGCGAACCCTGGCTTTACTGATCATCGCCAGCCGGTGGCCCTCAACTGTGCGGCGGCTGGTAAACAGCTTGTCGGCAATTTGCTGGTTGGTATACCCATTCGCTATGAGTTCCAATACTTCGGTCTCGCGTCGGGAAAAATCTACCTGCGGCATTTCCCGGTGTTTGTGCTGGCCGTTATTGCCATCTTCCAGCATCCGCAGCACCAACTCGGAACAGACATATTTTTTATTGTTGAAAACATGGTTCAAAGCGAACACCAATTCATCCGTACCGATACTTTTCAGCAGGTAACCATCGGCTCCGTTCCTTAGCGCTTCACAAACCAGGTCGACTCCGTCAAAGGTGGTGAGGAGGACGACATGCGCCGCCTTTACCGGAAGATTTTGAAAACGCCCGATTAGTTCAACAGCCGACATTCCGAGCATATCCAGGTCCACCAGGATGACATCTGCTGCGAGGCCTTCGTTAAGTTGTTGCATTAGCGCCGTGCCGTTTTCGCATTCGCCCACTACACTAAAATTTTCCTCTTTTTCCAGTATATTTCGTATACCGTCTCTCACGATATGCTGGGCTTCAGCCAGTATTATTCTAATCATACCATCCCGCTATTTGTGGCATCGAACCCCTTTCTATTTATTAACTTAAAGGAAATAATTATTGACAATGCTTTGAAAGGCAAAGACAGCATGAAAACAAGCGTTTTTTTAAGTTGTTTGCTTTTTTATGCAAAAACGCCTCATAACTGCTTCGAATGACTCTGCTGGCATGCTGACTGCTCCCTATTTTTATGCTGCGTCATCAGGACCGTATCTCGAATCTTATTGTTCTAGTTAAATTTACCGAAAGCTGCATTCTAAAAACAGGTACTTTCCGCACACAAATTCAGGTATTTTCCGGGAAACCTCATCACCTGCGGCCTGTTGTCCCTATATAAATTTATAAACCATAAAATTTAAAATTATGTCAAGTACAAACAGGCCGGAAGAGGGCCGCAATCAACAGAACGATCAACGCAACCAAGGTCAAAATCAACAATCGGGTAACCGCGGCGAACAGGATCAATCATCACAACGCGGCGGCAGCCAGGAACAGCAATCAAATTCTCCACACCGCGAAGGGCATGAAGGCCAAAGCGGCAGACAAGGACAAAGCGGGTCGGGCAATGCCGGTCAGCGCAGCGGACAAGGCCAGGAAGGCCATGAAAGCAGCTCGCAGGAAGAAGCATCTAACTCACCTGAACATTCCGACCAGGAATCCCAAAGGAACGATCAGAACCGGTCAGGCCAGGGCGGACAAGGAAGCTCTTCATCAGAAAGAGACCGCGACTCTGAAAACCGCAATAGCGGACGATAGTGTTAAGTCAAAAATCTTAAGCCGGACATCTTTGTCTATCTCGATATCGACGGGGTCAACTTAGCACCGGTTTAAATCTTTAATCAATTTTAAATCCGGGAGGGGGTAAGCGATTACCCCTTTCTTCATTTTCGGCGATCGTGCCGGACGATCGAGATTGAGTTCATTTTACCTTTTGTTGTTGTCGGAGAACAACGGAGAAGTCGACTGTGCTTAAACCTTTTTATTCGTTAACGATGTCACCGCATCGCTGAACGCCGTTTGCTGAATTTACCTTACCAGGTATTCATATTAATATATTTTCCATAAATTTATTCCAAGGCTAATTATTAATAAATTAAGCCCTTGCAACCGTTACCCTATTATTGCCCTGAATAATTATGAAAAAGCCGATACTCCTTTTATTGTTTTTTATCAGTTTTAAGACTTTCGCCCAATACCGCGACCTTTATTTTGAACATTTGAATGTGGTGGAAGGCCTGCCCGAAAGCATGATCCTGGCCCTTCACCAGGATAAATTAGGCTACATGTGGATCGGCACACAAAACGGCCTTGTGCGCTATGACGGGTATAAGGTAAAAGTCTATAAGCTGGGCAACAATATTAAAGGAGTTCTGAAAGACTTTGCCGCAGAATGCATTTATGAGACAAAAGACGGCGATTTATGGGTCTTGTCCCGGGAACACAACCTCTTTCGTTATAACCGTGCCGCCGACAACTTTGGACGATATATACTTGGAAAACACGACAACGGATTCTCGAAAGAAAACATAGTTATTGATGACGACGGCTACCTTTGGCTTTACCCACGACAATTTCCAGGGGCTTTTTCATCCGAAAGATATCCTGTTATAAGGCTGGACATAAAAACGCGCCGCCAGGAACAATTTCCCGACTCAACCACCGCCATGGTGATCAGCAAAACCGGCAGAGTATGGCTGGCGGTAAAAAAAGGATTGGCATACTTTGATCGTTCTACAGGCAAATTGAGTAATGCGTTCTCGCCGTTCCCGGTCAGCGACAAGCAATATATCGCTAACCTCTATGAGGCGCCGTCGGAACCCGGAATTTTGTGGTTTACGATTGTTGATAAACAGGGTAAACCGTTAGGACTTTATTCATTTGATACTGTCGCCCGTTTATTCAAAAAATTTACAGCCGATCCGCATGTACCCGGCGCCATTGCTTCGACAATTATTCATACCATCTTCGAAGATGACCGGCGCCGGCTTTGGTTTGGAACAGTAAACGGGTTGTCTCTTTTTGACCGGGCCAACGGGAAGTTCAGCAATTACACTCCGCCGAAACCACTTTCAAATTTAAAGGAAAACCCGGTTACCAATATCGCGGAACAAGCGGACGGCAAGCTGTGGCTGGCAACCTTTCAATACCCCAATAATAGTAATGGCCTTTATTTGTTCGATCCATCCAACGGCGGCTTTACGCGGTATGCCCACGACAAAAGAAAACCATACTCGCTCAACGTAAACAGGGTAACATACCCAATGGTGGATCGCGCCGGCACGCTTTGGGCAGGCATGGCCTGGGGCGGCGTCGACCGGGTTAACGGGCTGCGGTCTCAGTTTAACGCTTACCTGCCCGGCGGCGACAAAACCGGGTACCCGGCCGGGGGCGCTACCGGCGTCGCCCTGGCCCCGGATGACTATTGCTGGTTTAGTTCCAGTGAAGGCTTGATCAGGTGGAAGCCCGGTACCGAAGTTTTTGAAAGAGTCAGCTTACCATCCTATGTTAAAAAAGACAATTTAACGGTTTACGCTGCGGACCGGAGCGGTTTGATCTGGTGCGGTTCAGGCAACGTGAGCCTTTTTACTTACGACCCGAAAACACGCGATGTCGATACCCTCCGTTGTCCCGGTAAATGGGAGGCTACGCTAATAATGAACGTTTACCAGGATCACGCCGGCATAGTTTGGATAGGCACCCTGGGCTACGGCCTGTATAGCTTTGATAAGCAATCCCGCAGGTTTACCGCTTACCCGTATGAGAAAAACAAACCTGGCGCCCGTTACAGAGGCAAAAGTCTCGACAACGGAGAAGTGCTCAGCATCAACGAAGACCGGCAACACGTATTATGGGCCGGCACCAACCTGGGCGGACCGAACCGGTATAATAAAAAAGACGGTACGTTTACCTCTTTTTTTGACAGGGCTAAGGGCTTAGCTTGTGTAAATGACATACGGGAGGACAAGGCGGGGCGCTTTTGGGTCGGGACCTATGAGTCGGGCTTATTTTTGTTCGACCGGAAAACCGGCCGGGTAAAACAATTCACCCAACAGGACGGCTTGCTCGACGACGATGCGGCCGGTATACAGGAAGATGAACAGGGCAACCTGTGGCTCAGCTGCCAGCGCGGATTTACCCGGTTTAACCCGGTTTATAACACCTTCACCCGTTATACCGCTGCTAATGCGCTGCCCTTCGCTTTAGGACAGGCGCGGCTGAATTTATTTATTAAAACAAGAGACAATGAATTGATATTTTTTTCCCGCAATGGCATTGTAGCCTTTTACCCGGATAAGCTAAGCAAAAACCTTTACCCGCCGCAGGTGCAAATAGAGACGCTTGAGCACAATGACCCGCAATCAAAGGACGATACGACCACAACAGAGGGCCTTTACGGTAAACAGCAGGTTGAATTGCCGCACAATCAAAACCGCATCAGCTTTAATTATGTGGCGCTGCATTTTGAGAACCCCTCACAAAACCAGTACGCTTACCAGTTGGTGGGTTACGATAAAAACTGGGTGCAGGCCGGTACGCAGCGCAGCGTTTCCTACACCAACCTGTCTCCTGCCAGTTACACCTTTCGGGTAAAAGCCTCCAATAGTGATGGTCTATGGAATGAAAAAGGGGCTTCAATTATTGTGGTCATTCGCCCGCCCTGGTGGGAAACCTGGTGGGCGCTTACCCTGTTTGTTTTGGCGCTTATCGGTGTAGTATGGGCCATTGTTTATTATCGCTCGCGGAGCTTACTGCGGGCGAAACACCTGCTCGAACAAAAGGTACAGCTGCGCACAAAAGAAGTATTGGAGCAAAAGGAGGAGATAGAAACCCAGCGCGACAACCTGGCGCATACTTTAGGCGAACTTCAAACCACCCAATCGCAACTGGTGCAGCGCGAAAAAATGGCCTCTTTGGGTGAGCTCACCGCTGGCATCGCGCACGAGATACAGAACCCGCTCAACTTTGTGAATAATTTTTCGGAGATTAATACCGAACTTATCGATGAGCTGCAGGAGGAAATTGACAAGGGCGCTTATGAGGAAGCAAAGGCCCTTGCGGTTGACATCAGGGAAAATGAGCAAAAAATAAAACAGCATGGCAAGCGTGCGGATTTTATTGTAAAAGGCATGCTGCAGCACTCACGCATCAGCACCGGCGAAAAGCAGCTCACCAATATCAATGTTTTGGCCGACGAGTTTTTTAAACTGTCGTACCATGGCTTGCGGGCCAAGGACAAAAACTTCAATGCTGAACTGGTCACCAATTTTGACCCGGATCTGCCGCCAGTGAATATCGTACAGCAGGACATCGGCCGGGTGCTGCTCAACCTGTTCAATAATGCGTTCTACGCGGTAGCCCAAAAAGCAAAAACCGCCGATCCCGGATATAAACCCACCGTCGAGGTCACAACGTTTGTTTCTCCATCCGGCAGCTGGGGAGCCTCCGTCCGCGATAACGGCAACGGCATTCCCGAGGCGATAAAAGATAAGATTATGCAGCCGTTCTTTACTACTAAACCGACAGGTGAGGGAACAGGGTTAGGACTCTCATTAAGCTACGATATTGTGGTGAAGGGGCATGGCGGTACGATCAACATTGAAAGCAAAGAAGGAGAAGGCTCCGCATTTACGATAACATTGCCCGGAAATTGATTTGGCCATGAAAAAACTACTTTTTCTTTTTCTATTAGTATTCGCCCTCTCGCACCTGCAAGCGCAAAAGCTTAATGTGGATAGTTTGATCCACGCGGCACTCGCCATAAAAATAGATGACGACAATTCAAGCGCTCCGCAAAATCCCGATAGCCTTTTAAAGCTATTGCCCGGCCTTAAATCACCGGCCGCCAAAATAGAGATGATCTATGACATCATCCTGCTGGATAATGGCGAAATGAGTCCCGATAAAGCATTGTATTACCACAAAAAAATACTCGATCTTGTAAAAGCAGAACATGACCAGGTATCCGAGGTGGTGATCACCAGCGAAATGGGCTATACCATTTCTCAAAGCGGCGATAACCCCGACGGGATGGCGATGATATTCAAAGCACTGGAAATGGCCGAAAAAATCGGCAACAAACAAGCTATTGGGATCTGTTATGACAACCTGGGCGTATGTTACCTTGGCGACCGGCACGTCAACATAGCATATTACTTAAAAGCCGTTAGCTTCTCACTAGCCGGTCGCGATCAATTATTTACAACCGCCGAATTTAGCAACCTGGCCCGCGTGTATGCAGAAAGCAAGCAAACCGATTCCGCTACCTATTATTTTCTGAAAGAGGCTCAGCTCGTATTTCAAAATAAGTCCCACATTGAAATTTCGCGCACGCTATCCCGTATGCTGGTTTTGCTTGGTCTTCTGCAGCCCGATAACGCCACCCGGTTAAAATGCTTTAACGCCGCCCTCAGCACGGGCTTTGCCAAAAAAGACCCAACAACAAGAGGCTTTATTTGGCGAAATATTGCCACCGTTTACAAGTCAGAAAATAAAATTGATTCCGCTTTACTTTATGCTGACAAGGCGTATAAGGCCGTGCATGACAAATTCGTTGTCGGCAGAATTGCAC
>JABDGE010000119.1:0-10134 GCA_013286235.1 Bacteroidota bacterium
ATGAAGTACCGCTATTTTTTTGTGCTTTTTTTCCTGGTAATTGCCGAACAGGTATGTGGACAATACACCTTCCAGCAGTTAGATAACAGTGCAGGCCTGTCAAATAGTTGCATCAATGCCATTTATCACGATTCGGATAACCTGGTATGGTTCGGCACCTGGGATGGCCTTAATTTTTACGATGGGAGCAACATTCATGTATTCAATTACGAGCGCACCGACCTGAAACGCAATTCCATTGCAAGCAACGTTATTTACCAGCTGCAGGAGGATAAAAAACGCAATATTTGGATCGGTACGGTTGAAGGGCTTTCCAAATTCAACAAAAATACGGGCGATTTTACCAATTATTTTTATACGCGCAAAAAAGCGGTTTCAAATGGCTACACCGTTGCCATAAACAGCAGGGGAGAGGTATATGCGGCGCTGCGTGACAGTCCGCATCTGTATTTTTATAACGAGCGGAAAAACACATTTGACCGCATTGGCATCCAAAACCTTCCGGATTTTACCCTGCTGAAAATATTTTTCGATGACCAGGACCACTTATGGCTGCTTAAAGACAATGGCAAACTGGAAGCATTCAAACGTGAAGGGAACAAATTTGTAAAGCTGGATGGTTACCTGCCGGTTGATAGCCTTGACGATGCCTTTTATTGTAATCACCAGGTTTTCTATATCACTAAAACACACGTATTATACCAGGTTACGGCGAGCTTTGGACAACAGCGGCTCGCAATCCTGCCGCACGAGGTAAGGGCAGTAACATTTTTTAGCGGGCGATATATTTTCGCATGGTCGTCAAAAGGGCTGGGCGAATATGATACGGCATTCAAGCCGGTAAATTCGCTCGAAACCGCAATCCCGCTGCTTCAAAATGTCAGGATCACCTCGCTGATAACCGGCAAGGATCAACTGTTATGGGTCGGCACGGATGGTAACGGTGCAATCAAAATAACAACGAGGGACAGCCAGTTCGGCTTAATGCAAAAGCTTGCTAATGGACAGGCCATTCACATTCCCGTACGTGCGTTTTGCGAAGTGGACAGCGAGCTTTGGATTGGAACAAAAGGAAACGGCATCGTTGCCCTGAAAAATTGGACCAACCCGAACGTCTCCTTTTTAGATATCAAGACATTTCATACCGGGGTTGACCTGCTTGATAACTGCGTTTATGCCATTCAGAGGGCGCAAGACTCATTGGTTTATATCGGCTCGGATGCGCCGGGTATTACCATTTATAACCGGCAAACAAAACACTTTATACAATGGAAGGATGTGCGCGGCAGCAATAACTACCCTTCTTTTGGCTCGGTTCATTGTATTTTAAACGATAAAGACGGGTCGGTTTGGCTGGGATTGAACGAAGCAGGCTTAGTGCATTTAAAATTAGAAAATACAGGCAAAGATGCGGAACGGATAGCCTGGCTTAAACAATATAAATACGACGGGACTAACGGTGGGCCCGGCAACAACGTAATTTATAGCCTTGCGCGGGGAAATGACGGCCTGCTTTGGATAGGCTGCCGCTATGGCGGGTTAAGCGTTTTTAATGAACAAACCGGGCGGTTTCGCACCATTAAAGCGTTGTCATATCCGGGTGGATTGTCCAATAACGACGTGCTTTCGCTATACATCGATGCCGGGAACCGCCTTTGGATTGGAACCAGCTTTGGTCTGAATCGGGTAGACGAAGCCAGCGCCGCAATATCGGCGACGCCAACATTTAACCAATTGTATGCCGAGGACGGCCTGCCCAACAATACGATCCATGCGATTAACGGCGATAATAATGGCAATATATGGCTGAGCACCAATAAAGGACTGGCAAAGATCACGCCCGGCAAACTCAATATCGTTCAATTCAGGGAGTCGGATGGCTTGCAAAGCGATGAGTTCAGCGATAACGCCTCCTGGAAAAACAAGTCTGGCATGCTGTTCTTTGGCGGTATTTACGGATTCAATTATTTTATGCCCGGCAATATCCGTGTAGACGATGAACAGCCGCCAATTTTGCTGAACGACCTCCGGTTTGCGGGGAAGGCGTCGCCCGAAAAGGGATTAACGGTATTAACAAAGAACGGCGCCGTAGCCAAGCAGCACTACAATCTGCAGCCGGGCGACAACTATTTTGAACTGAACCTGCAGCCGGTTACCTACCGGCAGTCGCAGAAATGCCGCTACACATCTTTTCTGAAAGGCGACGACAAGGAATGGCACTACATGGGCAACCAGGAAAGAATTGTTTACAACAACATTCCACCCGGGGATTACACCCTCCTGCTCAAATGGTCAAATGGTGATGGCATATGGACCAACCCGGTGGCCGCGTTTTCAATCACCATTGAACAGTATTTCTGGCTCCGGCTGCCGGCCTTAATTTTTTACACCCTGGCGCTGCTTGCTATAGCCTATGCTTATTTCAGGTACAAAAAGAAGAAATTTCTGCTGGCGCAGGAACTGAAACTCGAACATGCCCTGCGGGAGAAGGACGAACAAACACACCAGGAGCAACTGAATTTTTTTACCAACGTGGCTCATGAATTGCAAACGCCGCTCACCCTTATCATAGGCTCGGTTGAACGATACCTGTTTAAAAATAGCAATGCAGAACGCAGCGAGGGCGGAAGATTTTTGTCGATTGTGAAGCAGGAGGCCTTCAGGCTGCAATACCTGGTACAGCAGTTAATGGAGTTCAGGAAGGCAGGAGCGGGCAAACTCGAAAACCATTACGAAGAACTGGACGTTTCGGCCCTGCTCAATGATATCGCCAGGCTATTTTCTGCGCTGGTTGATGAAAAGCAACTCGATTTTTCCTGGGATGTAGAAGCAGGCATGGGCCTCCGGACAGACAAAGACAAACTGGAGAAGATAGTTTTCAACCTATTGTCCAATGCATTCAAACACGCAGGGAACAACCAGTATATTTTGTTTTCGGCGAATGCCCTGAGTGACGAAAACAGGCTGGAAATTACCGTTGCCAATTCTGGCTGCCAATTAGCCGCCGATGAAACCGCGCAACTCTTTGAAAGGTTTTTTGTGATCGACGGTCGAAATAAAAATCAAAATAGCACCGGCATCGGCCTCGCTTTTACCCGCCAGTTGGCTCATTTGCTCGACGGATCAATCGCTGTAGCCGTCGATAAGGGCTGGATAAGTTTCCGTGTTTCGCTGCCGGTTGAACACGTCCATTCGACTGATGACACTGACGCCGGCTTAATTGAAACTACAGGGAAGCCATCTTTCCTGGTGCAGGCTATTACGCAAAAGCCGCAAATGGTTGCGACTACTGCCGCCGACAACAATAAAAAAGCGCTCATCGACTGTTTGGAGCAAAAAAATAAACCGTCAATTTTAGTGGTCGAAGACGATCAACTCATCAGGCTGTTGGTACAGGATATTTTGGCGGAATATTATATTGTTTTTGAATCAGCTACGGGCCTTGAGGCGCTTGACCTGATGAAACGTACTACTCCGGATCTCATCATCAGCGACGTGATGATGCCCGATATGGACGGTTTGGAACTTTGCAGCCTGGTAAAAAACACAACCGAAACCTGCCATATTCCATTTGTGTTATTATCGGCGCGAAGCGCCATCGAGCACCGTACCGAAGGATATGGCTGCGGGGCCGACGCATATATTGCCAAGCCTTTTCAAACAGCATACCTTTTGGTGCGCGTTCAAAAGCTGCTTGAGTACCGAGAAAAATTGCATAGCGCATTCCGTTTGAATAACAGCCTGCCGGATATCAAGACCGCCGGCGACATTAATCTAACCGACAAGCGTTTTATCGAAAAGGTTACCCGGTTGATCGAAGACAATATAGATGAAGATCTCGACAGCGCATTTTTGGAGCATTCGCTCAACCTGAGCAAAATACAGGTTTACCGTAAAATTAAGACACTTTCAGACATGACGCCTACCGAACTGATCCGTCACGTAAGGCTGCAGAAGGCGTCGGGGCTGTTGTTGAATACCGATCTCACGGTATCCGAAGTGTTTTACCGTACGGGCTTTAACAACAAAACCTATTTTTACCGGGAGTTCAAAAAAATATTCAAATGCTCGCCCAATGATTACCGGGAGTTGCACAGACTGCCCGATTTGAGCCGGCGATGAAAAATCGCATAGCGACCAGGTGTATTACAGTGAAGGGCAAGGCAACTACCCACTAATTTGTCATTTCAACCGAGGGACGAGGGAGAGATCTTATACATCTGACCGTACCGCAAGCATAGTTCGCCGGCATGATGTAGGAGATCTCTCCTACGTCGAGATGACAAAAAGGGGTGACAGGGTGAAAAGATGTCATCGGACCTTTAGAGTTTTTCTAATTTTACCACTCGCGAGGACGGTCTGGCCGGGGGTGAACTTCGCTTAAAAGAAGACTGCCCCGGTGAGATTCGGGGCATCTTCATGGAAATTAACAAACGCGCAATTTAATAAGTTGTCATATTGTACATTTCAATCTGCTGGCCAACAGGGTCCGAACCGCCCGCCCAGTGATTTGTTCCAACAAAATAATCATAGTTTTCCCAATAATGGCCTGCAGTATTTGTAAGGGTACATTTGTAATTTCCATCAATATAAAAGTCGACCATATCCACATTGCTTGATGAACGGCATTGTGCCTTGAATGTATGGTAGCCATTATCTCCGGTGGATAGTACATAGGTGTAATAGTTGCCGCCGCCTTGTACATAAGCTTTTAGCACGTTGTCTTCTAATGTCTTTACAAATCCCATTTCATCACCATTCCATTGCGTGTCATTATCGCAAAGGAATACAGCTTCTTCAGCATACGAAGTTGCGTTTGTCCCCCCTTTAAAGCACCCATTAAATTGAAAGCCGGTCGCATTCTGACCGCTGCTTTCCTGTGCTGCATCAATGGAGCTGCTGCAATCTCCAACCGGAACGCAGATCCCATTGGTTCCCGAAATATCATAGGGAGCCGTACCACAAGTGGTCCATAGGTTGAATGCGCTTTGCCCAAGCGAAGCTCGCGGGGCGAGTGCTGTTTTAAAGCCTGGTGTTGAAGGCGTTTGGCTTGAGGGCGATGCAGAATTACCTGCATCCTTTGTACATCCCAAAATACAGAGCAGCGCAACAGCGCCCCCTGCGAGATTTTTGATAGAATTTTTCATGGTTTAAAAACTGGTTAAATGTTTAAACCAAAGGTAGACGAGGGGGCCAATTATTAATTACAGTATGCTTTCCATGTTGTACACTATTGTTACATATGAAAAATTAAAACTAACCATAAGAAATGTTTCTTAGTATCAAAAGATTTTCCGAGTATTGTAAGAAATATTTCTTATCTATTAAGGATGCTTGCTATGAAACGCTTCGAAAAATACATTTTGGTTATGTCATTGTTCTACATTCATGCTCTTTCTGCGCAGGATAAACGCTCCGAACGGATCGATTCGCTGGTGTCGGTGCTGGCGGCGAACAAACTTTTTAATGGCAGCATACTGGTTGCGGAACATGGCAGCGTAATTTACCGGCGTTCAGTAGGGGATATTGACTTTGCACATCATATCCCTAACTCCGATACAACTACGTTTAACCTGGCTTCTTTATCCAAGCCGCTCACCGCAGTCGCAGTGTTGCAATTAGTGCAAAAAGGGAAGATCAACCTGGGCGACCCGCTGAGCAAATACTTTAAGGATTTTCCGTACCCGGAGATACAGGTAAGGCACTTGTTGAGCCAATCTTCCGGGCTGCCCGTCCAGGAAAAGGCCGAAGCGTCCTATATTGCAGCACACCCGGATGAGATACTCAGCAACGAGGAAATTTATACGCATATTGTCGACTCAAAAACTCCATTGCTTTTTCCGCCGGGTTCCAATTGGAGCTATAATAACACCAATTACGTGTTGCTGGCCTTACTGGTTGAGAAAGTCAGCCGTATGCCGTTTAACGTTTATATGAAAGTCAAAGTTTTTCGCCCCGCTGGGATGTCGAAATCCTATATCCGCCTGGCGGGTATGCCCAATACGCCGAGGTATATCATCCCCAATTATTATACGGGCGCGTATCAAAACGTCGATTCGCTTGATCATATCCAAAATTATACCTTCTATAATTTAGGAAGCCTTTATGGGCCGGCTAATGTGATGAGTACCTTGCAGGATCTATTGAAATTTGAGCAAGCGCTGATGGCCGGCAAGCTTATTAACAAGGATCTGTTAAAACCCGCTTTCAGCCCGCTGATCTTAAATAACGGTAAAGTGTTCCACATGGGCGCCAGTACGCGTTCCTACGGGTTGGGATGGAATGTTTATACCAAAAAAGCCCATCCGGATACTTTCATCTTTCACGATGGGCATGTTGTCGGGATTACCACGGTACTACACCATAACCTCAACAAAGACCAAACCATCATTTTTTATGACAATACCAATCATGCGCCGCTTCAGTTGATGGTGGGCATTTCCAATATGCTCAATGGTATTTCGCCGGGCAATTTCCGTGTCACCCAATCGCTGGCGAGGGTGTACGGAGAAACACTCGTAAAAAATGGATTAAACGCGGCTGCCAGCAAGCTGCTGAGCTTAAAAAGCGATACGGCCCATTATTATATCGATGAACTGGAAATGAATACGCTTGGATTCGACTTGCTAAAGGCGCCGATGCCCGATCACTTGGCACGTTCGCTGGAGGTCTTCAAAATTAACATCCTGCTTTTTCCAAAAAGCGGGAATGCATATGACAGCTATGCGCAGGCGCTGGAAAAGGCAGGTGATAACGATGACGCGCTTTTAATGTATCAAAAGTCGGTAATGCTTTGGCCCGATAATGAAGAAGGTAAAAAAGCAGTGAAACGATTGTCCGCCCGGTAAATAAAATGATTCAATTTGAAATGATTCAATTTATTGATGATAACACCATGGGTGTTCGGAAGATCTAAAATTGGTGAAATGCTAAGGCCCGCTAAGCATACGCGGAGGGCATTCTGCATCAGCTTAGCGTTCGTACACGGCTAAAAAGGCCATTGCGCGCATGGTTCGAGTGCCTCACCAAGACATCCCTGCTGTTGTTTTTTCTGAAGAAGTATATCTTCCGAACACCTAGGGTGATAACACAACAAAGGCGAAAAAGCCTCTCTTTTATATGACTTGAGTTTTATATGACTTGAGTTGTTTTCTACCGAAACGTCAGTCGCAGCGTCTTCCGGACTTTCGGACTTTACTGACTTTCGGACTAATCTACTTCTGCCTGAACCAAACCTGTATCGGCGCGCCGGAAAAGTCGAAGTTTTCGCGCAGCTTATTTTCAATAAACCGGTAATAGGGTTCTTTCAGGTATTGGGGCAGGTTGCAAAAAAAGGCAAACATCGGCGATGTGCCCGCTATCTGGGTGATGTATTTGATCTTTACGTATTTGCCTTTGATGGCGGGCGGCGGATAATTCTCGATGATCGGCAGCATTACCTCGTTCAGTTTGGAGGTAGGGATTTTCCGGATCTTGTTTTGATATACCTGGTTGGCTACATCGATCACTTTTAGTACCCTTTGCTTTTCTGTTACCGACGTGAATACGATCGGCACATCGGTAAAGGGCGCTATCTTTTCCCTGATCTGTTCTTCGAAAACTTTCGCGGTTTTGTTGTTCTTTTCGATCAGGTCCCATTTGTTCACCACGATCAGGATGCCTTTTTTATTTTTCTCGGCCAGGTGAAAGATGTTGATGTCCTGTGATTCGATCCCCTCAACGGCGTCGATCATCAGGATCACCACATCGGCTTCCTCCAGTGCCTTGATGGTGCGCATTACCGAGTAAAACTCAATATTCTCCTTAACCTTGGTTTTTTTACGCAGCCCGGCGGTATCGATCAGCATAAAATCATGACCGTACTGGTTATAATGGATATGGATGGAATCACGGGTAGTGCCGGCGATAGGGGTGACGATGTTCCGCTCCTGGCCGATTAGTGCATTAATGATGGAGGATTTGCCCACATTCGGCCGGCCCACGATGGCATATTTGGGCAGCGTATTTTCTTCGAGCGGTAAATCTTCAAAATGCTTCACCACTTCGTCGAGCAATTCCCCGGTGCCCGAGCCCGTCATCGACGAGATATTATAAAGCTCGCCCAGTCCCAGGCTGTAAAACACCATCGAATCGGCTAACAAGCTGGTATTATCCATTTTATTCACCACCACAAAAACCGGCTTTTTGCCTTTGCGCAGCAGGCTGGCAATCTCGTCATCCAGGTCGGTGATGCCGGTTGTAACGTCAACCATAAACAGGATCACCGTAGCTTCTTCAATGGCGATGATCACCTGTTCGCGAATCGCCGCTTCAAACACATCTTCCGAGTTGGCTACGTACCCGCCGGTATCAATAACGGTAAATTGTTTACCTATCCATTCACTTACGCCGTAATGCCTGTCGCGGGTAACGCCGCTTACGTCATCAACAATTGCCTTGCGGCTTTCAGTCAAGCGGTTATATAAAGTTGATTTGCCCACATTCGGGCGGCCTACGATGGCGACGATGTTACTCATTTCGATTTACGATTTACGATTTACGATTTACGATTTAGATAGTCCTTTAATTCTAAAGTCGCAGTTCGTGAATCGTATTTAACACTCTTTCATTTTGATTTACGATTTAGGATTTATGGCTACCATTTTCAAAATCTGAAATCATAACTCGTAAATTCTTACTGTTCGTATCCAAATTGCTTCAGATAATTCTTCTTACTGCGCCAGTCGGGGATCACTTTTACAAACATCTCCAAAAACACCTTGCGCTGAAAAAATTCTTCCATTTCGCGCCGGGCATAGGTGCCTACAATTTTAAGCATTCCGCCGTCTTTGCCGATCAGGATATTTTTTTGCGAATCCCGTTCCACAATGATCTCCGCGCTGATGCGGTGCATCGTTGGGCCTTCCTTAAAGGCGGTTATAATCACTTCGGTGCTGTAGGGTATTTCTTTTTTATATTGTTTAAAAACCTGCGCCCGTATCATTTCCGAAGCAAAAAAACGGTCGTTGCGGTCGGTCAGCAAATCCTTGTCATAATAGGCCGGATGCTCGGGCAGGTGTTCCAGCACAAAGTTCATTACCGCCAGCACGTTATAATCTTTCAACGCCGAAATAGCGAATATGGCCTTTGGCTTTAGCTTTTCCTGCCAGTATTCGATTTTCGCCTTTACCGTGTCCTCATCGGATTGATCCACCTTATTAACCAGCACTGCCAATGGCGCCAGCGAACCTTCCAATTTTTTTAATACATCGGCTTCGTCGTATTCCTCGTAAATGTCGGTTACCAATAAAATAAGGTCGGCATCTACGATGGAACCATCTACCTGGTGCATCATGCTCTCATGCAGGGCATAATGCGGCTTGATGATGCCGGGCGTGTCCGAAAAAACAATCTGGTAGTCCTCGCCGTTTACAATGCCAAGTATACGGTGGCGCGTGGTTTGCGCTTTGGGTGTAATGATGGACATTTTTTCGCCCACCAGCGCGTTCATCAGGGTGGATTTGCCTGCATTTGGCTTACCTATAATACTCACAAAACCCGCCCTATGCGCCATATAAAAATAAACAAAATATAATTTGGACTGCAAAGAAACGAATTATATCTTTGCAGTCCCAATTAAAAATAAGGATTTCACCGATTTGGGAATGATTACACCGATTAAAATCAGTGAAATCAAAAAGGAAAATCGGCGTAATCACTAATAAAAATCGGTGTAATCACCAAAAATAGAGTGCGGGATGGAGCAGTTGGTAGCTCGTCGGGCTCATAACCCGAAGGTCGTAGGTTCGAGTCCTGCTCCCGCTACCTCAAATCCTTGTAGTTAGCTGAAATTCAGTAAATTACAAGGATTTTTTATTTTTGTGCGGTGCAATGTGCGGTGCAATTCTTCAGCTAAATAGCAGATAATCTTAATTCCTGATCACTTTCAATTATTGGCTGATTATTTTCAAATTCTTATTTACCATTGTTCGACCTAATCCATTTTCCTTTTTATAGAGCGATAGTAATTTGCCATTTTCACGCAACTTATACGTTGTTTGCCACCATCTTTCAGACATATTATAACCCTCCATGGCTTGGTCTACCCGGAGAAAGGAATCTTTAGAGAAATAAATATCTATGGGTTGCTTTGGC
>JABDGE010000119.1:10144-11090 GCA_013286235.1 Bacteroidota bacterium
AAGTTCAATGCATTTATTAAGGCGGAAAAGTGAATTTTCATTCTGTTGAACATAGCCAAGCTGATTGGTCAGCATTTTGGTATGACCTATCTTAAATTCAGGAATGTTGCGATGGTGATGCCCGTAAATCCAATAATCCGGTGTGGTCTCTGAAATCAAATCATCCAATATCGTAGCAAATGCCTCATTTAGGAAATCGCTTTTATATTCAGGTGGGTAGTTTTTAAATGTAGGCACATGATGAGTGATTACCACTTTTTTGCCTTGTGTTTCTTCCTCTAAAGCAGGCCGAAGAAATCCTATACAGTCTTTATGAAAATCATTATAATCTGGAACTTGCAAACGTTTTCCATTGTAACTAATTTGATAAAAGTCATTTAAACCGCGTTCTATCCGCCATCCATTTAACAAGCTAATGGATGACCACAAGGTGGAAAATAGTAGTTGGTGTGGCCCGAATTGTTTAACTACATTGTTTACCAGGAAGACATTATTTCTAATCCTTTCTTCAAATGAACCAGATCTGTTTGAAATATCGCTTTGATAATACTCGTGATTGCCTGGTATCCAATAGGTTTCGGCGAAGTGGTCACTAATATAATCAAAAAAGTCCTTCTGTCGGTCTATCCTGGTGAAAAGTGTGATGTCGCCCGCCAATAACAATATATCTCCGGTGGGCTGGATAGGGGTGGCTTTTATATAAGCTTCATTTTGGGGAAACTCTAAATGAAGGTCGGAACAGTACTGTAAAATCATAAGGCTTCAAAATTAAAAAAATGGCTCGTTAAAATCGTTTATTCGACCCACATTGTGTGACATAACTTTTTAAATTCACGAATGCGTATATGGTTTAGATTATAATGATATTTAAAAAATTTGACTGAAAAATTACCATTACAATAATTGTGAGTGGTTTATGTTAATTGAAATTATTATATTTGCAATA